>NZ_CP155619.1:1248099-1560124 GCF_039697315.1 Pseudomonas abietaniphila | reverse complement strand
GGCCATCGACCGCCTGCGTCGTCGCGCCCGTTTCGATGCTTCCCTCAGCCAACTGGCGCACGAACTGGAAGACCAGTTGCACAATGACAGCGTCGACCTCGACAGCGTGGAGGACGACCGACTGCGCTTGATCTTCGTCTGTTGTCACCCGGCGTTGAGCGCCGACGCCCAGGTCGCCCTGACCCTGCGTGAAGTGTGCGACCTCACCACCGAAGAAATCGCCCGCGCCTTCCTCATCACCCCATCGACCGTCGCCCAGCGCATCGTGCGCGCCAAGAACAAGATTCGCGACGCGCACATTCCCTATGAAGTGCCCACCCACAGCGAGCTCCCCGAACGGCTGGATGCCGTGCTGCGGGTGATTTATCTGGTGTTCAACGAAGGCTATTTCGCGTCGTCCGGCGAGCAGTTGACCCGAAGCGATCTGTCCGCTGAAGCGATCCGGTTGGGTCGCCTGTTGCTCGATTTGCTGCCGGAACCTGAGGTCGCGGGCTTGCTCGGTTTGATGCTGTTGGTCGAATCCCGTCGTCCTGCGCGGCTGTCCCCCGAGGGCGAACCGGTGATGCTCGATCAACAGGACCGAAGTTTGTGGCACCGCGCCTTGATCGAGGAGGGCGAAGCCTTGGTGGGACAGGCGCTGCGTTCCGGCAGGAGCGGCGCCTATAGCGTGCAGGCCGCCATTGCGGCGGTGCATGCAGAAGCCCGTCGGGCCGAGGACACCGACTGGCCGCAAATTGTCGGTCTGTACGACGTGTTGCTGCGCTTCAACGATTCGGCCGTGGTGCAACTCAACCGGGCCGTTGCCCTGGCCATGGTGCAGGGCCCGGAAGCGGCGTTGACGCTCGTGGATGAACTGCTGGCCAGTGGCGAACTGGAGGGTTACCACCTGGCGTGGGCCGCGCGCGCTGATTTATGTCGCAGGCTTGAGCGTTATGACCAAGCCCGAATCGCATACCTCAAGGCCATCGAGCTGGCACAACAGGGCGTTGATCGACGGTTTTTGCAGCGCTCTCTGAACGAGTTGCCGACCCAAAGATGACCGTTGGTCAGCCACAGAAAATTCGGTTTCACGGATGTCGATTTGCCTGGCCGTCAAACGACCAATCTGTGACAGCGCAGATAAATGCCCCTGAGCAGTCCAGCGTCATGAGCAAGCAGTTCATTGAAGGCCGCTTAGCGCGCCTGATGGAGGTCATCATGAAATACCTGTGTCTGATCTACAGCAACGAGCACACCCTGCATTCGCACCCGGACAGCCCACGGGATGACGAGTGTCTGGCGTACGCGCAGTCCGTACAGGCCACCGGCCGCATGCTGGCCGCCGAGCCGCTGGAGTCGGTGGAAACCGCGACCACCGTCAGAATGCGTAACGGCAAGGTATCGATCACCGACGGTCCATTCGCGGAAACCAAAGAGCAGCTTGCCGGTTTCTACCTCATCGAGGCGCGCGACCTGAATGAGGCCCTACAGGTCGCGGCGCATATTCCGGCCGCCCGGGTCGGCAGTGTGGAAGTACGCCCGGTGCGCACATTGAACCTACAGCACGACGAACAACCAACGCCGGCCTTTGCCGCAGGAGGTCAGTCATGAGCCCGTCATCCCCTGTCAGTGCCGACCAGCAACAGATCCAGGCCCTGCTGGAGCGCTGGTGCGCAGCGGTCCGCGACAAGGACCTCGAGGCGATCATGCGTTACTACGCGCCCGAAATCGTGGCCTACGACGCGATCATCCAGCTGCAATTCAGGGGCGCCGATGCCTACCGCCAGCATTGGGCGTTTTGCCTGGGCATGTGTGAAGGCGCGATGTTGTTCGAAACCCACCAGTTAACGATTCATGCCGACGGCGACGTCGCGTTCGCGCACTGGCTGAACAAGTGCGGCGGCACGGACGAGAAGGGCGAGGTGAAGTCGTCCTGGATGCGCGCCACGGCGGGCTATCGCAGAACCGCCGACGGCTGGAAGGCGGTTCACGAACACTTTTCCGCGCCATTTGACATGGCGACCAGCAAGGCGCTCTTCGAGCTGCAGCCTTGATGCCCCACCCGATAAGAAACGCTAGAGGAGATCAGTCATGAGCGTAAAACCGATCCCTGAAGGTCAGCACAGCCTGACCGTCTACATGGGTGTTTCACCTGCGACCGACGCTATCGAGTTTTACAAGAAAGCGTTCGGTGCCCGGGAAATGTTTCGTCTGGACGCACCGGGGGGGCGCGTCGGACACGCCGAACTGCAAATCGGCGATTCACGGATGATGCTGTCCGAGCCCTGTGATCAAGGCGGCTTCGTCAGCCCTCAGCCGGGTGGCAAGACCGCGTTCGCCATGCACCTGTACGTGCCCGATGTCGACGAACAGTTCAAGCGCGCAGTGGCGGCGGGCGCCAGCGTCGTTACCGAGGTGCAGGACATGTTTTACGGGGATCGCAGTGGCAGCGTACGCGACCCGTTCGGACACCTCTGGTTCATCGGCACACACAAGGAAGACCTCTCGCCGGACGAGATTCGCGAGCGTGCGATGAAGATGTTTGGTCAGCCGACGTCCTGAAATCCTGTCAGGCATTTCCCTTCCGAGCCCACGACCTGCGCTTTTTCACGCGCAGGCTGTGGGCGCGCTCAGCGTCGTTGTCCGCCACGATACCTGCAGCACTGACAGTTCATTTGTAACAGATGATTGTAATTATCATTTGCGACGTATATCGTCCTCCCTGTCTATACAAGTAGCCTGTCCATGATCACGTGAACTTATCGTTTGCAGATAATATTGTGCGCGCGATCGTAATGTTTGTAAGACTAAGTCGGCGAAGTTTCTCTCATTTCTGTAGGAATAATTACTTCTTTAGGTGCGCATATTAACGTTGCGAGCGCTAAGTAGTAATGCGTCGAAAAATCACGAAAAAAGCTCAATAAAAATCTTTTCAAGCCGATGGTTGTTTAACGCCATCGCGGGTAACTAATCGAGGTTGGTACACGGCAATGCTGGGACAAGAGCGGAAGCGGAAACGATTAACCAAGACTACGCCACGGGAGTGCGAAGTGCTGCAACTGGTGCTGTTGGGTTACACCAACAAAGACATCGCCCAGCAGCTGGGCATCAGCGATTACACGGCCCGCGACCATGTGTCGGCGCTTTTGAAGAAAAACGAGGTGAAGAATCGCGCACAACTTTTGGCATTACACGTCGCGTCATCCCGTAAGAAAAAAACACCCACACCCCCTACATTTGACGGATTGTATCGCTGATTGATAAGCGCATAATAAGTGCTCTGATTTTGATCGTATGTTGAATTCGGGTTGTGCCTCGGGAATGGTTTTTCCGGAGTGCCTCTGTGCGTGTGTGAAAAGTATTTGATCAAATATCAATGTTCAAGACGGTCGCCAGGGACTGACTATGGGTGAAGTATCGCGTGAATGTTATCCGTCGAAACTCTATTAACGGCTAATCCCGGTGTCCATGTGTTCGTCGTTTTTTTCCCGGCGCGGATCATGACGCGCTTTTTTCCAGCCACCGCGCCTCGGTACAGCGGATGGACCTCTCGGTGCTGTGATGCCCAGACAAGAAATTTAACAACAACAAGGAACGAGACAATGACTGCATACAGCTCAACTCACCGCAAAAGGGCAACAGACACGCGGCGGCTTGCGCAAGAACAGGGGGATCAGGGAGTCATGAGTGATTTTCAGCGATTGCTCGACCGACAAGGCGCAATGTCCAGGGATCAGCTTCAAGCCGTTCACCGACAGTGGTTCGGGCCTCAAGGATTGTTTGCCGCTTTTTGCGCTGAAATCGAGCGGTTAGGGCGGCAGGCGCCTTCACTGGATGACCTCACTCGCCTTCGCAGCGCGCGGCGACGGCAAGAGGCTGAGTTGGCCGTCGCCTTTGCGCTTGCCCAAAGTCACCGTCGAGGTGCAGCGCACAACCCGTTCAACGGACGTCAACGCGAAGCGCTCTGCTGCGTCATTTTCGATGAGTCGGGTGCCTACACGCTCGTCGAGCGATACGCGGCTTACGAGGCCATGCGGCAGGGCGATTCAGAGTTTTTTATAAAACTGATCGCGACCACGCGCGGTGTGGTGGAGCGGCGCATTGTCTTTCAAGGATTGCTGGAGCATTTCGATCGGCTGCTGCCCCTCGAAAAGAGCATCTATCCCGGCGCTTACCGGGAGGTTCAGATGGCTCATCTGGAGCGTGAAGAAGGGCTGTATGGGCCGTTGAGGCTGGAGGACAGCCTGGTGACGTTGCTTGAAACGGTCACGCCACTGGATCTGCTCAAGCAGATTCAAAGCCCGGAAGACCCGTTGCGGTAAGCAGCACGCCTCGTAGGATGGCTGGAGGGTACGCAAGGCGTCATCGTTGCGCAGGACCGACCCCGTCTCATCTCCCGTCTGCGCCGCTAAAAATCACTCGAGCTCCGGACTCAATGTCTCACACGCCCTCGCACCGGGCCTGGCCGACGTGACTCGGTTTCGCCCGGTGCTCTTGGCGTCGTACAGCGCCATGTCGGCTTCATGCAGCCACATGCCCGCGTCGCTGAGGTGCGGGCCGTAGGGCGCGATGCCGATACTCAGGCTGAGCTTCAGGTCGGGAAGGGCGGAGTGGGTGTGCTCGTGAACCGTGCGCCGCAAGCGTTCGAGAATATCCGTCGCCTGGGCCAGGGTGGTGTCGGGCAGGATCACGCAGAATTCATCACCCCCGTAGCGACCCGCCAGATCGGTTTCGCGCAGACCGGCGGAGAGGACGCCACTCAGCTGTTTGAGCACGTTGTCGCCGATGATGTGGCCGTACGTGTCGTTGATGGTTTTGAAATGATCGATGTCGATCAGCGCCACGCTGTTCTGCCGGTTCAGGGTCTGGCAGTTGTTGAACTCAAGGGTCAGCAGGTCTTTCCAGGCGCCGTGGTTCATGAGGCCGGTCAGGCTGTCAGTGGTGCTGAGCTTCTCCAGTGCTTTCTTGCTTTTGGACAATTGCAACGCCACGCGATAGCAGACCAGGCCGATCGCCATCGGGTAAATCACCAGCATCGGCAGGCAGGCGTACACCTGAACCTGCGTGATGGCCGGAAACAGTTCAGGCATGAAAATGAACCAGCCCAGCAGCGCGCCGGCCATTTGCGCTGCGCCCCCGACCAGAAACAATCGTGGGCCACCCGCGGCAATGTTATTCATCGCCATCATTGACAGTGCCGTGACCGTAGGCAAGGGATTGAGGCCCATTGCCCCGGCCCAGAATCCACCTAACATCGAATCGTAAATAAGGTTGCGGCGCTCGGCCGCATAGGGCTTTTTTGAACGTTTGGCCAACAGGTACGCCATGTGTGACCAGCCGTATCCGTGCAGGACCAGCGCCACCCATACCCAGGCAGGCGGGTGTGACGGGTAGAGCGCTGCGGCGACCGTGAAGAAGCCGATGCCCAGCCCGACCGTGCGCGGCACATACATCCGCCGAGCAAACGAGAGACCTTTATGAAGTGAGGTGTTCATAGCTCTTCACCGGGTTCATGACGCAGCATCCCGACTGATACATCGGCCACACCAACGATTCAGAGTGTCGCTTGCCTGCTGGATGCTGGGAAGAGCCATTTGCCACTATTGGCCAAATAAACGACACCGGCTGTCGCCCTGACAGTCCAGCGCACGCAGGCGGATGCGCCAAGCGTAGTCGTGATGGGGCGATCCACCACCGGGTTGCTCATCTGTCAGGGTCAATTTTTCCGTGATCTGTGTCTTTTCTGGCTGCCGGCGCTGCGATGCAATGGCGCCACCCGCCGAACGCCGTTCGCCGGCTCCCCAAACCTGCCGCTGGACGTGGTCATGCCCGAACTCGCCAACCTCA
The DNA here is from genome assembly GCF_039697315.1 of Pseudomonas abietaniphila. Taxonomy (NCBI): domain Bacteria; kingdom Pseudomonadati; phylum Pseudomonadota; class Gammaproteobacteria; order Pseudomonadales; family Pseudomonadaceae; genus Pseudomonas; species Pseudomonas abietaniphila. The sequence continues at coordinate 1,554,298 of NZ_CP155619.1, read as the reverse complement.
TTGCCTTTGCCCTCATCTCACTCGGAATGGTCCTGACACCGGGGCCGAACATGATGTACGTGATCTCGCGATCCATCTCACAAGGTCGCAAGGCCGGTCTGATCTCGCTAGGCGGCGTGGGCATCGGCTTCATCTTTTATATGCTCTGCGCGGCGTTCGGCATCACCGGATTGGTCATGGCGGTGCCTTACGCGTACGACACCTTGCGCATCGCTGGCGCCCTGTACCTGCTCTACCTCGCGTGGCAAGCCGTCAAACCGGGAGGCCGCTCGCCGTTCCAGGTCAAAAGCCTGCCACAGGACAGCCCCAGACAATTGTTCCTCATGGGCTTGATGACCAACCTGTTCAATCCGAAAGTCGCGGTGCTTTACCTGTCACTGCTGCCGCAGTTCATCACGGTCGGCAACGGCACCAGCGTCCTCAGCCAGTCGCTGGTGCTGGGCAGCGTGCAGATCGGCGTCAGCCTGACCGTGAACGCGATGGTCGCCATGGCCGCAGGCTCGATCGCGGTCTTCCTCTCCACCAAGCCGACCTGGGCCAATGTTCAGCGCTACCTGATGGGGACGGTGCTGTTTGGATTTGCGGTACGGATGGCGGTGGAGGGGCGCAGGTGAGGCGTGATGGTGCCAAGCTTGAAAAAGTGCTGCTTTTAAGGCTTCAATTGCTGCCTTTAAAGCAGCATTCAGGTGATTAACGTGTTGTCTACATTTCTGTTCTCTGAATACCGCAGAAAAGTGCTGGCACTGCTATTGCTGCACCCTGAGACGCAATATCACCTGCGAGAGATCGCAAGGCTGACTGACACCCTGTCAGGAACGCTCAGTCGCGAGCTGAGCAAAATGGTAGAGGTTGGGGTGCTGCTCAAGGAGCGTGTCGGCAACCAGGTGCAGTATCGGGCGAACCAGCAATGCCCTATTTTCCCCGAGCTCGTCAGTATCTTGCGCAAGACCGACGGTGTGGCCGAAGCCTTGGCTCAAGCGCTCGCTCCGTTGTCAGATCGAATTGCCTGCGCATTCGTGTTCGGCTCGATGGCGAACGGCAAAGCGACCTCCGAAAGTGACATTGATCTGATGGTAATCGGCGACGTCGGTTTCAGCGAGCTGCTGACCCACCTGTATTCATTGCAGGACAGCGTGGGGCGGGAGATCAATCCAAAGCAGTACCAACAGCAAGAGTGGTTCCAATTGTTAACAGAGCAAGGTGGTTTCGTGCGCGATCTGATGGCGAAGCCTAAGATGTTCATCATCGGTTCGGAGGACGATCTGACCCATCACAAGGAGTGAGCAATGACACTGGATAACCTGCTTGGCAGGGCTTTGGAAAGCATTCCCACCGATGTTGGAAATGTAGAGCGACTCGTAGCGGCCGCGAGGAGAAGTCTTGAAGACGCGCAGCTTCCGGGAATGAGTTGTGAAGGGCGGTTCGACATGGCGTACAAGTCGATCATGCAAGCCGCCAACGCTGTCTTGCAGGCGAACGGCTTTCGCACGTTAACCAGTAAACCCGGGCATCACCAGACGATGATCCAGACATTACCGTTGACGATTGGTTTGGAGAGGACTCGGATGATTACCCTGGATGGGCTGCGTAAACAGCGCAATCTCAGCGATTACTCCGGCGATCCCGTTAGCGAATCGATGGCCCAAGACGCTCTAGGCCAAGCCCAAGCCCTCATGAATGACATAACAGTCTGGCTAAAAAATAGCCAATGACGTTTGATTATTCGCTGCTTTTAAGGCTGCAATCGCTGCCAAAAAAGCAGCGATCCTCACTTGCCGCCCGTCAAACTGTTCACCAGCGCCTCGTGTGCCTTCACGTCTTTTTCCAGGGAAATCACGTTGACTACCGCAGTGCGAGTGCCTGACACGGCGGCAATCGTCGTGCTCAGCACCTTGCCACCTTCGACGCTCCCGGAGATGTCGAGCTGGCGCAGGTCGAGGCCTTGGCGGACGATCTTTTTCTCGCCCAGTTTGCTGAAGTCCTTGTAGCTGGACTGCTGCTGGACGAGGGTCTCGGCGATGATGTTGTCGAGCGTCTGGGTGTCGTTGGAAGGGACGTTCTGCGCATCCGGCAACGGTGTCTCGGTCACGATCACCACGCGTTTCGCAGGTTTGTTCATGTACAGCGAACCGGTGACGCCAGCGGCGCGGGCCTTGTCGTCGATCTCTTCCATCGGCCCTTCGACGTAATCCTTAGGCAGCGCGAAGACGTACTTGCCGCCGAGCATCGTGACCTGCTGTGTCGCGGGTGGCGCGGGGACGGGCTTGGGCGCGGTCTTGGCGGACTTTGACGTCTTCGTCGTCTTCGATGTTTTTGTGGTTTTCGACGTCTTGGAGGTCGCGGAGGTCTTGGCGGTTTTTGAGCTTTTTGAGGTTTTCGAGCTTTTGGCGGTCTTCGACGTTGTGGACGTCTTTGAGCTCTTGGCAGTCTTCGAAGGGGTTGAGGTCTTCGAGGTTTTGGAGGGCTGAGTGGTTTTGGGTGTGGTCGAGGTGGCCGGCTGCGGCGTGTCAGTCGCCGCCTGCGCGCCCGTCATGCCCAGGCACAAAGCCAGAACACTGCAGACCACGACAGTTTTCAGATTGAGCGAGCGCATTCCTACCTCGTTAAAAGCCAATTCCTACAGAGGGTCGGCATTTTGCCTGAGGGAGAGAAGCCGTAGATAGGTTCATGCCCAAGATTCAGACGCCGTGCATCTCAGTGGCAGCCCGGTTCGCCGGACGGCTTACAGATTGTCCCTGTTCGGATTCTGCGCTGACGTCGACAGCGTCGCCGTCATCGCAATGAATAACGCGTTGTAGTTGAAAGCGTCGTTCACTGTTAAATATTTTCCGCAGATTGTATTGACGATGGGCTGCGGCTTGATAAAAGAAGCCCTGTTTTTGTTAATGATGTTCTAACTTTCTCGCGATCAAAAAAAAGCCGCTGGGGACAGCGGCTGAAGTTTGGAGCTTTGAGGCCCCACGCCGGGAGCAACGACGCGGAACAGGTTGAAACAACTACGTGAAACGGACAGAAGCTGAAACGGCGTACAGGTTAGGTGTGCTTGGCATTCTCCGCTTGAGGGTTATAGGTCGAGGCCTGCTGATTCTTGCTCGGCTCCTTCGCCTGGGCGGTGAGGGCTTCCGCGTGCTGCTCCAGGCTTGCATGAATCACATCATTACGGGCAACGAACGCTGAGGACTCTTCCGCCATGGCAAAAGGCGCGGCCAACAAAGAAGAAATAACAAGAGCGCTGGCAATACCAATGGATTTGAACATTTGAATAAACCTTCTTGCTCGTGCAAGTTCGATTAGGTGAGGCCACTTTAAGAATCCAGCGGCTCAGGATCAAATGAAACCCGGGTAAATATTGATTAGCGAAAATGTTATGTGGGTGACAGGGAATTAATTAACAGCACAGAACACCCTCTCTCCTTTCGATTCTGGCCGGAGCCGCGATGACGGGTTCTGATTGATGGCTTTTTTGATTCTGGCCGAAGGCCGTGGGAGCAAGCTTGCTCGCGATCTGCTGCGCAGCGGCAGTAAACCGATGCGGCGCACATTCAACGGCTGTACTGCAGACTTACCCGATCCGCTTTTGATTCTGGCCGAAGGCCGTGGGAGCAAGCTTGCTCGCGATCTGCCGCGCAGCGGCAGTAAACCGATGCGGCGCACATTCAACGGCTGTACTGCAGACTGACTCGATCCGTTTTTGATTCTGGCCGAAGGCCGTGGGAGCAAGCTTGCTAGCGATCTGCCGCGCAGCGGCAGTAAACCCGGACACCTCGGCTTTATCAGACGAAAACACAGTTGGCGTTCACTTCACCTTCATCGCCGCAAAAATCGGCCTAATCCCTCGGCACTTTGGATAATCCACACAGCCCCAAAAGTGCCCGCCCGCATTCTTCCCGGTTCGCGCCAGCTTGGTCACCATCGATTTTTTACAGAACGGACATGCTGGCGCCTTGGGCTCCTCCTTCACTTCAGGCAATGCCCGCGAAACCATCTCCTTCACCACGGGGGCTTCCACTATCGGCGCAACCACCGGCTCAACCTGCTCCGCAACCACCTCAACCGTCGGCCCCGGACCCGGTTTCTTCGTCTCCGCAATCCACTGCTTCAACACCGCGCCATCCACCAACTGCACATTGCGCCCCGACGCGAACGCCCGCGCCGGTTGGGTGAACGTCCCACTCGTCACCACGAAACCACCGACAGCGCCCTCAGCCGCCATCGCCCCATACAACTCACGCACCACCGGCACACCCACCTGCACCGAACGCCATTGCTTGCACTGCACCAGGTACGTCTCGCCGTCCTTACGCGCGATGAGATCCACACTCCCAATTAAAGGTGGAGTACTGATGGCGATCACTAACATTGTATGTGGGTTAGAGGGCCGTCTCTATTGAATTTAAGTAGAGGAAATAGAGCCTTAGCAGGTCTTAGATTTGGATCATAACCATTTCCAGCGGGGCATCCACCTTACGTCAGCATCCACGCAGCCCAGGACAGACAGCTTTTAGTCGCTCCAAAACCATGAGCGCATGCCTGGACTGCTTTTCGGAGGGAACTTGTCGCGGCATGTAAGCACAGAGCCTCAGGATCTGCTCGTCCTTCGTTGTCAGCTTACCCGTGGCCATGCCTTGCTCCCACACACTACGCCAGAAGTCCGCCCCCAGCTTCACTACCTGTGTTTGGTCTTGGATCCCCGCAATCTCGCGCTGAAGCTCCTTCGCATCGTGTTCGTTCCTCTTTACGGTTTCCTTAGACGTCAGACACCGCTCAAATCCATATGCGTAGACGATTTTTCGCGACTGAAGCTCGCTCCAACAGGCCTGTTGCTTCGCCCACTCCGAGAAGTTGCGCATGCCCGCAGCAGGCTGAGTAATGACTATATGGGCTTCTTTTGCTGCAATGAGAAGAGCAGCGGAAAGCTCGTCGGAGACCAGTTGCCGTTTCGCGATAATATCGAGATCCAGCACTTCATTTGCCCTGTTCGCATCGTGAAAAATCTTTGCCATAGCGTAAGTTACAATATTCGCGCGATACCCCCCTTCGTACCAGATTTGTTTTGGGATCTCATTTTCGAGCTTTCGAAAGATGATTGCCTTTGCAATTAATCTGCGATACCAAAGTTCATCGTACTTTGACTGATGCCGTGACCAGTTTTCACCTATATCCTTGGAAAATGCCGCGAAGTTCTTCTGTGCGCCACGCGAAACAATATGAGGCTGCCCTCCCGCAGATTGTTCGTACTTGGCCAGATCGGTCTTGCTGAAAAGCTGCATCTTGGGAAACTCAAGGTCGAACTTTTTCTGATTACTGCCCGAACGTCGCCCACGTTCGTTGATATATTGGCCACGAGAACGCTCGTAAAACCATTTGCTCTCATGTCGTTCCCCTTCGCGAGCGGCAAAAAAAACGTTTCGCGAGCACTTTTCCATCTGGATGTGGAACGGGTGATTCGAGAAGAAGTCAGCGGCGTTTACCTTGTTCTGGGTGTTCGCGTATTCCGAGATCTTCGGCACAATTTCCTCAGAGTGATCCGGAGGCACGACCGTCAGCTTCATCTGTACGAAGACGCTTTCCAACTGCTCTTGAGCGGTTCTAAGTGCCGCATGAATCGAGCCTGTTGTCTGCGCGCCGTTTACGATCTGAAGATTGCTGATCGAGGAGATCGCCAAGCCGGAGTCCGTCGAGGAGCATTGCACATACTCGGCCGTTGCCGACAGGCCATTGTTATAGGGAAAGAAGAGTTCCGGCTCCTCCCTAATGGTCTTCTGGATACCCTTGTTGGTCTTGGCTCTGGCCTGAAGAAAGGTGCGGACATTGGCCTCAAGAAGGCGAGAGCCCCAACGATCATAGATTGCGGCGAGCAGCCGACCGGGGATGATCAGAAGATAGCTTTCCAGAGCTGCACCGGTCTGCGACGCCTTGAGCGCTGAAAGCGGAGTGCCGAAGTCACCCGAAAAGTCGATGAGTATATCTTCGCGTGTTTGGCCGGAACGGTCGAATCGCTCAAACCGGGCCAGATCCCAGACAGACCAAGTTACCGGAATATCATCTAGGTCCTGTAATTTTACAGAGTCATCGCGGCTGATGTACCGGCGGTTTGAGATCAGAATAAGCTTGACCTTGGTGATCTGAGACCACGTCGCGATGATCAAGTCGGAGACCTGAAATGCAGGGCTCACCTCATTCAGAGCATCGCGAAAAGTCTCGGTCCGAGCCTTCTTCAAAAAGCGGATAAGAGGGTTGAGAATGGGCGGAATGTCGGCCTTGCCAAATGTCAGCGGCTCGTCACCGTCGACGAAGTCGCAGACGATCAGACCAAGGACTCCCTCGCTGTCTCGCGGGTCGCCGGCGTAACCGTCGATCCTGATCCTTTGAGTGCCCTCACCGTAGTTATAGAAGGCACGGTCGGCCGTCTCGATTTCACCGGCCTCTGTCAAGCGGGCAGTCATCTGATCGAAGAACGCTTCCACCATGAGCACTCCGCTTGTATCTGCTTCACGGCGGATGTCGGCCATAAGACCTCGATAATAGTCCTGAATCTCGCTCATGACTGGATCTCCTGTACCAGAGTAGAACGCACAGCATCCCAGTCCGTCTTGAAGGGAGCGCAGGCTGACAGCGAAAGCGTGTAGTTCACGTTCGAAACTCCAAGCGGGACGGGAGCGGTAATACGGGGAAAGTCATCCACGACGTGATGAAACTCTGGATGCGACACGACCCAGCGCCAAGGGGAGTAGTCGTGCATTAAATCGTAGCCCACATCGGCTAGGTGTAGATCCCAGTCCATTCTTGCCGATGGCTCTGTCCGTTCGAGGAGTTCCGTTACCTCCTTTATGTGGTCCGCAAGTGTTAGACCATGGGGTAGCTGGGCCCTGTCAACCGACAATACTCCCAGCCAGAGATGACGACCCGGAACGTCAGCAAGCTGATGCTCATTGGCAATGCTTACGAATGGCTGTGAGGCTTCGCGCCTTGCCTTGACCTCTATGCAGCCAACCTTGAGCTCGAAGTCCTTCGGGGCTCCAGATGGACCAGTCCATGCTGCAAGAGCTGCCTTCGCACCCAAGCTTCCCATCAGTAGCTTTAGAACTTCAATTTCGCCGATCAGGCCCTTCTGTGCCTCCTCCGAAAGCACGTCAGGTCTCCCGCCTCGCAGTAGGTAGTGCCAACGGAAGGTCCGTCCAATCACTCGTTCAAGCGCTTCGGGCTCGGTGCTCGCAAGCTCGCTCGAGGCCATGACGTCGCGGCAGAGCGTCTCGAAGAGCTCGAGTTGTGACGTGTCTTTGAGGCGTATGTAGAGGATCGGCCCACCCATGAGGGTTTGGAACTGAACCTCAATGTTCCTCAGCTTTGGGAGATCCGGCCCCGGTTCCGGCAGACTTCCTAATTGCAGAAGAAGCGCAGCATCGGTCCTTGGCATCACCGCCCAGAACCAGTTCCACCGTGCGGAGGCAGAAACCCGTCGCGTGTCGACCCTGCCTGCCTCGAGACCGGACCATGGTGTGTCATTCAGCATCACCGTGCGCCTCCTCTTCGACTTCCTCTTCGCCAAACATCTCGCGCATGCGAATGGTATTCACGACGTACTCGACGGTGCCGCCCTGTATGTTGGACGGTGGAAAACAGATGCTCCAGGCAAGGACAACTCGTGGCAGCTTTTCGATCAGCACTTTGTCTAAGACTGTGGGAGCCACGAATCTAAGGATGATGAGAGGTTGGCGACCAGGCACCTCGCAGAAGATGCGCGGAGGAAGTGTTTTAGGGACTACCTTGCCCAAGCGGTTGCATTCATCGCTAAAAGCCGCGGTCACGGTATCGATCTGTTCTTCCTTGAGGCCGACGCGCTCGTCACCGGGCGAGCCTACCCGCCTGCTTGTGCCGCTGATCGCAAGCACTCCTTGGCGCATATCGGGCTCGCCAACCGATCGGGTGAAGGCTCTCATCCTGAGGCCGTCCGCCAGCTCATCCGGCGCATCTGCATTATGGGCGCTGGCAAACAGGACGTCCCATTCCCTCAACTCGCCATCAGCGCGGGCGTCAATGTAGTCGCTCATGAGCCGCGGATCCGTCAATGGATCGGCTGCATCGGCACGGAACACCCGCAGGAAGTCTCGCACCAGATCGACGGGAACCGATCGATAAAGGGTGCCCTTCGAAGAATGATCCACCACGATCCCAAGAGCCATTATGGCCACCGCTAGGTCCTGCCCGGCCTTCCGGTTACGCTCCAACTGAACGCTGTCAATTCGAATCCGCGTAGTCTCGATAAGTCTGCCTGCCAGACCGACCTTCATGGGGAACTCTCGGCCGGTTCCAATCTTGTTTCGTGCGGTCACTATGAGTGATTCCGGGTGGCTGCGAACTGCCAGCCCAAACTGTTCCGGCGTGGCATTCGCCAACTCCATGCGCTTCAACTGGGCCTGTAGATCGTCCATCGCCTCGTGGATGTGTGCATACCAGCCCACGCCATCCGCAGGTATCCACACGCGGCAGAGGTCTTCATATCCGGGGCGGTAGCCGAACCATCGTCCCATCTGCATAAGCGTGTCATACATCATCGAGTTCCGCAGAAAGTAGCTGACCGTCAGCCCTTCTAACGTCAACCCGCGCGACAAGGAGAAGCCACCGACAGCAATGACAGTCACGCCATGTTCGCCACCTTGGTCATAGTCGAGTCGTTGAGACCGTTTCGATGCATTGACCTCGACAACTCTTGCCGCAACCAGAGCCTCGTGCAGTCTGGCCTGAACCGCAGCCCATTCGGCGCCCTCCGCGTCTGCGTACTCTTCTTTCCAGACCGTATGGAGGGCCGCGATCTGCGAATTCTGCAAAGCGGCACGGCCCTTGCCGCCGTCAACGGCAACCGCCTCCCTAATCAGGCTGACCACATCGGCCACCTTCGATCGGAGTCGTCCTTGGACATCAGTGAAGCGCGAGGCATTGATCAGCATTGAGGCATGCGACGCCTGTTGACCTCGTACATTGCGGATAGCACGCGCGACGATGAAGGAACGCACAGCCCGTATTAGGCTGTCTGGCAACACATCGATCGATTGATTGATCTTGTGTCTCATCGGCAGAATGTCCTCGTTGTCGTCGATCAGGCGAACGTGCCTGCTGCTGGCATCGAGGAAAACCTTCTGAGCGCCAAAATAGTTCGACGGCGCGTCTAGGCCGATGATGAAATGACGGGGGAAAAGATCCTGCTTCAGTGCCGCGTCATCGGTATCAGGGTCGATGAAGATGTTGGCAAAGGGTGTGGCCGTGTATCCGACGTAACAGCTGCGGTGGAAAAGTGAGAGCAGTTCGCGGATCTGACCGTTGATACGGGTGACCTCGTCGCGGGAATATGCGGTATTGATCGAGGCATTGTCAGCCTCGTCGTCGATCAGAAGCATCGGCTGGCTGACCATCTGCGTGCCCTGATGAACGGAGTGTTCCTTCAGCCACTCCAGCAGGTTTCTCAGAGTACTGGAATTTTTCTTGATCACCAGCACGACCGGGACATTGTATTGCCCGATCTGGCTGGTGTTAGTGCTGGCCGTGGCCTTGTTGAAGTCGCGCAGGGTATTGGTCAGTGCAACCGGGAATTCGCGCTGGTCGAACTGGCCGACACCGATGATCTTCTGGCGTTGAGCCCTGTCGGCATGAGCAAGCCGCCCTGTATCACGACCAATGAATCCTTCGTCGATTCGGGCCTGCGTCTGGTTGCGCAGATTGTTGTGGATGCCGGCAATCACTACGATCAGACGATAGCCTGCGTCGGCAGCCTTGCATATCAAGCCAGTGTAGTTCGCCGTCTTGCCACTCTGGACATGCCCGACGACCATGCCACGGCGGCTCCACGGAGTCATGTTCTTCGGATCACCGAGGCGGTCTAGAATGCGATCGGTCACTTCGTAAGTTCCATCGATCACTGATTTCGGCAGCCCTTTGAGGTTGAGGAGTTTCCGATAGCGGCTCCAGTAGAAATCCCCAACTTCGCCTTTGATACGCGCATCATGCAGCCACGGGCGGAAATCCTCCGCATCCACTACGGCGCCAAGGCCCATGCTAATGCCGTGCTTCTCCTCAATGAGCCGAGCGAGCTTCTCCGCATCGTCGTCTTCGATCTTCCCCGCAAACATCGGCGTGTCGCGCAACTGCCGGATAATGTCGCGGATTGACTGCGCAGTGTGGGGCCCTTGTTGTGACGCCATGTACATCGTTGCCATGCCTTCAAGGCTGCTCAGGAAGGGAGTCATTTGTGTTCCTTCATCTCTAACGTTGATTCGATGATGCGATTAGTGTCAAGCCAAGCCGAACGGAAGGGGTCGACATCCTTCATCAGCGATATGATTTCGTTGATCTCCTTCCCGGCTCCCATAAGTACCTGGAGCGTAGCTTTAACAGCTTGGGCCAGCGTGGCTTCATCGACATGATCAGCAACTATCTGCTCGGCCGTGCCAGCCATGTCGGCATAGAGGGCTTCTAGGGGTAACGAAGCGCCTACCAAGGCTATACAGTTGAAGAACCCGCGCTGCAGTGCAGGTGAAAGGTTATCGGCAAAATCCGAAAATGCGGGATGATCGATATTCGGTCGATACCGGATTTGCCCGTTAGCCTGAATGCGATTCCACATGGGGAGCCGCTCTTGGTCGACGAGCTTCTGACCGCGCTTGATATAGGTCCGCTTCGACGCGCTCTGAATGCGCTCTATCACCTGCCGGAGGCGGTCACGGACGGCAGGCGGCAGCTGGGCAGAGGATTTCTTAACGTCAATCTTCCAGTCAGCATCCATACTGTTAGGGATATCGATCCTTACCCGTGAAAGCTTGGTCAGCTCGGACTGCCGGCAGAGGCCGAACCAAGTTCCATATACGATAAGGCGCCCACCTCGGTAGAGGTAGAAGCCCTGCGATTTCAGATGCCCCTCAGGGCCGGCGATATCATCCCATTCTGACTTGGTCATCTGCTTGTGGTGAGGGAGAGTGAAACCTTGGATCTCGACCACACCGCCCGCCAGAGCAAGCCTTTCTTCTGGATCGACTATCGTCGCTGGATGATTTTTTACAAAAGGATCGAGTGCCTGAAGCTGACGGCCGTTCAAGAAAATTCGGAGTGACTTCGTGCCTTGCATAAAGCGGTGAAACACCAGACGCAAATGTCGTTCGGTTTCGGCAATTCTCCGGTTGATGATTTCTGAGCGTCGTGCGGTGTTATGTGAAAGGCCCCCACTCAACCGATCAAGCTTTTGCCACAGAACCAACGTCCCCGTGGTGCCAAGCTGGTCCAATCCTGGAATCTCTTCAACGTGATCAGGTAGTTGCACCGCCCATTCGTTCCGCTCCGCAACTTCATCGAGATCCCAGACGGCAGCGGAAGTCCTGCCGTCCTTCCGAGACACAACTGTCATACGTCGGCATTGCGAGAAACTCGCACTCTTCAAGCCAAGTCCAAACCTTCCAAGGTCTGGCTCATCACGGGCTGCAAGAGGATTACGGCTTCCCGGTCGCATTGCTGCAATGAGCTCGTCTTCGGTCATCCCTTTGCCGTCATCCACTACCGCCATCAGGGGTTCTTCGTTATGTACTTCGGTTATGATCCGAACCCGATTAGCACCCGCCGTGATGGAGTTGTCGATGATGTCGGATATAGCGGTCTCCAGTGAATACCCAATGTCCCTCAGACCCTCGACAAGAGAAGCTGCATGGGGTGTGGCATCAGCTCGTCTCGTGGGGGGCGATCCGTGCATTCTTAATACATCCTTTTATCAAGTAAAAAACTGAGTGGCTTGGCTCGTTTGCCCGAATTTAACCATGGTGAACCTAGCCCTACGTGAACAATTTTGTTGCGCCCGAACAGAGTGCGCAGCACCCGACTACCGAGAAGCGAAGACAGGTATTTTCATTAGGAATAAGCGGTGGCCTACGGCAAAGTCAAACCTCAGGCTGCTCCCTCTCTCGCCGAACGGGGCAAGCGATGCGAGCAGCCCTCAGATTTTCGTCCCTGCAGTAATTTTCCATGCTGCCTTCCAGCAGCTGCGCGATGCCACGGGCGACTGCGTCCGGATCAGCCAGATTCGACAGCAGGCCGAAATCGCTTGCGGTCATTGGCTTGTACTTCAGCTTTCCGTCCCCGGTCATGGTGGTATGTCCGGGAGAACAGGCGGTTGCAGATCCTATTATTTGCTCAATTTCTGCTTTTCCGACTGTTCGGCCAACAACGATTGCGCTCTGCCTTGCGTTGTAGCTACTTATCAGGTACGAAGAGCCGACATCCATGTCCCAGTATGGCTTCACCACGATAGTGTGGATGACGTTTATCCCACAACTGACCAAGTCCCGAATGAGGTATGCCTCGCCGTTGTTGAGTCCGAACTGCAATCTTCCCGAATGCTCGTAGGGAAACTTGTGCTTTGCCTCCAGCACCCAGAGCAAATCCCCCACCAGCAAGACCCGGTCAATATTCCAGACCGAGCGAAACCATGGCTGTATACCCCAGTTGACCAGCAGCCGCGGAACTGCAACCTTTTCCGCCAACCGATTGCCGTAGGTCTCGCGAAGATAGCCCCAGAAGGAGGCCAACTGGCGGTCGGGCTTGCGAACACTATTATCGACCGCGTAGACCTTGGTACTCCTGACACTCAGCGTTCCCAACAGGTCTTCCAGTACCTCCCAGTTGCTTGCAGGTCTGCCCTCCCTTACAAGTCTCGCCCTAAATCCCGTCCCACCTATGTACTCAACTTGGTAGGTAGTAAAGACTTTGCCGAGCGCTATTAGATACCGCTTCAGGCCGGTCTGCTTCCGTTCCTTCCACGACAGAACGAAGGCATAGCTCTGTTTGAATGAGCTCGGATGACGCACAACGAATGTGTCCACGTCCAGAATGTGCACGTTCTCGCCTCCCACCGCGGCAGGAATCCGCTCGATTATCTGGTCGAAAAGACTTTCCACGACCATGCCTTCAGCAACCTGATGCTTGTCGTGGGAGAGAACATTGAAGCAGGTATTGGGATCTGTCAGGTCAAGCGACGCTAGAGCTCCCAGCGGCGTCATCATTCACGGCACCTCATGAAGTTGGCACTTATAAGCGCAATCTAGGAGCAGAGGTTCTAAAGTTAGGACCCCTGGGGAGTGGTATTGGAATTGTGGTGCTGCGCACGCCCGACCAGCGCCATCCCTTGAGCTTCCATCTCGCACGTTTGATGAATACTTATTGCAGGCTCCTGCGTACTAGAAATGCTTCCTCCGGATCCGCCTTTTACCCGGATTACGAAAGATCTGCACGAAATCGTTGGAGCCTACCCCTCTGTGATTTGCCGAGGTGCTGCATCAACGGTCGACAGATAGTTGGCTGCGACGCCTTGGCGAAGTTTCGTCCGGTAAAGTTCCGGCTGCCAGAGGAGATGAGCCAAGAGAATACCTGTAAACTGTCGGCGTGGACAAGTGGCACGTTGCCATCTATGCTGCGGTATATTTTAGACAGGGGGGCGTCAGAAATGACTGCTGTCGATTGGAATCTAATCTTCGACAATTGGGGTATCAAAAGCGTAGCCCCGACCGACAAAAGCAAGCAAGCATATGTCCTGTCTGCGGAACAGCACGCAGCGGTTATTGATGCAGATATTGCACCCTCTCTGGAGCGGCCAGCTACTCCCATCACAGTGGTGACACCACTGAGCCCTTACCGACAGACCGTCATCAGCTCTTTCTATAACGCTAAAAGATCAGCCAAGGCGAGCAGGGAGCCGGAACCGCGGATGGGCCGCGAGCTCATTAGAGTTTGGCTACAGGTGAATGACGCCGTGCTTATCGGCAACATCGGGCAAACGCTTTATGCAATCAAGATCGACTCGGTCGAGAACATGACAACCGCGGAAGTTATGCAAGAGATCGCTCGCAGATCACCACACTCTATGGTTTTGGCGCTCGCCTTAGAAGCAGCAGCAGGGCCTGTACGGAAAGACGTTATTAGGAGTGAGTTTGCTCGTAACCCATACGTTGTTGCGGCAGCTCTCCATAGGGCCCAGAACACCTGCGAAATGCCTGGTTGCGTCGCAAAGCTTTTTGAAAGAGATGACGGAAGTTCATATCTTGAAGCGCACCATATTATTCCTCTAAGCGAAAAAGGCCTAGACAGCCTCGATAATGTTGCAGCTCTTTGCCCTCATTGCCACCGCCAGCAACATCACAGCAGGGATCGTGTCGCATTGCGAATGCAGCTGAAAAATTATATAGAGTCTGTTTTCTGAAGTTTAAATCGGACTGCAGTTACCAGTAATGACTTCATAGATCGCAAAAAAGGAATGCTGACTGCAATATATATTCAGAGCGCTTGTAATCAATCTTTGGTAATTCCCAAAGTTGAAAGTATTGATCCTTCTGCACTTGCCGTGACTCAAGCAGTGCAGGGAGTTCATGAATGCTCTAAGGGGCGAGACTGAAGCTTGCAAACTAGCGCAGCCGTGGTGCTAAAACTTCTAGTGAGATTGACTTGGCGGGTTCAAATCCTTCGACGTTCCGGCCACTTAAACATTCGCCCTAATGATTTCCAGCTGTCAGTATTCCAAACGACCAAACTGCTTAAGTAGTCCCAGCTTGAGTTTAAGCTTATGTGACTGCGGCTCAGCGACTGAATGCGGTAACGGTCGCAGTACAGGTGCGGACGTGGCATCGCAACGTTCTTGTGCCGGTAACCAACCACAGCATCACCAAGCTGTTCCCACTTTCCGCGGAGACGCCGCGACTCAAGAGCGGCTGCACATTTGCAATGTCAATGGCCGGCCCTGATGACCGCACAAAGGGTAGAGGTATCCCAAGGGCGTCGTAGGTTAGGTAATTCCTGTTGGTCAGGCCGCTGGCTATGCCCCAACGCTTTGATCAAGTCCCCTTCTAGACCGCAAGGGCTGAGCGCCTCGTCATGCGGGTTTCCAGCCAATCCGTCCGCCTCGGTCTTATCAGACGCTGACATCGATAAAACTGGCATTCACCTCACTGCCATCGCCGCAAAAAAACGGCCGGACGCCCCGATACTTCTGATAAGGATCACCCCAATCGCAAAACCTGCACTGCCAGCCGCCACCAAGACGCGCGCGATTCAAGCGCCACCTCATGACCCCGCCTCTCATCCACCGTCAACACCTTCGGCATATCCCGCAACCGAATCCACGGCTCGCTGCGCCAGTGCAACAGGCTCACCGACAGCCCAGGCCACTGCAAATAGCTCAAACAAGGGCTGATCGCGTCCGGCGCTATCCCTTCATCCCGCAGACACGGTACCACCTCATTGGTAATCCACTGCCGCAAAGCGCGATTCTCGGCGTGATAGTGATGCACCAACATCGTGTAGACGCCTGATTCGCTGATCATCAACTCGTTTTCCTCGCCACACGCATCCACTAGCGTGACGAACCGGCGTTGATCCGCATCCAGCTTGCGCGTCGTACGATCGTTCAAGGGCCAGCCCATGAGGCGACCCATGTCGCGGGCACAGAACCAGACTTGGGATTCGAGGAGAAGGGTGCGCAGAGGGCGATTGTGGCGGTGGAAGGTGGTAGGGGTTAGTGAATTACTCATTTGCGACCTCCAAACCCCAGTGGGAGTCAGTCGGGGGCAGAGCATGGAAGAAATAGAAACTGCATGTTGTTATCACTGCTGTTCTCTTGGTTGAGCAAGGTGTCGGGAGCTAAGAAACCTACAGCAGAGAGGCCGGACGTATTCCCCTTACGGGTCTTGTATTGGTCCACTCCCGACATAACAGAGTTTTCAGACGCACAGGCAAAGGCTGCAGGTTCGAAAAAAGCCGCATGATATCGGAAGCGGTCTGGCCGCTGCTGTAGATTTCTCTGGTGCGTTTCTTAGGCGCGGTGCAAGGGTAGAGAGGTCTGGTCGAGCGGACAAGGAACAAAGCTGTAGGGCATTTCTGAAAAGTAGGTTGTCTGATAGCGGAGTAGACAGAGGCAGGGCTTAATGTGTACTGTTTTTATATACAGTATTGAGCCACCCCTTATCTATCCAAGCTCGCGAGTGATTTTGCTTATCAGGGCAAATGAAGAATTTACATCTCGCTGCATAGGGATAGAATGGTGACCGCTCGTCACAGCTTTGACCCAGAGGATAGCTTGGCCCATGAATCTTTTTGAAACGATACCCACAGATTTTCACTCATTGGGCCATTCCGCTCCGTCACCTGATCCACATCCTGCCGAAGACATGGCGCTTCTTCACAAACTGCTGGAAATTTACGATCAAGGCCAGTTGGCAGCAAAACTCCATGAGATCGGTTCCTCTCATTGCCGTGAAACCATAAATCGCTGGGTCAAGGGGAAAGCGTCGCCTCGGCTGTCGCACCGGGAATTCAAGCACCTTGAATCGCTGTTGCCTGAGAAGCCAACGACCAAAACCTCGTTTACGTTTATCGATCTGTTCGCGGGAATAGGTGGCATTCGCAAAGGTTTTGAGGCGATTGGTGGTGAGTGTGTTTTCACCTCTGAGTGGAACCCGTTCGCTGTGAGAACCTATAAAGCAAATCACTATTGCGACCCGGTCCATCATCGATTCAACCAAGATATCCGCACAGTGACTCTGTCTGATCGACCTGACGTTAGTGAGGACGAGGCCTATCACAACATCGATCGGGAAATTCCTGATCACGATGTTCTGCTCGCTGGTTTTCCTTGTCAGCCGTTTTCTTTGGCAGGCGTGTCCAAAAAGAATTCTCTCGGTCGCAAGCATGGTTTTGAGTGCGAGACGCAAGGCACTCTGTTTTTCGACGTAGCGAGAATTATCGCCGCCAAAAAACCCGCCGCGTTTTTACTGGAAAACGTCAAAAACTTGAAAAGCCATGATAAAGGCAACACTTTCCGCATTATCTGCGAGGCGTTAGACGAGCTTGGCTATGAGGTTGCGGACGTCAACGCACCCAAGGGGGCAGACCCTAAGGTCATCGACGCAAGGCATTTCTTGCCGCAGCATCGTGAACGAATTGTCTTGGTCGGCTTTCGCCGTGATCTGAATGTCCATGGCGGTTTCACATTAAAAGATATCGACAAGCTCATTCCCAGGCAGCGACCTACCTTCGGTGATCTGCTGGACAAAGAAGTGGACGACAAATACATCCTCACGCCGAAGCTGTGGGATTACCTTTACAGGTACGCCGAGAAGCATCGGCAGAAGGGTAACGGCTTTGGCTTCGGCTTGACCCGGGCTCACGATGTTGCACGTACGCTGTCCGCTCGTTATCACAAAGACGGTTCAGAAATTCTGGTGGACCGTGGGTTCTCGGAAGATCAGGACTTCAACAGCGAGTTGAATCAGCAGAACCGGCCGCGCAGGCTTACCCCGCATGAATGCTCCCGGCTGATGGGGTTCGACAAACCGGGTGAGAGCAAATTCGTCATCCCCGTTTCGGATACCCAAGCCTATCGGCAATTTGGTAACTCGGTTGCGGTTCCGGTTTTTGAGGCCGTGGCTAGATTGATGAAGGACCGAATCCTTCGCGCCAAGGCCAAAAACGAAGAGCATCGTCCTCAGCTGGAATTTGCCCTGCCTGCCTAAGGTCCAAATAGATTATTTTCTAACCCGGAGCATTGCGCTCCGGAGTGGAGGTTCTCTTGACCGACGTAGTAGATGCGGCAACCCGCTCCCGGATGATGTCCGGTATAAAAGGCAAAAACACCTCTCCCGAAATCCTCATTCGTAAAGCTTTGCACGGCAGAGGTTTTCGCTTTCGAATTCATGCTGATGAGCTCCCCGGAAAGCCCGATCTTGTGCTGCCCAAACACAAGGCAGCGGTCTTCGTTCACGGGTGCTTTTGGCACGGACATCGTTGCCGCTTCTTCAAGGTCCCTCAGACACGGTCTGATTTCTGGCTTGAGAAGATCGGCAAAAATCGTATGCGAGATGATCAGCAGATCGCGACCTTGCGCGCTTCCGGCTGGAGGGTCCTTGTGATCTGGGAATGTGCCGTGCGGTCAATGAAAAAGCAAAAGAGTACGGCGCTGGTCGACCTCATAGCGGAATGGCTTACCAGCAAATGTGAATACTTCCAGATGGACGAGGATGGCTTGGAGTCGGGTGCTTTGCACATCGAGTTGGCTGCACCGTTAAGGCTCAAGCCATGAACAGAGCGGTCGGGCGCTGACCTTGGCGCAGCGCCTCGGTGGGGTGGAGGTGCTACGCGCAATCGCTGTTTGTCAGCAGCCAGGCTACAGCGGGAGGACCAACGAGGGGCGTTTCAGATTTACCTCAATGTCGAAGAACTGCTTGAAAGTGATTACGTTCTCGTATGCCGAGTAGGCAGTTTCTTTCTCTTTAGCTTTCTTAAGGGACTCAGGCACAACGAGGTGAATGGAATTTCGTTCCATTTCGTCGATGGCCTCGCCTGATATTCTGTCGTCGACTGTGGCCAGGAAAATTGCTCCGAGTGGTTTCTCCAATGCCAGCTGTTTCCACCGTTCGCGCAAGGTAGTCTTCAACGAGACGATGATTGCATCACCATTGGTGTTCAGCGCTTTGACTCCCGGCAGTACGAAATCCGGACGGCGGCCACCGAAGACCACCTGAGCTTCATGGCGAATCCGGCCATCCCTGAAAAGCCTGCCCACGTGATGTTCAAACGATAGGCCAGCTCTGCTTTTTCGTGTCTGGGCTGCGCTGAGAAAAATTGAATCCAGTTCGGAAAAACCTCGCACCAGGTTGGTCACAGGATCGCCGACGCCGTGAAGCAGTAGCTTGGCAACTTGCGCCGTCCTGATTCGCAATTCAGCCTGTTTATAGATGGAGTACTCGATATCTCGGCTGATACGCATGACTGCGTTACCAGGCTCGGGAAGGGAAAACGGATTCATGTCATCGAATTTATTATCTGCCAGCCATTTGGCCTGTGCCTGTCCTGCCAGCAATTCCGGGGAAGGCAGCGTCTGCTGCTTGATGAATTGCTCCAGAGTTCTATCGTGGATCGCCTGCGTCAGTTCTGCGATGAGCAGATCGGTGTCTGACGCAGGTTCTATAAGCAGGGCCGGGTCGAACGTGCCGAAATGAAAGTCGGACTCGAGTTTGAATACAGTCTCGATTATCTCCGCTTCTTCGCTCACAGAATCCACGACGATGACCCAGTATTCAGCCCCGGCTTTTGTTTCCTTCAGCTTTCCAACAAGAAGTAACGATGCCGGGTTGAGTGACTGGAATTGCTCACGGGGAACACCTGTGTGCTGCCACTCATATCTTGGCCTTTCCTTCTCTATGTCGCCAGGGTGACGTTTCGAGAAGTGCTTGATTGTGGACGTCTTCAGCTCTCCTGAGGCTGGCCAAAACGTCGGATATTTAATGTCGAAGATGTGCGGTTTTTCAGGGTTTGAGCTTGTTAGCACCGGAAAGAAATCAGATTCTGCCGTAGCGCGAGGGATGAAAAAACCATTCTGATGACCATTCTTTGGGTCGTCGGCCCACGAGGTATCATTGCGAGACAGCTTCTTGATGAAGATGCTCTTGCTCTCATTGACCAGTGTAGAAATCTCGCTCCATTCGGGATGGAAACCCATCGTCACTCTCCATTCTTTATTTTCTGGGCGAGCTGTTGCTGGCTCTACCTCTTAACTTACAACCATCAGGTGGTTATTTCGTGTGTCCGATTTTCTTCGATACCAAACTCCGGAAGCAAGGAGGCCGGACCCCTGTTCCTTATAAAGCGTTTGAGAATGAGGTGCACGAAACAAAAAAAGGCCACCATCGCTGGCAGCCCTTTCGCTTGAAGCAGTTAACCCAGGATCAAATCAATCCCAGCTCAAAGCCCCACCTGTCTGATACTCAATCACGCGCGTCTCAAAGAAGTTCTTCTCTTTCTTCAAGTCCATGATCTCGCTCATCCATGGGAACGGGTTGGTGGTCCCTGGGTACTCTTCCTTCAGACCGATCTGCGACAGGCGACGGTTGGCGATGAATTTGAGGTAGTCCTCCATCATCGCTGCGTTCATGCCCAGTACGCCGCGAGGCATGGTGTCGCGGGCGTATTCGATCTCGAGCTGGGTGCCTTGCAGAATCATCTGGCTGGCTTCTTCCTTCAGTTCGGCGTCCCACAGGTGTGGGTTTTCGATTTTGATCTGGTTGATCACGTCGATGCCGAAGTTCAGGTGCATGGACTCGTCGCGCAGGATGTATTGGAACTGTTCTGCGACGCCGGTCATTTTGTTGCGGCGGCCCATGGAGAGGATCTGGGTGAAGCCGCAGTAGAAGAAGATGCCTTCCAGAACGCAGTAGTAGGCGATCAGGTTGCGCAGCAGTTCTTTGTCGGTCTCGACGGTGCCGGTGTTGAATTCCGGGTCGGAGATGGCGCGGGTGTATTTGAGGCCCCAGGCCGCTTTTTTAGCGACCGACGGGATCTCGTGGTACATGTTGAAGATCTCGCCTTCGTCCATGCCCAGCGATTCGATGCAGTACTGGTAGGCGTGGGTGTGGATCGCTTCCTCGAAGGCCTGGCGCAGGATGTACTGGCGGCATTCAGGGTTGGTGATGAGGCGATACACGGCCAGCGCGAGGTTGTTGGCAACCAGGGAGTCGGCGGTGGAGAAGAAGCCGAGGTTGCGCATGACGATACGGCGTTCGTCGTCGGTCAGGCCTTCCGGGTTACGCCATACGGCGATGTCGGCGGTCATGTTGACTTCTTGCGGCATCCAGTGGTTTGCGCAGCCGTCCAGGTATTTCTGCCAGGCCCAGTCGTACTTGAAAGGCACGAGTTGGTTGAGGTCGGCGCGGCAGTTGATCATGCGCTTTTCGTCGACGGCAACGCGGGCAGCGGAGCCTTCGAGTTCGGCCAGACCTTCGGCGATGTCGAGTTTGTTCAGGGCAGCCTTGGCGCGGGCCACGGCGGCAGAGTCGTTGGCGTTGGCAGCGCGTGCTTCCAGCGCGGCAGCACCACCGGCGCTGTCGAGTTTGTCCATGGCAGCTTCAGAAGCGTGGCCGGCGTTGGCGCCTTTGGCGGGTTCAGCGGCGTCTTCTTTGTCGAATTCGTCCCAGCTCAGCATGGTGGTGAGGCTCCTGCTTGAGGACCGCGTTGGCGGTCGATTGGATTTTAAAGTCGGCGTTGCCAGCGGTGCATGTCGCATAGGCTGGCAACGGGAATAGATTGGGTGTAGCTCAGGGTCTTACTGTGACTGATCAACGAAGACGAGAATCGTCATTTCGGATCGATCGGCGAACGTGCTGCGAAGGCCACCTGTGGCAGGCCGGCGAAGCGGGTCAACGGGGCTGTTTTCAGAGTGCCAGCTTTGCAATGTGCAAACGGTCATTTTGAGTACCCTGGGTGAGCGCGGGATTATACAGATTTTGCCCTGCGCGGGTTCGTCCCTGACGGAATTTGAGGGTCGAATTGCCTTCATTTTCCTCCGCATCCTTCGCCAAGCCGTGCTTGAAGAACAACACGTTGAGATTAGAGGTTAATCACGTATCTAGTGTTTAACGCTGAAGCGAGACACATCATATAGTGTGTCCTGGCCATCGGCAATCAGCGGATCAGATCGGATTTCGACGAATTCATCCGTGCTGATTGGGATCAAGGCTTTTGATAATGCGCTGAGGTTGCGTATCCAGAGGCGTGCAGGGGACAGGACTCGAAAATCAGTATTGGATACCCATTGGAAATGAAGAGCCAAATTGTGACGTAATCGACGAGTGGCCCCTATCAGGCGATGTCGGCCGTCAGGACTAATCGGCGAATATTCAGCTACGGATTGCCTGACCCACACACTGCTCGAACACCCTCACCAGCCCCTCATAATCACATCCCACGGCGTCGATATTGGCTTGTATCCATTCGGCGGGCTGGACCGGCCACCAACTGATTTCATACCCTGCGTTGACGATGATGTGTTCGAACAGGATCCGTTGTGCACGGCCATTGCCTTCGCGGAAGGGATGAACCACGTTCAGGTCGCCGAACAGTTCCGCGCAGGCGTTGATCAGATTGACGCGGTCCAGGCCCTGAAAACCGTTGGCGTCGGCAAGCATCTTGAACAGTTTGTTGGCTTCGGGCTCGATGCGGCTGGTGACGCAAAAGTGGGTGTCATTCCTGGAAATGTCGACGATGCGCAGTTGGCCTGCCCAATCGTACAAGTCTGAAAATAGCCTGTGATGGATTTGCTGGAGGTAGGCGAGATCGTAGGGCGGCGGTGCAAAGTCGATGGAATCGGCTGCTACTTCGGAAAGCGCGCGTTCAGCTTCAGCCAGGATCTGTTCGTCATGGATTCCGAAACGGTTACGCAGGATCGCTGTATCGGGAAAGCAATAGGGATCTTGGCCGGTGCCGTATTTGTCGAGCGTCACGCCTTTTTGCCACTGTAGATTTTCAACAGTTCTTCTCGAGTGAGGAGAGGACGTTCAGCATCAGCGGGTGTGCTGGGGAAACCTTCCAGGCGCAGGCTGGCAGCGTAGTTGGATTTGCGCGTTTTGGCGCAATAGGCCTTTTTGGCTTCGAGAGAGGGAGTTGGCATAAACAGGCCTCGTTTCGCGATGAGGCAATTGTAGCGGATTCGATGCGGGGAGGGTGTCGCGGGGTGTCGTGAGCAAAGCACATGAAGAGGTGAGGGGGGCTTCGGTGGGAGGCTTTGGCGGCAATCTTTGGTGATTGTGCGGACCTCTTCGTGAGCAAGCTCACTCCCACAGGTCATGTGGGGTAGACGGTATCTCGGTAGGGCTGAGGCAAAGAGGTTGGAGGTGACGGCCTCTTCGTCCGGTTACGGCCCAGACCCAACGCGCTTCTACAGAAGCGCGTTGGCCATGACGGCGCTACTTGCGTAGCGCCATTCTGTTTACTGGCAGGCTTCGCAATCCGGCTCGTCGATCGCGCAGGCTTTAGGCACTGGCGCTGGACCGGCTGGCGCTGCTTCGGCTGGACGCGGGGCGGTGATCGCCGAGTCGTCCGGGCCGTGGCCGCCGCTGGAAACGGCGTTGAGCTTGCCGGTGTTGATGGTCGACTTCTCGGTGCTGGTCGCGGCCAGGGCACGGAGGTAGTAGGTGGTTTTCAGACCACGGTACCAGGCCATGCGGTAGGTCACGTCCAGTTTCTTGCCCGAAGCGCCAGCGATGTACAGGTTCAGGGACTGAGCCTGGTCTATCCACTTCTGACGACGGCTGGCGGCGTCAACGATCCACTTGGTGTCCACTTCGAACGCGGTGGCGTACAGGTCTTTGAGTTCCTGCGGGATGCGCTCGATCTGTTGTACCGAACCGTCGTAGTACTTGAGGTCGTTGATCATGACCGAGTCCCACAGATCGCGTGCCTTGAGGTCGCGAACCAGGTACGGGTTGATCACGGTGAATTCGCCCGAGAGGTTCGATTTCACGTACAGGTTCTGGTAGGTCGGTTCGATCGACTGCGACACGCCGGTGATGTTGGCGATGGTTGCGGTCGGTGCGATGGCCATGATGTTCGAGTTACGAATGCCTTTCTGAACGCGAGCACGCACTGGCGCCCAGTCCAGGGTCTCTTCCAGGTCAACGTCGATGTACTTCTGGCCACGGGCTTCGATCAGGATCTGTTGCGAATCCAGCGGCAGGATGCCTTTGGACCACAGCGAACCCTGGAACGTCTCGTAGGCACCGCGCTCATCCGCCAGGTCACAGGAAGCCTGGATCGCGTAGTAGCTGACGGCTTCCATCGAACGGTCGGCGAACTGCACGGCAGCGTCGGAACCGTAAGGGATGTGCTGCAGGTACAGCGCGTCCTGGAAGCCCATGATGCCCAGACCGACCGGACGGTGACGGAAGTTGGAGTTCCTGGCTTGCGGCACGGAGTAGTAATTGATGTCGATGACGTTATCGAGCATGCGAACGGCTACGTCGATGGTGCGCTTGAGCTTGTCGGTGTCCAGCTTGCCGTTGACGATGTGGTTCGGCAGGTTGATCGAGCCCAGGTTGCAGACCGCGATCTCGTCCTTGTTGGTGTTCAGGGTGATCTCGGTGCACAGGTTCGAGCTGTGGACCACGCCCACGTGCTGCTGCGGCGAACGCAGGTTGCACGGGTCTTTGAAGGTCAGCCAAGGGTGGCCGGTTTCAAACAGCATGGACAGCATTTTGCGCCACAGGTCTTTGGCCTGGATGGTCTTGAACAGCTTGACCTTGCCTGGGTACTCGGTCAGCGCTTCGTAGTACTCGTAGCGCTCTTCGAAGGCTTTACCGGTCAGGTCGTGCAGATCAGGGACTTCGGATGGCGAGAACAGGGTCCATTTGCCGTCGTCGAAGACACGCTTCATGAACAGGTCAGGGATCCAGTTGGCGGTGTTCATGTCGTGGGTACGACGACGATCATCACCGGTGTTCTTGCGCAGCTCGATGAACTCTTCGATGTCCATGTGCCAGGTTTCCAGGTAGGCACAGACAGCGCCTTTGCGCTTGCCGCCCTGGTTCACTGCCACAGCGGTGTCGTTGACCACTTTCAGGAATGGCACGACGCCTTGGGATTTGCCGTTGGTGCCCTTGATGTACGAGCCCAGCGCGCGAACCGGTGTCCAGTCGTTGCCCAGACCGCCTGCGAATTTGGACAGCATCGCGTTGTCGTGGATGGCGTGGTAAATGCCCGACAGGTCATCCGGAACGGTGGTCAGGTAGCAGCTCGACAGCTGTGGCCGCAGGGTGCCGGCGTTGAACAGTGTCGGGGTCGAGGCCATGTAGTCGAAGGACGACAACAGGTTGTAGAACTCGATGGCGCGGTCTTCACGGGCTTTCTCTTCGATTGCCAGGCCCATGGCCACGCGCATGAAGAAGATCTGCGGCAGTTCGAAACGCACGCCGTCCTTGTGGATGAAGTAACGGTCGTACAGGGTCTGCAGGCCCAGGTAGGTGAACTGCTGGTCGCGCTCGTGGTTGATCGCCTTGCCCAGTTTTTCCAGGTCGAATTCGGCCAGAACAGGGTTCAGCAGTTCGAACTCGATACCTTTGGCGACGTAAGCCGGCAGGGCCTTGGCGTACAGGTCGGCCATTTCGTGGTGAGTGGCGCTATCCGCAACGTTCAGGAAGCCCAGGCCTTCGGCACGCAGGGTGTCCATCAGCAGGCGCGCGGTCACGAACGAGTAGTTCGGCTCACGCTCTACGAGGGTACGCGCGGTCATCACCAGGGCGGTGTTGACGTCGGTCAGCGCAACGCCGTCGTACAGGTTTTTCAGGGTTTCATTCTGGATCAGGTTGGCATCAACCTCGGCCAGGCCTTCACACGCTTCGGTGATGATGGTGTTCAGGCGGCCCATGTCCAGCGGCGCGAGGCTGCCGTCCTTGGTGGTGATACGGATCGACGGGTGAGCCTGTACAGGGGCTTCGCCGCCACGACCGGCGCGCTCTTTGGAGCGTTCGTTGCGGTAGATCACGTAGTCGCGAGCCACTTTTTGCTCGCCGGCGCGCATCAGCGCCAGTTCTACCTGATCCTGAATTTCTTCGATGTGGATGGTGCCGCCCGACGGCATGCGACGCTTGAAGGTCGCGGTGACTTGTTCGGTCAGGCGTGCAACGGTGTCGTGGATACGCGACGACGCGGCGGCGGTACCGCCTTCAACTGCGAGGAAAGCCTTGGTGATGGCGACGGTGATCTTGTCATCGGTGTACGGAACAACGGTGCCGTTACGCTTGATCACGCGCAGCTGACCCGGTGCGGTCGCGGACAGGTCCTGCTGGGTCGCACCTGTCTGCGGCGCAATGGCCTGAGGATTCTCGCGAGTTGTGTCTGTTTGCATGGGTGTCTCCACGTTCTCTATGTTTATTTGGACGCTGTAGGCGTCCACCGTTCCGTCTTGAGGCAGTTGACTGACAAACGCCAGTCCAATGACTTCAAAACGGATGGGAAGGCTGAAGGAGGCCGACCCTGGCTTTGAAGTCCAAAAGGGCGCGGTTCTGAGTCCGTCGCCCTGTAAAAATTCGATGCAGAATGCACACTTAATGTTGCAACACTTGTACCGTTACGCGCAGATCATGAAGCCTGAGTGTCTGCCATTCGCGTGTGAGCGGTCAGGCGGTAAAACCGGGGCATTTCAACCCGTTTGATGCGAGAAAAAGTGCTTGAAATCTCTCGGTCACTTGTGTTTGGTTTTTCGAGCCAACCCCTACATGTAGGGTCTCCACGAGCGACGGGGTACAAGATAATGCGTTTCGGACACCAATTGCAACGTTCCTGACAGGCTTAACCTGTGGATAAAGCTGTGTGTAATTTGTGTGCGAAACGACGAAGTCGCGTGTAGGCCGCATGGGGACTGGGATGAGCCGCCGACGCGTGATTTTTCGAGGGTGAAAATCAATTTCCCGGTTTTTTGCGGGCGCGAACCCTATCACAAAATATGGGGTTGGCAAGGACGACGGACGGGTGGTTTGGCATGTCGTGTGTCATGTTGGGTGAGTGGGTACTATTGCGTCGGATCAACACCGTTCTGTAGGAGCGTGGCTTGTCCCGCGATCTGTTGCGCAGCGACAGTCCATCCAGCAAATGCATGTTTCAGACAAAAAGCGTTGTCCGATTTTACGGCCGGTTCCCGGCCGATCGCGGGACAAGCCACGCTCCTACAATGGATATATCGCGGCGCTATTAATAAGAACAAACACCAGGAGATACGGACCGTGCAGCAAGAACCCTGGCAGGTGCTGATCGTCGAGGACGATCAACGACTCGCCGAGCTGACCCGCGATTACCTTGAGAGCAACGGCCTGCGTGTCGGTGTGGAGAGCGATGGCGCGCAGGCGGCGCAGCGGATTATCGAGGAGCAGCCGGATCTGGTGATTCTCGACCTCATGCTGCCGGGCGAGGACGGTCTGAGCATTTGCCGCAAGGTGCGTAATCGATACGACGGCCCGATCCTCATGCTCACTGCGCGCACCGACGACAGCGATCAGGTTCAGGGGCTGGACATGGGGGCCGATGATTTCGTCTGCAAACCCGTTCACCCGCGTGTGCTGCTGGCGCGTATTCATGCGCTGTTGAGGCGCAGCGAAGCGGCCGAGGCGCCGACCCGGGAGCAGCGTCGATTGGTCTTCGGTCCGCTGGTGGTGGATAACGCGTTGCGCGAAGCGTGGCTCAATGAAAAAAGCATCGACTTGACCAGCGCCGAATTCGACCTGTTGTGGCTGTTGGTCGCCAACGCCGGCAGGATTCTGTCCCGCGAGGAAATCTTCACCGCGCTCAGAGGCGTTGGCTACGACGGTCAGGACCGCTCCATCGATGTGCGCATCTCGAAAATCCGCCCCCGAATCGGCGATGACCCGATTCATCCGCGCCTGATCAAGACCGTGCGCAGCAAGGGGTATCTGTTCGTGCCGGAAGCCGCCAGGGACATGAACAACTTCATGCTCAACGGCTGACCCATGCATTCCATCTTCCTGCGTATCTATGGCGGCATGCTCGGCGTCCTGGTGCTGGTGGCGCTGCTCGGCGTGCTCACGTTGCACCTGGCGAACAAGGTGCGCGGGGAGCAGTACCGCGAGCATCTGGCTCAAGGCACCTTCACGCTGATGGCCGACAACCTTAAGTTGATGGACAACATCGAGCGCACGCGGGCGCTGGCGGTGTGGGAACGTTTGCTGGGCATTCCGCTGGTGCTGGAAACCGCCGAACAGGCGCATCTGGACGGCGGCGCGCGCAATCGCCTGAGTCGCGGCCAGGTGGTGGTGGAACAGACCGGCCCTCACGCCGCGCGGGTGTTCCGTGAAGTCGAGGCTGCCGTGTCCGGCAAGCCGGGCAGCGCGGTGTTATTGACCGGCGAAGTGCAACAGATCAGCGAGCAACTGGCTCGCGCGACGATTTTCCTGCTGCTCGACGAACTAGTGCGCTATCCCGTCGATGAGCAGCCGGTGAGGCTGGAAACCCTGCGTCTGAGCAAGGGTTTCGGGTTCGACATGCACCTGATCAAGCTGGATAAGGTCGATGTCGATGATGACCAGCGTCGGCGTCTCGATGAAGGCGACACGGTGATGGCGCTGGGCAAGGGCGGCGACGCGATCCGCGTGCTGTCTGGTGTCGGCGAAACCCCATGGGTGCTGGAGATAGGCCCGCTGTACCAGTTCAACCCTTATCCACCTGAATTACTGGTGCTGATTGCCTTTCTCGGCCTGTGCCTGATCGGGTTGGTGGTGTATTTGCTGGTGCGCCGTCTGGAGCATCGCCTGCGCGGCCTTGAAGCGGCCGCGACGCAGATCGCCCAGGGCAGCCTGGAAACCCGCGTGCCGACCACGGGCACGGACTCGGTGGGGCGACTCGCGCAAGCTTTCAACGGCATGGCCGAGCATTTGCAGCGTTCCCTGACGATTCAGCGTGAACTGGTGCGCGCGGTGTCCCACGAACTGCGCACGCCGGTGGCGCGTCTGCGTTTCGGGCTGGAGATGATCGCCGACGCCAGCACCCCGGAGGCGCGGCACAAGTACATGGTCGGCATGGACAACGACATTCAGGACCTCGACAAGCTGGTGGACGAGATGCTGACCTACGCGCGGCTGGAGCAGGGCTCGCCGACCCTGAACTTCCAGCGCATCGACCTCGACGCCTTGATCAATCAGGTCATCGCCGAACTGTCGCCGCTGCGGGCCAATGTGACGGTGACGCGCGGGCAGTGCATCTCTGTCAGCGACGATGCCTCGTCAGGAAATGAGGCCTGGGTGGAAGCGGAGCCGCGTTACTTGCATCGGGCGTTACAGAATCTGGTCAGCAATGCGATGCGTCATGCCGAATCCGAGGTGCGGGTGGGTTATCAATTGAGTCAGGAACGCTGCCGCATTGATGTCGAAGACGACGGCCCCGGCGTGCCGGAAAGCGCGTGGGACCGTATCTTCACCCCGTTCATGCGCCTGGACGACAGCCGCACGCGGGCGTCGGGCGGGCATGGTCTCGGGTTGTCGATCGTGCGACGCATCATTTATTGGCACGCCGGGCGCGCGCTGATCGGGCGCAGCCAGGCATTGGGCGGGGCGTGTTTCAGCCTGGCCTGGCCGCGTCAGCAAGGTGATGCGTGAGGCGCGATGTGTTTGAAGGGGCCTTGGCCGGCTTTGCGAAAACCCTGGTGCTCGACGAGGCGCGCCCGGTTGTGCCCTTGGCTGAGTTGCTGCGCCGGGAGACGCTGGATCGCCTGCTATTGCAGGTGTACGGTCCGGAATTGATGCCTGACCAGCAACCGGTGCTGGTGTCGCAATGGATGAAGTACTACGCGATGCAGCTGATTCCGCCGGTAATGGTGGCGAGTCTGGTGCATGGCGTGAGTTGGCCGTTAGCTGTTGATCAACTGTCGTTCGCACTGCATGAGCGAGGTTTTCTCGATGGCGTGCGTTTTGAAGGGGCTCTGTTTGACGCGTCGAACTCGGGTGATCCGTTCGAGCGTTTCGCGCCGCTGCTCGACAACCTGCAGCAAGTGATTGACCGCTTGAGCGCCTACGGCAGCGTCGCGCCCGGCGTGCTGTGGGGCAATGCCGGAGATTATCTGGAAACCTGTCTGCGTGAGTTAGCGGCGGTCAGCGACGTGTCGCTGGCACCCGGTTACGGGTTGTTGCGCGAAAGACTAAAGCCGGATGGCACGCGTAATCCGCTGTTCAACGCGATTACCTATATAGAAGGGAACGACGGGCAGTCGCTCAGGCAGCGGCGCAGTTGCTGCTTGAGTCATCGGGTTGAGTGGGTGGGGCGGTGTGAGCATTGTCCGTTGTCACGCTGACCTGCAGGAGCGCGCTACGATCGTTCCCACGCTCTGAGTGAAATTGCCTGTCGGGCCGCTCTACGTGCAAGTTGACGCAGAGCGTCAACCACTGCGTTACCACGCCGAGCGTGGGAACGATCAGGATCGCGGGGTCGGACCATGGGAGTAAATCTGTGGGAGCGAATTCATTCGCGAAGCATCTGGCAGACGACCTGCATGTGTCGACCCTGCCGGCCAATCGCGCATGAATTCGCTCCCACAGATCTGAGTGCAATGCATCCACGGCTGGCTGTACATCAAACGGTGGGCGTTAGCTTGCTGACGAATGCGGAGTGTCATTCAGCCGTGATGGGTCTGGCGCGTAGCATTCGTTCGGATGCAGCGCAGACCAAGGTCGCTCCCACAGGAGATCTCCGGTGGCCTTCGGCATTGGATCAGTTCGCGATCGCCACCAGACTCAACAACTGCCCATCCCGCACACTGAACTGCGCCTCCAGCACCTTGCCGCTGTGCCATTCCTCTGACAGGTCGATCTTCAAACGCAGCCGTGCATGGCCGGTTTCCGACCACTCCAGCACCTCGGCGTCTTCGAAATAGAACCGTTTGAGCACGACGGGGTACAGCGCCTTGAACAGCGCCTCTTTCAGCGAGAAGGTCAGGGTGACCCGCAGCGCAACCTCATGCTCAGGCCCGTCTGCCATGCGTTGCATTTCATCGGCCGTGAGGATTTCACCCGCCAGCCGTGAAGCGCGTTCGCTGCTCATCACCTGTTCCACATCCATGCCCAGCCCGCGCCAATGCTGCTTGCTGGCCACGACGGCGGCGGCCCAGCCGGTGCTGTGGGTGATCGAGCCGCACAGGTCTTGCGGCCAGACCGGCGCACGGTCGTCGCCGATCAGCGGCACATGCAGCCGGCCGTCGAGCAGGCGCATCGCCTCACGAGCACACAGACGACCGGCCAGAAACTCCGTCTGACGTTTGGCAACCGAGCGCTGAATGCTCGCGGGCGGTTCGATCAGGCACCGCTGGAAATCGCCATCGGCAAGTTTCTGCGGATCGAACGGGCTGCTGACCAGCACCACACGGTCCAGCGCCTTGGGCAGTGGCCAGTGCGCAGTGAGGACGGGGCAGCAGGGCGGGAGGTCGCTAGAATGAGTCATGGGCGGCATTTTGCCGGGGGAACGGGGTGATCATCAACGACCGCGTGCACCGCATTCGTCCGAACGCGACCCGCACCCCGCCGGCTCCCACCGGCTCGATGCCTGCCTCAGATTTCCGGAACACCGCCAATACCTGTGGGAGACATCCGAGGTTACGAGGGCCGCGAATGCAGTGTGTCAGCCAAAATTGATGCTGCAGACCCACCGCATTCGTCCGAACGCGGCCCGCACCAAGCCGGCTCCCACCGGTCAGA
Organism: Pseudomonas abietaniphila; assembly: GCF_039697315.1. Lineage (NCBI taxonomy): Bacteria > Pseudomonadati > Pseudomonadota > Gammaproteobacteria > Pseudomonadales > Pseudomonadaceae > Pseudomonas > Pseudomonas abietaniphila. Next base: position 1,523,261 of record NZ_CP155619.1, on the reverse strand, counting down.
GGTCGGTACACAGATTTATGCATCAACTCGGTCCCTGTGGGAGACGTCCGAGGTTACGAGGGCAGCGAATGCGGTGGATCAAGAAACATCTGGGTTGAATGACACACCGCATTCATCCAAACGCGACCCGCACCAAGCCACGCTCCTATAAAGGACTTTAGCCATTACATCGTCGAGTTCTTCGCAAACTGCTCTTTCAGAAACGCTTTCATGTCAGCCCACGAGCTCATGTCGGCCGCCTGGTTGTAGCCAATGTCCGGCCCGCCATGGTCGCCGTGGCTCAGTTTGTCGGCGTCCGGGTTGGTGAAGCCGTGTTTGGCGCCGTCGATGCCGACGAACTTGTAGTCAGCCTTGGCGGCGTCCATTTCTTTCTTGAAGTCGGCGACGTTCTGGGCGGTCACCATGGTGTCGCCATTGCCGTGCTCGATCAGCATCGGCGTTTTGGTCACCCCTTCCTTGGCCGGGGTCTTGGTGGTCAGCGCGCCGTGGAAACTCACGACGGCATCCAGCGGTTCGCCCCGTCGTGCGGCATCCAGTACCACGCCGCCGCCAAAGCAGTAGCCGATGGCAGCCAGTTTCTGTGGATTGGTCTCGGGCTGCTTTTTCAACTGCTCAAGCCCGGCATCGAAACGCTTCTTCGAGGCGCCCGCGTCGGCCGTTGCGGCCTGCATGAACGCCATGGCGTCTTTCGGGTGCTCGGTGTTCTTGCCTTCGCCGTACATGTCGATGGCCATGGCGCTGTAACCCAAAGCGGCCAGATCGCGGGCGCGGCGCTTGGCATAGTCGTTCAAGCCCCACCACTCGTGAACCACCACAATGCCGGGTCTCGGGCCCTTGATCGCGTCGTCGTAGGCGTAATAGCCGACCAGCTTGGTGCCGTCGGCGCTCTGGTAATCGATGGTGCGGGTTTTTACCTCGGCCTGAGCCAGGCTCGCAAGGCAGATGAGGGTGAACGCTATCAGCAGCCGCATGGTGTTCTCCTTCTGTTGAGGGGCGCGTCTGGCATTCAGCCTAGACGATGGTGCCGTTCAGGTTCCGACTCGCCCATTGCCCGGATGTTCAGCGCCGGTTCAGACCGCGTTCAGGAGGGGTTCAGCGCTGGCTGCGTATTCTCGGTTCCGTACCTGACAAGGCGCCTGGCGCCGGAGGACCTGCACATGCTGAATTTCAACAAGTTTTTCCTGGCCCTGGCGTTTCTGGGCGGCAGCGCTGCTGCGCAGGCGGCGGATGGCAATGTCGACGTGTCGCGCACCGACGTCGCCAGAAGCCATAAAAAACTGACAGGAATAATGATGGCAAGCACGGCTAAACTGTCCGACGCGGCGCCAGCGATGAGCGCGGCATATGCTTCACCGTCGACGAGCCTGACTGAAAGCCCCGACAGCTATTTGCCCGTTTACCACCGGTTGTAAGTCGTCAGCGTCCAAGGATCACCCATCGAGAGTTATGCCTGTGCCTGGGAGAGCGTCATGAAACTGCTGGTTGTCGAAGATGAAGCCCTGTTGCGTCATCACTTGCAGACCCGCCTGACCGAAAGCGGTCATGTGGTCGAAGCGGTGGGCAATGCCGAGGAGGCGTTGTATCAAGCCGGCCAGTTCAATCACGATCTGGCGGTCATTGATCTGGGCTTGCCAGGCATGGGTGGTCTGGACTTGATTCGTCAGCTGCGGGCGCAGAACAAGGCGTTCCCGATTCTGATCCTGACCGCCCGTGGCAACTGGCAGGACAAGGTCGAAGGCCTGGCCGCCGGTGCCGACGATTACGTGGTCAAGCCGTTTCAGTTCGAAGAGCTCGAAGCGCGCATGAACGCCTTGCTGCGTCGTTCCAGCGGTTTCACCCAGTCGACGATCGTGGCCGGTCCTCTGTTACTGGACCTCAACCGCAAGCAGGCGTCGCTGGATGAACAGCCGCTGGCGTTGACGGCCTATGAGTACCGGATTCTGGAATACCTGATGCGTCACCATCAGCAAGTGGTGCCCAAAGAGCGCTTGATGGAACAGTTGTACCCGGATGACGACGAGCGCGATCCGAACGTGATCGAGGTGCTGGTCGGCCGCTTGCGCCGCAAGCTGGAAGGTCCGGACGGCTTCAAGCCGATCGATACCGTGCGCGGTCTGGGGTACCTGTTCACTGAGCGCTGTCGATGATTCGTTCGCTTCGCGTACGGTTGATGCTGGCCGCCGCCACCCTGGCGGTCATTTTCATGTTGTTGATGCTGCCTGCCTTGCAAAGCGCCTTCAGTCTGGCGCTTGAAAGCTCCATCGAAAAACGTCTGGCCTCGGACGTGACCACGCTGATTTCCGCCGCGCGGGTCGAAGACGACCGGCTGCTGATGCCGACGCTGCTCCCCGGCGAACAATTCAGCCTCCCTGACAGCCGTTTGCTCGGCTACATCTATAACCGCGCCGGCAAGCTGGTGTGGCGTTCTCGGGCGACCGAGGACGAAGCCATCGATTACCAGCCTCGTTATGACGGCCGTGGTACTGAATTCGCCAAGATTCGCCAACCCAACGGCGAAGAGTTTTTCGTGTACGACGTGGAGATCAAGCTCCTTGGCGGGCGCAACGCGGCGTACAGCATCGTGGCCTTGCAGCCGGTGCGTGAGTACCAGGAAACCATTTCAGGTTTGCGCGAGAAGCTTTATCTGGGCTTCGGCGGCGCGTTGCTGGTGCTGTTGATTCTGCTGTGGGTCGGCCTGACCTGGGGTTTGCGTGCGCTCAAGGGCATGAGTCAGGAGCTGGACCAGGTGGAAGCCGGGTCCCGGGAAGGGCTTAGTGAGGAACACCCCAGCGAACTGCTGCGCCTGACCGGCTCGCTCAACCGGCTGTTGCGCAGCGAGCGTGAACAGCGCATTCGGTATCGCGATTCGCTGGGCGACCTGGCGCACAGCCTGAAAACCCCGCTGGCGGTGTTGCAGGGCGTCAGCGAGACGATCGCCAAACGCCCCGAAGACCTGGAGCAGGCGCGTATTCTGCAATCGCAGATCGAACGCATGAGTCAGCAAATCGGCTATCAATTGCAGCGGGCGAGCCTGCGCAAGAGCGGTCTGGTGCGGCATCACGTGGCGTTGAAGCCGGTGGTGGAGAGCCTGTGCAACACGCTGGAAAAGGTCTACCGCGACAAACAGGTGAACGTCGTGCTCGATCTACCGGACGATTGTCAGGTGCAGATGGAAGAGGGCGCCTTGCTGGAAATGCTCGGCAACTTGCTGGAAAACGCCTACCGCCTGTGCCTGAGTGAAGTGCGTGTCCGCTGGCAGCCGTCGATCATGGGCGACGAATTGTGCATCGAAGACGACGGCCCCGGCGTGCCGCACGACCAACGCGCGCGGATTCTGGAGCGCGGCGAGCGGCTGGATCAAAAGAATCCGGGGCAGGGCATCGGGCTGGCGGTGGTCAAGGACATCATCGAAAGCTACGGCGCGCAGCTGACCTTGGGCGATTCGGAACTGGGCGGCGCGGCGTTCAGGATTCAGTTTGCGATTTGAGGGTGTCTTGAAGCGCCCGTCCACCGGCCCTGTAGGAGCGCGTCGCATTACACCTCCTGCGCCCTATACGCCCCCGGCGTCAGCCCCGTCCACTTCTTGAACGCCCGATGAAACGCCGACGGCTCTGAAAACCCCAGCTGCTCGGCAATCTCCTGCAACGACAGGTTCGCCTGCCCCAGGTGATAAATCGCCATGTCCCGCCGCAGTTCATCCTTCAGCCCCTGAAAACTCGTGCCCTCGTCGCGCAAATGACGGCGCAGGGTTTGTGGGCTGACGTGCAGATGGTCGGCGACGGTTTCCAGGTCAGGCCATTGGTTGCAATCGCGACTGAGCAGCCGACGCAACTGGCTGCTCAGGCTGTCGCCGTCATCCGGGCGGGCCAGCAGGTCAGCGGGGGAGCGTTCGAGGAAGCGCTTGAGCGTGCGTTCGTCCTGCAATAGCGGCAGGTGCAGATAACGCGAGTGAAACGTCAGCGCGGTCTGTGGAGCCTCGAACTGCATCGGGCAATCGAACAGCAAATCGTACTCGGCGCTGTGGGCAGGTTTGGCGTAAGCGAACGTCGCCTGCTCCAGACGAATGCGCTGACCGATCAGCCAACTGGCGAGGCGGTGCCAGATCACCAGCAGCGACTCGCTCAGAAAATGCATCGGGTCGCGCAGGCTTGAGTCGTCCAGGCACAGGCGCACCCACTCGCCATCACGTTCCAGGCTCAGCCGTGGCGAGCCGGGAAACAGCCCGTAAAACAGGAAGCCTCGCTGCAGGGCCTTCTCCAGCGTGCGGCAGTGGATCAGCGCGTGGCACATCATGGCGAAGGTCCCGCGCTTGCTCGGCGCCAGCCCGAACCCCATGTACTCATCGTCCAGCGCCCGCCACACCATTTGAATCAACTGCGCGAACTGCTCTGGCGCGATACGGGCCTTGGGCTCGTTCAACAGCTCCGGCTGCAGGCCGACCTGCGCCAGAATCGGCTGGCAGTCGAGGCCATAACGCGCCGCGCCGTGCAGGACGGCGCGCGCGAAATGGCTGGCGATGGTTCGATGGCGCATGGAGGGCTCGTTGGGTGCTTCGATGCGGTTGCGTAGACGAATGGTAGGCAGTGGCCGGACGCAGCGGCAAGGCGGATACCCGCCAATGGAAGGGATTATTTGTCGAGATTGGGCGGAAATCCGCCATCGAGACTGCGGTTTTTTAGCTAGTGTTAACTGAGCGGTCCATGCCGTTCGGGGCTTGCAGGGGGATTTCAATAAATGGCACGGCGCTTGCGATAGAAGACGCAGAGGTCTGCTCCGCGCAGCTCGACAAAAACAAATCCCTCCGAGCAGGAGGGTTCGCACTTTAGGCGTCGTGGCATCAGGAATGATGTAACCGATGCTCTTGAGGAAACTGCAATGACGACTCGTCAGCCAATCTACAAATCCCTGTATGCCCAGGTGATCGTTGCAATCATCATCGGTATCGCACTCGGTCACTGGTATCCCGACACTGCCGTAACGCTCAAACCCTTGGGTGACGGGTTCATCAAACTGATCAAAATGGTCATCGCCCCCATCATCTTCTGCACCGTGGTCAGCGGCATCGCTGGCATGCAGAGCATGAAATCCGTGGGCAAGACTGGCGGTTACGCGCTGCTCTACTTCGAAATCGTTTCGACCATCTCGCTGATCATCGGTTTGATCGTTGTTAACGTGGTTCAGCCGGGCGCCGGCATGAACATCGACGTATCGACCCTGGACGCCTCCAAGGTCGCTGCCTACGTCACCGCCGGTAAAGACCAGAGCGTGATCGGTTTCATCCTGAACGTGATCCCGAACACCATCGTCGGCGCGTTCGCCAACGGCGACATCCTGCAAGTGCTGATGTTCTCGGTGATCTTCGGTTTCGCCCTGCATCGCCTGGGTGCCTACGGCAAGCCGATCCTGGATTTCATCGATCGCTTCGCCCACGTGATGTTCAACATCATCAACATGATCATGAAACTGGCGCCGCTGGGTGCGCTGGGTGCCATGGCCTTCACCATCGGTGCTTACGGCGTGAGCTCGCTGGTGCAACTGGGTCAGTTGATGCTGTGCTTCTACATCACCTGCCTGCTGTTCGTGCTGCTGGTACTGGGCAGCATCGCCCGCGCGCACGGTTTCAGCATCCTGAAACTGATCAAGTACATCCGCGAAGAGCTGCTGATCGTGCTGGGTACCTCGTCGTCTGAATCGGCGCTGCCACGCATGCTGATCAAGATGGAGCGCCTGGGCGCGAAGAAATCCGTCGTGGGTCTGGTGATCCCGACCGGTTACTCGTTCAACCTGGACGGCACCTCGATCTACCTGACCATGGCGGCGGTGTTCATCGCTCAGGCGACCAACACCCACATGGACATTACCCACCAGATCACCCTGCTGCTGGTGCTGCTGCTGTCCTCCAAAGGCGCTGCGGGCGTGACCGGTTCGGGCTTCATCGTGCTGGCGGCCACCCTGTCGGCCGTAGGTCACCTGCCGGTGGCCGGTCTGGCGCTGATCCTGGGTATCGACCGCTTCATGTCGGAAGCCCGCGCGCTGACCAACCTGGTCGGTAACGCCGTGGCGACGCTGGTTGTCGCCAAGTGGGTGAAAGAGCTGGACGTTCCGCAAATGCAGGCCGAGCTGGCGTCTGGCGGTCGTGCCATTGAAGAAACCCGTTATGAAGATGATCTGGGCGTGGCCGAAGGCCCTGCACCGGTGGGTCGTTCATAATCGATTAGCTTCAGGCTGATGTGAAAAGCCCGCCCAAGGGAAACCTTGGGCGGGCTTTTTGTTGGCAGGAATCTCTGGCGCCTGAGCCGACGTCTCGCGGGCAAGCGGGCGCCTACAGATGCCCGCAATCCCATGCAGGCGCGCGCTTGCCCGCGATTATCCTCATCGGCGTCAAAGCGGATGGCGTGTTGTGTCATTGCCGCATCCCGCGCCACTGCCTACTCTGATCCCAGTCGCCGTTCATCAGGGAAGCCGCCGCATGCAAGGTCCGCTGTCTTCGCTCAAAGTCCTCGATTTCTCCACGCTGTTGCCTGGCCCGTTCGCTTCCCTGTTGCTTGCGGACATGGGCGCCGAGGTGTTGCGCATTGAATCAACGACCCGACTGGATCTCCTTCGCGTGCTCCCTCCCCATGACCGAGGCGTCTCAGCCAGCCACGCCTACCTCAACCGCAACAAGCGCAGTCTGGCGCTGGACCTCAAGCAGCCTCAGGCGATTGAGGTGGTCAAAAGGCTGGTCGCGGAATACGACATCGTGCTGGAGCAGTTCCGTCCCGGCGTGATGGACCGTCTGGGGATCGGTTATGAAGCGCTGAAGGCGATCAATCCAAGGCTTATCTACGTGGCGATCACCGGCTACGGGCAGACAGGTCCGTACCGCGAGCGCGCCGGGCATGACATCAATTACCTGGCGCTGGCGGGGCTGGCCAGTCACACCGGGCGCAAGGACAGCGGGCCGTTGCCATTGGGTGTGCAGGTTGCCGACGTGGCGGGCGGTTCGCTGCATGGCGTGATCGGTCTGCTGGCGGCCGTGGTGGCGCGCAATCAGACCGGGCTGGGTCAGTACGTCGATGTCAGCATGACCGATTGCGCGTTCAGCCTGAATGCCTTGTCGGGGGCAGGCTGGCTGGCCGCAGGCGTCGAGCCGCAACCCGAAGGCCAGATGCTCAACGGCGGCAGCTTTTATGACTACTACCGCAGTCGCGACGGACGCTGGTTCTCGGTGGGTAGCCTTGAACCGGCGTTCATGCAGGCGCTGTGCGAGGCACTGGATCGGCCTGAATTGGCCAAGCAGGGGCTGTCCCTGGCATCGGTGGACCAGATGGCCTTGAAGCAGGAACTGATCATCGAGTTCGAACGCCGCAGCTTTGAGGAACTTGAAGCCTGTTTCGCGAAGATAGACGCCTGTGTCGAGCCGTTGTTGAACTTTTCGGAAGCCGTCGAGCATCCGCAACTACGGGCCCGGGCGGTGGTGACCCAAGTGCCAAGAGGCGACGGCAGCGCGCAGCCGCAGATGGCCTGCCCACTGAAATTCTCAGATGGCTTGCCGCCACCCCGGCATATCGGTGTCGCGGCGGGCGCCCACAGTGAACAGGTGTTGCGGGAGGCGGGCTTCAGTGCAGATCAAATTGCAGCGTTGCGGGAGTCGGGAGCGGTGGGGTGACGTTTACTCCACCCGCGTCTCACCACTGAACACCAAAATCTCCCGGCAGCGACGGCACAGATACCGCCGTCCCTTGCGCACCAGCTTGTGCCGCTGCACGGAGAACGGGAAATCGCTTTCCGGGCAGGGGCAGCGGTAGATGTAGCGGGTCACGCGGCGGCGCTGGATTTCATAATTGTGGCAGCGGTTGGGCGGCAGCTCGTACACGCCGCGCATGATCAGTTGCCACTCTTCGCCATGGGGGGCAATGGTGTCACCGAACAATTGGTGGGCGACCAGGTGCGCAACCTCATGAGCCACGGTCTGGCGCAGGAAGTCTTCGCTGTTTTCGCGGTACAGCTGCGGATTGAAGCGCAGCATGTTTTCGTGCAGATGCGCGACACCGGCCTTCTGGCCTCGCAATTTGAGGCTGACGACAGGGCGTTTGAAAGGGCGTTTGAAAAAGGCTTCGGCTTGTTGGTAACAGGATTCGACACGGGTATTGAGTGGTTCGAGCATGCTTCATCGGTCTCCAGATGAAGCCAGTATGCCGTAAAGCGCGTCCTTGTCGAAAACATGAGCTGCCGAATGGTCTTAAATCTGCCGCTCCTACATTAGATTCGCATTCATTTACAGGCATCAATTCGTATATTCAGGCCCGACCCCAATGCCCCACAGCACCACGGTAAAGGCCATGATCGCCACCAGCACCACCAGGCCCACCGCCAGCACCGAGCTGGAGAACATGAACCCTTCGTCCGGGTGGATGTTCATGAACACCGGCAGCCCGACGTACAGCAGGTAAACCGTGTAGCAGACGGCTGCGAGGCCCACCATCATGCCCAGCCACATGTGCGGGTAAAGCGCCGCCAGGCCGCCGATGAACAAAGGCGTTGCGGTGTAGGTGGCAAACGCCACACAACGCGCCAGGCTCGGGCTTGCGTCGTACGTGCGTGCCATCCAGTGAATGAACCCGCCCATGACACCGACCCCGGCGAGCATGGCGATGTAGGACATGAGGGTCATCCAGATCGCGCTTTCGCTGGTCAGCATGACCGGCGCGCGGCTGCCGATGACCCAACCCACCTGGGTCGTGCCGATGTAGGCGGACACTGCAGGTATCGCCGCCAGAATCAACGTGTGGGTGAGGTACATGTGGCTGATGCTTTCTTCTTCTTCGCCACGTATCTGTTGCCATTCTTGATCGGGGTGCGTGAACAGCCCCAAAACGTGATGGATCATGCCCGTTACTCCTGATGAAGTGCCGTCGCACCTGACCGGCCAGATGCCGTCAGGGCAAGGTCACAATCTCTACAGGGGAACGGCTGCGACCTTAATGGCAGTATAGAAAGCTGGAAGCCACGAAAACCGTGGCCTTTAGAGTAATTGGGACTATCCCGAGGCTGTTAATAGCCGATGGTGATCAGCAGAAGAATATGGGCGGATGAACGGTATTCTTCAGGCGCTTCGACCTGTGGGAACTGCTGGAGGTTACGACAGTGGCGAATGGGGCGTTTCAGTCATATCGCTTTCGCCACCGTCGTAACCTCCGGCAGCGCCCACAGGGTTGTGTGGCACCCACGCAGGCATTACCAGCCGCCCCGTTTATGCGTAAAATGCCGACCCTTTCCAGAGTCACAGCGAGCGGATATCAGCGCCATGGGCACCCTTTCAGTCAACCAGAACAAACTGCAGAAGCGTCTGCGTCGGCTAGCAGGCGAAGCGGTGGCCGATTTCAACATGATTGAAGAGGGTGACAAGGTCATGGTCTGCCTGTCCGGCGGCAAGGACAGCTACACCATGCTCGATGTGCTGATCCATCTGCAAAAGGTCGCCCCGATCAAGTTCGACATCGTCGCCGTGAACATGGACCAGAAACAGCCGGGCTTCCCCGAGCACGTCCTGCCGGCGTACCTGAAAGAGCTAGGCGTCGAGTATCACATCGTCGAGAAAGACACCTACTCGGTGGTCAAGGAGCTGATTCCGGAAGGCAAGACCACCTGCTCGCTGTGTTCGCGGCTGCGTCGAGGCACGCTGTACACCTTCGCCGACGAAATCGGCGCGACCAAGATGGCCCTCGGTCACCACCGTGACGACATCGTCGAGACGTTCTTCCTGAACATGTTCTTCAACGGGACGATCAAAGCGATGCCGCCGAAGCTGCGCGCCGATGACGGCCGCAACGTGGTGATTCGTCCATTGGCCTACTGCGCCGAGAAGGACATCCAGGCGTATTCGGACATGAAGCAGTTCCCGATCATCCCGTGCAACCTCTGCGGCTCGCAGGAAAACCTGCAGCGCCAGGTGGTCAAGGACATGCTCCAGGAATGGGACCGCAAGACCCCGGGCCGTTCCGAAATGATCTTTCGCAGCCTGCAGAACGTCGTGCCGTCGCAACTGGCGGACCGCAACCTGTTCGACTTCACCAGCCTGAAGATCGACGAGACTGCGGCGTCGCGGTTTGTGAATGTAGTGAATCTCTAAGCGCCTTGGGTCACACGCAATTTTGCATGCGACCCAGGCCAAGCGCGCTCCTACAAGGGATCTGCGTAAGAAAGAATGATGCGCTAGTCCTCTGGACGTGCTTTACAACCCCACATCCGGCAACACCGGCTTGTTCGCCAGCGCGGTTTTCATCAGTTTCTCGACGTATTCACGGTCGCTGTCCGGCAGCGCCAGGCGCGGTGGGCGGGTGAGGGCGCTGCCGCGTTCCATGATCGCTTCGCACAGCTTGATGCACTGCACCAGGTCCGGACGCGCATCGAGGTGCAGCAGCGGCATGAACCACTCGTAAAGCGCCATCGCCTCAGCGAAACGTCCTGCCTTGGCCAGACGGAACAGGGTTTCACCCTCTTTCGGGAAGGCGTTGGACATGCCCGACACCCAGCCCACCGCGCCCACGGCCACGCTTTCCACCAGCACGTCGTCGAGTCCGGCGAACAGCACGAAACGGTCGCCGACTTCGTTGCGCACGTCGATGAAGCGGTTGGTGTTGCCCGACGAATCCTTGAAGCAGACGATGTTGTCGCAGTCGGCCAGGGAAATCAGGATGTCCGGGGTGACGTCGTTCTTATAAATCGGTGGGTTGTTGTAGACCATCATCGGCAGGTCGGTGGCCGCCGCCACGGTGCGGAAGTGCGCGGCGGTCTCGAAGGGTTTGGACGAATAGACCAGTGCCGGCATCAGCATGATCCCGTCGGCGCCTGCTTTCTGGACGTCCTTGGCGACAGCGCTGGCGTTGGCGCTGGTGAATTCGGCGATCCCGGAAATCACCGGCACGCGCCCGGCCGAGGCATCTTTAGCAACCTCAACCAAGCTGATTTTCTCGGCCACGCTCAACGAGGTGTTCTCACCGACGGTACCGCAGATCACCAGACCCGATACGCCGTCGCGCACCAGATTGGAAATGACCTTGTGCGTCGCCTCCAGATTCAGGGAGAAATCATCGTTGAATTGGGTGGTAACTGCGGGGAAAACACCGCTCCAGGATACGGACTGGCTCATGAGTGACTCCTTTTTCGGATTAAGGTATTTCGTATACGTTTTTGTTTGGGCGTATCAGGCCCGGTTTGAAAATCTGTTTCTGCATGCCTCAAATTCTTAGTGACGCCTATCTGTTTCTGGGCGCAGCCCGTAGGAGCCGGCTTGCTGGCGAAGGCAGAGTGTCAGTCGATGCCAATACGACCGGTCAAATGCATTCGCCAGCAAGCCGGCTCCCACGGCCTTCGGCCCGAATCACCTCGTGTTCATAGCTTCAACCCAACCGGCCAGGTATCTGTCAGCTTGTACCCCTCCGGCCACGGATCGCTCGGGTCCAGCATGTGTTGGTGCGTGCCGGTGATCCACGCCCGGCCCGACAGGCTTGGCACAATCGCTTTACGCCCGGCAATCTCGGTCTCGCTCTGAATCTTGCAGTGGAACTCCGAGCCGATGATCGAGCGCCCGATGAACCGGTCACCCACCTTCAACTGACCCTTGGCATGCAACACCGCCAGACGCGCCGAGCAGCCGGTGCCGCAAGGTGAGCGGTCGATCTTGCCGGGACGAATGACCACGGCGTTGGCGGCATTCGCGACGCCGCCGTCATAGTTGATGGGCGCTGCGATCTGGCAGAACGAAATGTGGTTCCAGTCTTTGTTCAGCGGGTGGGTGAACCCCAGTTGCTCGTTAGCCGCTTTAGTGATCTTGAGGCCGGTCTCCACCAGGTCCTTGGCTTCATCAGCGGTCAGCGAGAAGCCAAGCTTCACCGAGTCGACGATGGCAAAACTGTCGCCGCCGTACGCCGTGTCGACTTGAATCGAACCCAACCCCGGCACCTCGATCCACACGTCCAGTTGATCGGCAAACGAAGGATGGTTGTGCACTTCGACGCTTTGCACCTTGCCGTCACGGCACTGGGCGATGGCTTCGATCAGGCCGCCCGGCGCTTCGAGGACCAGGCGGGTTTCCGGTTCGGTCATCGGCAGGATCCCGCTGTCCAGCAACACGGTGGCCACGCACAGGGAGTTGGAGCCGGACATCGGCGGCACGTCGGCGGGCTCCATGATGATCCAGCCCATCTGCGCCTTCGGGTTCTTCGGCGGGACCAGCAGGTTGACGTGGCGGAACACGCCGCCCCGTGGCTCATTGAGCATGAAGTTGCGCAGCACGTTGTCCTTCTCGATCCAGCGTGACTGCTCCCAGATCGTATCGCCCGGCGGCGGCGCGACACCGCCGACGATCACATCGCCGACTTCACCCTCGGCGTGACAACTGACCACGTGAATCACTTTCGATGAGCGCATGCGTTAAAGCCCTCCTGTTGAACTCGATTGATCTGACGAAACAGCCTGGCCCCTGTGGGAGCGAATTCATTCGCGAAAAATGGCAGAGGCGACGTATCTGTGTCGGCTGTACCGGCCTCTCGCGAATGAATTCGCTCCCACAGTTTCAATCTCCACACGCCTGGACATCCCAGCCGGGCCTCAGATCCTTTAATTGATCGACCGCAAGAAGTCAGCCGTCTCCGGCCGCTGCGGGTTGCCGATGACTTGATCGGGCGTACCGATCTCATGCACCAGGCCATTGCGGAAAAACGCCACGCGGTCCGACACATCACGGGCGAAACGAATCTCGTGGGTCACCAGAATCATGGTCATGCCGTCTTCGGCAAGCATGCGCATGGTGTCCAGTACCTCGCCCACCAGCTGCGGGTCGAGTGCTGAAGTCGCTTCGTCAAACAGCATGTAATCCGGCGACATCGCCAGGGCGCGGGCAATCGCCATGCGCTGTTGCTGACCGCCCGACAGCTTGCCGGGAAACACCTTGAGCTTGTCGCCCAGGCCCACGTGGGTCAGTTGCTTGACCGCCAGCGCCTCGGCTTCGGCCTTGCTTTTGCCCAGAACGGTGCGCGGCGCGAGCATCACGTTTTCAAGCACCGTCAGGTGTGGAAAGGCGTTCCACTGCTGAAAGACGATGCCGATCCGCTGCCTCAGCTTGTTGATGTCCGTGCTTTTGGCGTGCACCTCGGTGCCGTCCACGCGGATGCTGCCGCTCTTGATCGACTCAAGACCGTTGATGCACATCAGCAGCGTGGACTTGCCCGAGCCCGAGCCGCCGATGATCGACACCACTTCGCCTTTCTGCACTTGCAGGCTCACGCCCTTGATCACTTCAAGCTCGCCAAATGATTTGTGTACGTTGTCGATCTCAATCATTTTCCTGCCACCTCGTTTCCAGGCGCGCACCCAGACGGGCGATCACCAGACTCATGACGTAGTAAATGAGGCCTGCGATGCACAGCACCAGCAGCGGTTCTTGAATACGCGTGACGATGGTCTGCGAGGCGCGCAGCAGTTCGACGATGCCGATCCACATCACCAGCGCGGTGTCCTTCATCACGGAGAGCAACAGGTTGACCCAGCCCGGGAACGCGACGCGGGTCGCCATCGGCATGACGATCTGACGCAGGTCCTGCCAGTAGGTCAGGCCGAGCGAACGGCTGGCGCGGCGCAAGGTGAGCGGCACCGACAACACGCCGCTGCGAACGATTTCCGTGCAGTACGCGGTGACGTACAGCCCAAGCACCACGCACGCCACGGCGAAGGCGCTCCAGTTCAGGCCGACGATGCTTTTCAGGGCGTTGAACAGCACGAACTGGATCAGCAACGGCACGCTGCGAAACACGTCCAGCAACCACGCCAGCGGGATGGTGCTGCGCGGCAACAGGGCCCGCGCCATGCCGCAGACCACGCCGGCCAGCGTGCCGATGATCATCGAGATGATCGTGAGCAGGATCGTGACCCACGCGCCCTGCAGCATGAATTGCATGTCGCTCCAGCTGAAACTGCTATTGAACATGGTCAATTCCTCAGTACCGGAACAGCCGCCAGGACAACAGTCGGGCGACGGCCACGATCAGCTTGGCGATCAGGTAATAAAGCACGGCTGCGATGGCGAAGAACTCGAAGGTCCGGAACGTCTTGACGTTGTAGTCCTGAGTGACGCCAGTGAGGTCGTTATTGAGGCCGACGATCACGCCCATTGAGGTCATCAACACGGCCCAGACCATCTGGTTGGTCAGCGGGTAGAACACGATGCGCAGCAGTTGCGGGATCACAATCAGCCGATAGGCCTGTGGTGCGCTCATGCCCAGAGAGCGCGCTGCACGCAACTGGGTGTCCGGCACAGCCTTGAGCCCGCCACGAAAGTTTTCCGCCAGATAGCCCGCGTTGTTGATGGTGATGCCTGCGAGCAGGGCAGCCCATGAACTGATATGCAGCCCGAACGAGCCCAGGCCGAAGTACAGGATGTACACCTGAAACAGCGAAGGGGTGTTACGGGCGATGGAGATCCAGGTGGCGGCAAAACCGCGAAACAGCCGGTTCTTGCCCTGGCGCATGAACACCAGAAACAGGGCGATGGTGACCCCGAGGATCATCGACAGGGCCGCGGTTTCGAAGGTGACCATCGCGCCGTTGAGCATGTCCGGCAAGGCTTTGAACGCGGCCCGCCAGTGAAAGTTGTAATCAAACATGCGTCAGCGCCTCCGCCTTTTCGGCGGCCTGCAGCCAGACCGGCAAACGTCCGCTGGCAAGGCCGGTGCAAGCGCTTTCGACACATTCGGCCAAACTGGCGAAGTGCACTCGACGGCCCACCAGGCCGGGTGCGTAGTGCGCGTACTTGCCGGAATTGGTCATCAGGTTGCGCGCGGTGGGCGGAATCACCGGCTCGCCGAGCATGCACCAGCAGGTGTCGGTGACGAACTGCACGCCGAAGTTTTCCAGCGTCGTCACGTACCCGGCCTGCTGCGCCCGTTCCAGCGTGGCGCGGCCGCAGGTGACCACGATCGCCACGCTATCGAGCTTGCGCAGGCCGTGGCACAGACGGGCGAGGGTGGCGCATTCGCTGTACGAAAAATGCGGGTTGCCCAGTGTGACGGCATCGACTTCCGGGCTCTGTGCGCTGTTCAGTTCGCGCCAACTGCTCAGCAAATCGACAGCGCTGACGTTCAGCGTTCTGGCGGGCGCGTGTCCGCCCAACGCGAGTTCAACGGTGGTGGCTTCCGGCGTGACGCCGGCAATGTGGAACATCGGGGCGGCGGAGGTGGTCGCGAACGCCGCGCCGAAGGCTTTCAGGTCGTCGAGCGTGGGCGCCTTGTGTTCCAGCCCGCAGACCACAGGAATGTCAGCACCGCAGAGCAGGCCGACGTGATAGCCCAGCAGTGGGTAGAAACTGTCATCCAGAGTGCCCAGCTCGGGGATGTCGATGCGCAGCGTCGCCAGGCGTTGTTGCGTCAGGTGACAGCCGATTTTCGGCGCACGGCCGGTCAGGGCGATGCAGATGTCGAGGTAGTCGGGGTATTTCAGGGTGCGCGCGCCGATCACACTGTTGGCGTAGACCACCGCGTTGGATTCGGCCCAGACGATCTGTTCGCCCAATTCCGGTGCGCTGTCCAGCAGGTAGGGCGCGCAGGTAAAACTGACGCGCGCGCCCATGTCCAGGTAGGCATCGCCCAGCTGACTGGCGGGTTCGCCCAGCGCCGGGTCGACGCCCAGTTCGCGCCAGCGGCGTTTGTCTACGGAGATGGAGTTGAGGGTGGTGGGCACACGCACCTTGGCGTCCCAGTCAACCAGTTGGCGGGCAAACCGAAGGCTCGCCGGGCCGGTATAAATGCAGCCGTCGATATGCGCCTGGGTAATGTCCAGCAGCTCGGTCGCGCCTTGCAGTTCGGCCATGCGCAGGATGATGCCCATTGCCACTTGTCCAGCCTTGCCGTAGGCGCCGTCGAGAAAGCCCTGATCCAGTTCGGTCAGTGTGATGTGGGTGCTGACACGGTGGGCAGCGCGGGGAGATCGAGCGGCAGGCAGCGCAGGCGGCGGGCTGTCGAAACAGGTGACCTGGGCGTCCTCCACCCGCACGAATTTCACCTCGCGCAGCGCCGCAAAACCGGCTTCACCGAGACTGATGACCGGAATCGAATGCCCGAACATCTGTTCGGCGATCAGCACGCCGAGGGTCAGGATGTCTTCGACCCGTTCGAACACCAGGGCAGCGGGTGCATGGCCATTGAGGATCAGTTCCAGCAACACGCTGCTGCCGGTGCACGATCCGCGCCCGCTCGGGATCGCCAGCACGCGGCCGGTGATGATCTGGCCGCTGAGAGGGTGGTGACGGTCGATCACCTCACCGGTAAACGGCTCGACCCCGCCCCAGAAACTCAAGGCCACGTCGGCATACAGCAACTCGCCCTGAGCGCTGCCAGGGACCAGGCTACGGCCGTTTAACGAAACTTCAGACATCGTGGGCTCCTTGATTGGGGTGGGGCCACTCGCGTTATTGCGGCCAATGAAGATCCTGTGGGAGCGAATTCATTCGCGAAAAATCTTTCAGGCGACGGTCATGTGTCGAATGTACGGGCATATCGCGAATGAATTCGCTCCCACAGGTTGTTGATCGTTCCCACGCTCTGCGTGGTAACGATCAAAACTGACGCACCTCAATCGCGGGACAAGCCACGCTCCTACAGGTTAAATGCCAATCCCGCCACTCAGCGCAACCCGAACCTCAGTAATAAACCCCCGGCACGGTCAGGTTCGCAGGCTTGATTTCATCACCGACCCACTTCTTCCACAGCTCGTCGTAACGGCCGGTGCGCACTTGTTGGTTGACGAACAGGTTCAGGTAATGGATCAGGCCGTATTCATTACGTTTGGCCGCCAGCGACACGTAGTCGATGACGTACGGTGCGTTACCCGCGACTTTCAGGCCTTTGTATTTGCCCGACTTGAGGGTTGCGGCGGCCACGGTGTTGGTGACCACGGTTGCATCGATATGGCCCTGTGCGACGGCGAGGATGGTGTCGTTCTGGGTCTGGTAAGCGCGGAAGGTGCCGCTGCCCCAGGCTTTCTGGTCTTTTTCCAGCGCGATGGCTTCATAGGTGCCGCTGGTGTTACCCACGTTCTTGCCTTTGAGGTCCTCGTACTTGGTGATGCCGGTGTTGTCGCGGGTCAGCACTACCATCTGGAAGGCGAAGTACGGAATGGTCATCGCCACGGTCTTGGCACGTTCCAGCGTGTCGGAGGTGGAGGCGACGATCACGTCGGCGCGCCCGGACACCAGTGCAGGGATGCGGTCAGGGAAGGGGGTTTCGACCACTTCAGCCGTGACGCCCAGCACCTTCGCCAGATCGTTGCAGTAATCGACGTCAAATCCGACCGGGTTGTTCTTCTCGTCCCGTGAACCCATCGGCGGGAAATCGAGGGTCACGGCGCAACGCAGCTTGCCGGAGTCGATGATGTCATCGAGCTTGTCGGCGAAGGCGGCATTGATAAAGGAGGAGCTCATTACAGCGAGGAGGGCTACGGCAACAGCATGCTTTTTCATAGAAGCCTCGGTGGATGCAAGTAATGGAACGGCCGGATAAGTAATTTCGTATACGATATTTTATATGCACGGTGCGTGCCCGTTTTGCCACTATGGCTGAAGGGCTTTGGATCGGCGGCTTGCGGGAGTTGCCCGCGTGTGCGGGACGACGACGGTGTTACATAAAGGAGCAAAACCGGGGGCGGTGCTTCATTGATGCACGTTCAACCCTTATAACGGACTGCGCGAAGTTCAACCTTGCGATTCCCGGTATTCACTCGGCGAGACGCCGGTCAATGCCTTGAACTGCCGACTGAACGCGCTGTGATCAGTGTAGCCGCAGCGAAGGGCGACCTCGGTGATCGACAGGTCTTCACGCAGCAACCGCGAAGCTTCGCCCAGCCGAGCCTTGTGAATCATCTGTCTCGGCGTGAGCTGAAAGATGCGTTTGCAGTGACGTTCCAGTTGCGCAATCGACAATCCAGCAAGGGAGGTCAGTTCCTGGAGGGTGATGGGGCGCGCGAAGTGCTCGCGGATGTGGGCGTCGACCTCGGCCAGCTTCTGATACGCCGGGTGCGATTGCAGCACTTGCAGGTCGCGGGAAATGCCGGCCAGGCCAATGATGGTGCCATGGGCATCGCGCAGGGCGATCTTGTGGGTCAGGCACCAGATGGGCTGGTTGCCGTAATACAGGTGCAGTTCGAGCTGATCGCTGAGCTGTCGGCCATCGGCCAGTACCCGTCGATCCTGCGCGGTGTACAACGGCCCGAAGCGCGCCGGAAAGACGTCTTCCGCCGTGCGCCCGACGACCTGGCTTTTCTCTTTGAGGCCGCAGCGCTGCACCAGCGTCTGGTTGACCAGCGCATACCGCGCCTGCGCGTCCTTGACGAAAAACACCACTCCCGGGATTGCATCGAACAGCGGCGCGACCGTTTCCAGGCTGGTCAACAGCTGATCGAGGTTACGCAGAGGAGAGGCGGGGAGCAGGTCAATCATGTTCACAGCGGGTCGGCCAGAGCGGAGGACGAGGTCGATAATGCGGCATGCGTTCCGATATTGGGAGCGCTAGAGACTCACTGTAGGCGCCAGCCCGCAACAAACCGCTACTACAGACGAAGAGGCAGCCGCAAATCCGAAGCCCAGCACTGCAACTGTGGGAGCTGCCGGAGGTTACGACGGTGGCGAATGCGGCGGGTCGGGTGACACCTTCGCCACTGCCCCACGTATTCGTCCGAACGCGGCCCGCACCAAGCCGGCTCCTACAAGGGTTATATCGCTGTGCCCGCATCATCCAGACCCGCCAACGTCGCGATGCGCGCCGGACTGAAGGGCGGGCGCAGGTGGGGTGGTTCCCAGCCGAACAGGGTTTGCGCGGCGGTGGCGCAGATACGGCCCTGGCACGCGCCCATGCCGCAGCGGGTGTTGAGTTTGGCGGTGTTCCAGCCGCTGTGGTCGGCGAGTTCGGCGTAGGGCACGTCTTCGCAGCGACAGATCAGCGTGTCGGCCTTCGCCAGTTTTTTCAGCGCAGGATTTAGGGCGAACGCCTGATTTAACCGGTCGGCAAACCGCTGCCAACGCTGGCGCTCCGGCCACAGTGCCCGCGCTTCGTCCTGTTTGCCGACGGCCACCAGCCCGGCGATCCTGCCTTCGACCTGCGCCAGTTCGCTGCCGCCAAACCCGGTGCATTCTCCGGCCGCGTAATGATCGGTAAGGCCAGTGGCTTGCCACTCGTTCACCGCGATCGCGCGATTGCGCACCTCGCAACCCAGTGCGCTGCCCATCTCGGTGTTTGGCACCAGACTGAAACCACACGCGAGCCGGTCGCAGGCGATGTCTTCAATGCGCGAGCCTGTCTGGACGCGGACCGCTTCCAGCCGATCCGAGCCCAAGGCTTCAATCACGTGCGCTGACAGTCGATAGGCGCCGCTGGCCAGCGTCAGGGCTTGAAGGGCTTTGCTCGGCCATCGCCATAACCCCATCGCAAAGCCGCTGACCGCACGGCGTCCCGCCTGCTCGGCGATGCGCACGACCTTGGCACCGTTCTTCTTTGCGGTCGCAGCCGAAGCCAGCAACAAGGGCCCGCTGCCCGCGATCACGATGCGTTCACCCGACACTGGCAAGCCGCCCTTGATCAGCGCCTGCAACCCACCGGCGCCGGTGACACCGGGCAAGGTCCAGCCAGGAAAGGGCAGCAACAGCTCGCGAGCGCCCGTGCACAGAATCAGCTTGTCGTATGCCAGCACCCAGCCCCGTTCGGCGTCTTCCAGCAGCAGCCGTTTGGGGCCGGCAAGTGCGACCACCTTGGTGCCGCTGTGCAGATGAATATTGCTGTAGTGCTGCAGCTGCGCGCGCACATCGGTCGCCAGGGTCGGCAGTTGCGCATTCGGGCCGTCACGCCAGATCTGTCCGCCAGGCAGCGGGTTGTCGTCGAGCAGGACGATGCTGATGCCGCTCGGTGCCGCCGCTAAAGCGGCCGCCATACCGGCAGGGCCTGCACCGATGATCAACAGGTCCACAGGTCGGTTCATGGCTGGGTCTCTACGTGCATGCCGTCGCGGCAAAGGGTCTGGCATGCAAGACGGCGCAGGCCGTCGATGGTCACCCGGCATTCCTGGCAGATGCCCATGCCACACAACGGCGCCCGGCGCTGGCCGTTGACCGACGTGCGACTGCAATGGTCGCCGCTGGCCATCAAGGCCGCCGCGACGGTGGTGCCTGGGGCAACGCGCAACGGCTGACCGTCGATGCTCAACTCAAGCATGGGCATGGGCTCCGATAAAACGCTGTGGCAGGAACGCGTCGAGGTCGAGCGGCGCAGGTGTGCGCAGCAGTTGCGCGGCCAACAGTTTCGCGGTGCCGGTGGCGGTGGTGACGCCCAGACCTTCATGCCCCACGGCCAGCCACAAACCCGGTTGCTCGGGGTGCTCGCCAATCAGCGGTTGGCCGTCAGGGCTCGCCGAGCGAAACCCGGTCCAGCTGCGAATGCCGTTCAGTTGGCCGAGATCAGGCAGAAAATCCATGGCCCGGCGCAACATGCGACCGAGCATCGCGGCGTCGATGGCCGGGTCTTCATTGTCGAACTGCCGGGACGAGCCGATGAACAACTGACCGGTCGGGCGTTGTTGCACGTTGAACGCCACGGAAGGGCCGTTGCCCTTGTGCGCGCTGGTGACATAACCCAGTTCGACCAACGTGTGGGTGATCTGGATCGGGTAGCGGTCGGTGATCAGCAGATGGCCTTTCTTGGCTTGCAGCGGCAAGTCCGGGCACAAGTCGCGGGCATGGATGCCATTGGCAAGGACCACGGCGCTGGCCTGCAACCACTGACCATCGGCCAGCTTCACGCGGTTGCCCTGGACCTCCACCACCTCGGCGTGCTGCTGATGCACGCGCTCGGGCTGACGCTGCAACAGCCAGCGCGCGGCATTGGGCGCATACAGAATCCCGTCGCCGGTCACTCTCAAGGCGCCCAGCAAGCCGGAACGCAGCGAAGGCTCGGCCTCTGCCAGTGCGGCGCCTGACATCAATTCGCACGCCAGACCGAACTCACTCAGCGCGGCCTGCTTGCGTTCGGCCTCGGCCATTTCTTCTTCGTTGCAGGCCAGCCACAGCGTGCCGTTGTTGCGCATGGCGCAGTTCTCGGGCATCTGCGGCGCCAGTTCGCGCCACAGTCGCACCGAGTACTCGCCCAGCGCCAACTCGGCGGGGCTGTGGTCCAGCACCACGAGATGGCCCATGCCGGCGGCGGTGGCAGCCGGTCGCTGGCAATCGAGCACGCACACGTGCAGGCCCTGGCTGGCCAGTTCATCGGCACAGGCAGCACCAATGATGCCGCCGCCGATGATGATCACATCGGCGGCCTGGCCTTGAATGCTGGCGCCCTGAATCAAGGACGAATGCCCCAGGCGAACGGGTCTTCCTCGTCCAGCAACAAGGTCGCTTCGGCACTGATGTAGGCGCGACCGCGGATGGTCGGCACGATGCGGTCACCCATCTGGCGTTCGCCGTGCTGCCATTCGAAGCTGCCCTCGAACTGGCTGCCGATCACGCTGGCTTGCTGCCAGATCGCGCCCGGTTCCAGTTTGCCGTCCGCCGCCAGACACGCCAGTTTGGCGCTGGTGCCTGTGCCGCACGGCGAGCGGTCGTAGGCTTTGCCGGGGCACAGGACGAAGTTGCGGCTGTCGGCCACGTCATCGTCGGCAAACAATTCGATATGGTCGATCAGGCCGCCGTCTTCGCCACGGATGCCCTGGCTGTCCAGCGCCTGACGGACTTTCCAGGTGTAGTCGGTGAGTGCGTCGAGGTTGTCGCCGGTGACGCTCAACCCGTGATCGGCAATCAGGAAGAACCAGTTGCCGCCCCAGGCGATGTCGCCGGTGACGTTACCGATCCCCGGGACATCGACGATGAAGTTTTTGCGACAGCGATACGACGGCACGTTGTTGACGCTGACCGAGCGATCTTCATGCAGGGTGGCTTGCACCGTCCCGACCGGGGTTTCGATGCGGTGAACGCCGGGGCCGATCTTGCCCAGGTGCGCCAGCGACACCACCAGCCCGATGGTGCCGTGACCGCACATGCCCAGATAGCCCGTGTTGTTGAAGAAGATCACCCCGGCGCAGGCTTCAGGGTCCACCGGCGTGCACAGCAGCGCGCCGACCAGCACATCGCTGCCGCGGGGTTCCAGCACCGTGGCCGCACGCCAGTCATCGAATTCATTCGCCAGCAGCTGGCGACGTTCCGCCATGCTGCCGTTGCCAAGATCAGGAAAACCGTCGAGCACCAGACGCGTGGGTTCGCCGCCGGTGTGGGAGTCGAGGATCTGGATGCGCTTCATGGTTCACCCTGCGTGCTGAGGAAATGGCCCCGGTTGCCTGGCAGATCGTGTACCTGTGGGAGTCAGCTTGCTGACGAATGCAGTGGATCAGGAACATCAATGTTGAATGACACACCGCATTCGTCAGCAAGCTGACTCCCACAGGTTATGTGTTGCCCGTCGAGTCCCGGAGAGTGATGAGGACTGGCATCCAGATTGGCGCTAAAGCACGGCAGGGTCTTGACCGATTTCGCCGGTGAAAATGACGAAATCGGCACAGTCGCGGCTGACTCAGATTTCGCTGAGCGCCGCGTTGGGAAGGTGCGCGTAGAGCGCGCGGCAGACGCCGATGATGTGGTGTTCGATCAGTTCCGCGGCTTTGTCCACGTCACGATCGGCACAGGCGTTGAGGATCTCGCGGTGTTCCTGGTCTGCGCGTTCCTTGCCCTCGTCGAAGCTCATCTGCACGCGCAGGTAACGTTCGACCTTGTCGTGGATCGAGCGAATCATGTTCAGCAGAAACGGCCGTTGCGCCGCTTCGTAGAGGCAGGTGTGAAACGCCCAGTTCAGCTCTGCCCAGCGTCCGATGTCGTCATCACCGACGAACTCGTCGCAGATGGCCGTGGCCTGATCGATCTGCGCCTGGGTCATCCGCGGCACGGCCAGCCGAATGGCCTGAACCTCCAGCAACACGCGCACTTCGAAGATCTGCGCCAGTTCCGGTTCGGAGATCCGCGTGACCACTGCACCCTTGTTGCGCTGGAACTGCACCAGCCCTTCGGCCTCCAGGCGCTTCAAAGCTTCACGCACAGGGATCTTGCTGACGTTGAATACACGGGCGATGTCGTCCTGGCGAATCGGCTCATCTTCGGCGAACTGGCCGGAAATGATCGACTCACGCAGGTACTTTGAAATCACCTCGGACGCAGACGGTGCGACACCAAGGTTGGGGGCGTCAGGAAGAAGAAAGGGCACGCGAGCGACTCAGGCAAGGGACGAATAGCGGATATTGTATACGACCTTCGATTTGTTACATCTGATGTCGCCGCTGCCTGACGAAAAAAAGATCAGTGGTTGACCGTGTACGACAGCATCATCGAAATCTGGCACAACGGGCGGCCGCTTTCGGCGTGCCACTGGTTGAATGCGGCTTGCACGGCTGCCTGATCTCGTTGGCTGCTCGGCACTTTATCGACGATGTTCTGCGCGTTGAGGGCTGCCACGACATCGTAGCTGGGGATAAACGTGTCTTTGCCGACCATGCGCAGGAAGCGCGCGGCCGAGAGTCCGCCCATCTGATTGCCGTGTTTGAACAGATAACGCCACAGCCCGACGATGTCGGTCACCGGCCAGTCGGCGATGAAGTTGCCGAAGCTGCCGTGTTCATGAGCGATGTCGAGGATCAACTGCGCGTTGCGCGGCACGCTCTTGAGTTTGCCCAGATGACGAATGATTCGTGCGTCCTGCATCAGACGCTCCAGATGATCGGCGCCCATGAGCACGACCTTTTCCGGATCGAAGCCAAAGAACACCTGCTCGAAGGCCGGCCACTTGGCGTCCACCAGGCTGTGCTTCAGCCCTGCACGAAACACCCGCAGGGCCATGGTCGACAGATAACGGTCGTCGCTCAGGGCCTTGAGCTGTTTTGACGTGGCGGGAGTCGGCAGATGCGCCTCGAGGGCGGCGGCGGAACCAAAGCGATTCAAACAGTATTCATTGAGCCATTTGTAGTCTTGCATGCCCTCTCCAAAAACAGATTTCAGGTGCAACACACGACCTGTGGGAGCGAGCTTGCTCGCGAAGACGGCCTTGCACCCATTACATTTTCTTTGCCAGACACGGCCCTTTCGCGAGCAAGCTCGCTCCCACAGGGGGGCGGCGATACAGTTGAGAGCTACGTGTCAGGCGCCTTCGCCGGCCAGCTTGCGGTTATACTGAAACCGCCAGCGCACGTACAGCAGCGCGCTGGTGAATACCGCCAGGCTCGCCAGCATTTCCAGCACGCCAAACCACGCGCGGTTCGGGTCATAGGCCGCCAGCGCACCCTTGATGAAGTACAGGTTCACCACGAAACAGGTCCACGAATGCCCGCGTGCGCTGCCGGTGATCATCCCCGGTGAGAGCAACAAAAGCGGCACCAGTTCAATCGACAGGATCACCCAGGGACGGGCGCCGTGCAGGTCGGCGAACCCGAGGTAATACACCGCGAGCAGCGCGATCAGCCCGAAAAAGCACAGCAAGGCAGCGACCCGGCTCCAGCGGACGCGAGGTTCCAGCCATTCCAGCGCGGGCAGTACCTTGGGCTGTTTAGCCACGCGACGGCTCCAGCAGCAACGCGGTCTTGGCCAGACGCTGACCCAGCGCGCGGCACAACGTGGTTTCGTGCTGATCCAGCGGACGCTTGCCGTCGGCGCCTGCGTGATGACTGGCGCCATACGGCGTGCCGCCGCCGCTGGTTTCGATCAATGCCGATTCGCTGTAAGGCAGGCCGGTAACCAGCATCCCGTGGTGCAACAACGGCAGCAGCATCGACATCAGCGTGGTTTCCTGGCCGCCGTGCAGGCTGGCGGTTGAGGTGAATACGCTGGCCGGTTTACCGACCAGGGCACCCGTCAGCCACAGGTTGCTGGTGCCGTCGAGGAAGTACTTGAGCGGCGCCGCCATGTTGCCGAAACGGGTCGGACTGCCCAGCGCCAGGCCGGAGCAGTTCTTCAGATCATCGAGCGTGGCGTACAACGCGCCCGTTTCCGGAATGCTCGGCGCCACCGCTTCGCACTCGGTGGAGATCGCCGGCACCGTGCGCAAGCGCGCTTCCAAGCCGCCCATCTCGACGCCACGGGCAATCTGGCGGGCCATTTCACTGGTCGAACCGTTGCGGCTGTAGAACAAAACCAGAATGTAGGGCGTGCTCACGGCAGGATCTCCAGGATCTTCTCCGGTGGACGGCCGATCATGGCGTTGTTGCTTGCGACCAGGATCGGGCGCTCGATCAGCTTGGGGTGCGCGGCCATGGCGGCGATCACGTCATCGTCGCTCAGGCTGGCGTCTGCCAGGTTCAGGGTTTTGTATTCGTCTTCGCCGGTGCGCAGCAGATCGCGCGCACCGATGCCCAGCTTGCCCAGCAGGTCACGCAATTGGGCAGCATTGGGCGGGGTTTCGAGATAACGCACGACAGTCGGCGTCAGGCCACGGGCTTCAAGCAATTCCAGCGCGCCACGTGATTTGGAGCAGCGCGGGTTGTGATAAAGCGTCAGATCGGTCATTTGCAGGTCGCATCTTGCGTGAGGTGGCGGCTATTCTACATAGGTGACGACCCGGACGAACATCAGGTCTGCGTCGCGTCTCTCTAAAAGGAACAAGCATCATGGCAAGGCGGTTGGCAGCGGCGTTAGCGCTTATCGGGAGTGTATTGCTCAGCGGGTGTGGCGTGGATCTGGGGACTGACCAGAACGGTCAGAAGGTCGCCAGCGACCGCGTCGACAAGCATTGGCTGGTGGTCAACTACTGGGCGGAATGGTGTGGCCCGTGCCGCACGGAAATCCCGGAACTGAACAAACTCTCCGAGCAGATGAGCGGCCAGAAGGTCAGCGTGTTCGGGGTCAATTTCGACAACCTGCAGGGTGAAGACCTGAAAACCGCCAGCAATGCGCTGGGCATCAAGTTCACCGTGCTGGCGCAGGACCCGGCCGAGCAATACGACCTGCCCAAGAGCGAGGCGCTGCCGGTGACGTACATCATCGACGACAAGGGCAAGGTCCGTGAGCAGTTGATGGGCGAACAGACCGCCGCAGGCGTCGCCCAGAAACTGGCGGAGTTGAAAGGGAAGGGCTGAGCTGGCTGGCCACGTATTTCAACTGTAGGAGCGTGGCTTGTCCCGCGATTGCGGTGTGTCAGGCGATAGATGAGCGGCTGATCCGCCGCAATCGTCCGGATGCGGCCCAGACACCAGCCACGCTCCTACAGTGTGCGTAGTGACGTGGCTTAGTCTTCTTCCGGCCAGAACCGCAGCGGCAACCCTTGCGCAGGCCACAGCTGCAGCTGCTCAACCTCTGACACATCCCACCGCTGAACCTGGCCCATGGCGTCCAGGAAGCGGTGTTCCTGTTCCATCAATGCCGGTGCGCAAAGCTTGCGGGTGCTGCCCACCGGGCCGAAGCTAAGGCTGTCGCCTTCCAGCCGGTACGACGCGAACCAGTGGTTACACCCCGCATTGCCGTAGGCGCGGCCATCGTTGCCCAGGGTCATCGTCAAGTGGCTGTTGTCGATCAGCGGACGTTCGCCAATCCACTCCAGCACATAACCGTGATCACGCTTGAGCGCGTCGGTGTCGGTTGCACAACCCGCCAGCGCGGCGGCCGCGAGCACGGTCAGCACACGCGATTTCATGCGGCTTTTTTCGCGCAGGCCGGGCACAGGTGGTGCTCACCGACGGTTTTCCAGCCCAGTTCGGCAATGCGCGCGGTGGCGGCAGGTTTCAAGGCTTTCTTGCCGTCCTTGCCGTCGACCATGAACTCGATGTCCTGCTCTTTGCCGCACCCGTTGCAGTTGACCTTCCACTGATGGATCGCCAGCTCGGTGAACGCCGGACCATTGGCGACGGCCACCCATTGCCCGGGTGGGTTGATCAGGTGACGGACTTTTTCCACGTTCAGGCGCATGTACAGGTCTTTGCTGCCTTTGACGGTGACCAGCAGCACATCGTCGTGCTTGATCGAGCCGCCGTTGCCGGTCACTTGATAGCGGCCGATGGCCAGGCTGCGGCATTCGATCAGGGTGTGTTGCGGGGTGAGCATGCTGTAGCGAAAATCGTGTTCTGCCATGGGGGTCTCCAAATAGGCGCGCATGCTAACACTTTAGATCGCCGATGCCCGCTGCCGGTGGGCGGCCCGGTTGGCATCGTGAGGTTAAATACGAACGCCTGTGGGAGCGAATTCATTCGCGAGACGTCCGTACAGTCGACACATTACCGTCGCCTGAAAGATGTTTCGCGAATGAATTCGCTCCTACAGGTGCCGTGTTCACAGAAGGTTGTTCGTTGGGGTGAGCAGTGGTTCAGACACTGTTTTGCGGAGTCCCCGCTGCCCAACCCATGATGTTATCCAGCGTCGTCTGCGCAATCGCACCCAGTGCTTCTTTGGTCAGGAAGGCCTGATGCGCCGTCACCACCACGTTGGGAAATGTCAGCAGGCGTGCGAGCACGTCGTCCTGCAACGGCAGGTCCGAGCGATCTTCGAAGAACAGTTGCGCTTCTTCCTCGTACACGTCCAGCCCGAGATAACCCAATTGCCCGCTCTTCAGCGCCTCGATCAGCGCGGGCGTATCGACCAGCGCGCCGCGACCGGTGTTGATCAGCATGGCACCGCGTTGCATGCGCTGCAGCGACGTCTGATTGATCAGATGGCGGGTGTGCTCGTTGAGCGGGCAATGCAGGCTGACGATCTGCGCCTCGGCCAGCAGTTGATCCAGCGGCAGATACCGTGCGCCCAGCGCTTCGACCTGGGGGTTGGGGAAGGGGTCATACGCCAGCAACTGACAGCCGAAGCCGGACATGATCCGCGCGAAGGTCGCGCCGATCTGCCCGGTGCCGACCACACCCACGGTCTTGCCGACCAGGTCGAACCCGGTCAGCCCGTGCAGAGTGAAATCCCCATCGCGGGTGCGGTTGTAGGCGCGGTGCAGGTGGCGATTGAGCGACAGGATCAAGGCCACGGCGTGTTCGGCGACGGCATGGGGTGAGTACGCCGGGACGCGAACGACGCTTAGGCCCAGGCGTTGGGCGGTCGGCAGGTCGACATGGTTAAAACCCGCCGAGCGCAACGCGATCAGTTTCGTGCCGCCCGCCGCCAGGCGTTCAAGCACGGGCGCGCTCAGGTCGTCATTGATAAACGCGCAGACCACCGGGTATTGGTCCGCAAGGGCGACCGTGTCCAGCGTCAGCCGTGCAGGCTGGAAGTGCAACTCGATGTCAGCGGGCGCATCGGCCGAGAGGAAGCTGTCACGGTCGTAGGTCTGGCTGCTGTAGAGGAGGGTGCGCATCGTGGTTCCTTTCTAGAAGTCTCGCAGTCAACCCATCACTGTTGCAGGCGCTTGCCCGCGAATGGCCGGTACATCTGACGCACATGTTTTGGATTCACCACCGAATCGCGGGCTAGCGCGCTTACGGGATATTCATCCATTTCGACTCGACGGCGCACTGACCCACATCACGCACTCACCCGCGCCTCGATCTCCAGCCGCGTGATCGCTTTCTCCAGATCATTGAGCGCTTTGTCGCTGTCCGGCGAGTCCTGTTTGAGCAGGGTTTCGCTGCGCTGGCAGGCGGCGCGCAGTTGTGGCACGCCACAGTAGCGGGTCGCGCCGTGCAGGCGATGGACCCGCTCGATCAGGGCCACATGATCACCCGCCTCGCGTGCGGCCTGAATGGCCTCGCGGTCGGTTTCCAGTGACGCCAGCAGCATCGCCAGCATGTCGGCGGCCAGATCGGCCTTGCCGGCGGCCAGACGCAAACCTTCCTCGTGATCCAGCACTTGAAGATTGACGCTGCCCTGACTGATTTCAGGGTGGCGCTCCGGCGCCTGATTGCGCAGCGCAAGACCGGTCCATTTCAGTACGACTTGTGCCAGCTGACGCTCGCTGATCGGCTTGGTCAGGTAGTCGTCCATGCCGCTCTGCAGCAGCGCACGCTTCTCGTTGGCCATGGCGTGGGCGGTGAGGGCGACGATCGGCAGCGAGGTCGCCTGACGTTCCAGTTCCCAGCTGCGAATCGCCTCGGTGGCCTGGCGCCCGTCCATGCCGGGCATCTGCACGTCCATCAACACCAGATCGAAGGTGTCTTCCTGCACCGCCTGAACGGCGGCATAGCCGCTGTCCACCGCGAGCACTTTGGCGCCCATGTCTTCGAGCAGCGTTTGCACCAGCAACAGGTTGGCCGGGTTGTCGTCGACACAGAGAATCCGCGGCGGTCGGCTCGACAGGGGTTCGGGCACCTCGTTGCGCAGCTGCTTGGGGTTGATCAGTTCCGACAGCGCGCGGCGCAATTTACGCGTACACGCCGGCTTGGCCTGCAACTGGCTGTAAGCGTCCGGCACCGAGACTTGATAGAGCGCCTGCTCCGTCGTCGGGCACAGCACCAGCACTTTGCAGTCCAGGTTCTCAAGGTCCCAGATCTGCTGACGCAGACGCTCGGGTGGCAGTTCGTGGGCAGTGACACCCAGCACGGCCATGTCGATGGCGTGCGGCGTCTGATGCACCACGGTCACGCCATTGATCAGGTTTTCCAGGTTGTTGAACACCATCGGCTGCAGGCCGCAATCTTCCAGTTGGTGTTCCAGTGCCTGACGCGCCAGGTCGTGATGTTCCAGTACCGCCACGCGGCGACCCATCAACGGAGGGGCAGGCAGGTCTTCGAGATCGTCGCGGGTTTTCGGCAAGGTCACGCTGATCCAGAATTCCGAGCCTTCGCCGGGGGTGCTTTCCACGCCGATCTCGCCACCCATCTGCTCGATCAGCCGCTTGGAAATCACCAGCCCCAGGCCGGTGCCGCCGGAATGACGCGACAGCGAATTGTCCGCCTGACTGAACGCCTGAAACAGGGCACGCACGTCCTGGCTGGACAGGCCGATGCCGGTGTCCTGCACGCTGATGCGCAGCTGGACCTTGTCGTCCTGCTCGTCTTCGAGCATGGCCCGCGCGACGATGGTGCCTTCACGGGTAAATTTGATGGCATTGCTCACCAGGTTGGTGAGGATCTGCTTGAGTCGCAGCGGGTCGCCCACCAGCGACAACGGCGTGTCGCGATAGACCAGGCTCACCAGCTCCAGCTGCTTGGCGTGGGCCGCGGGAGCAAGAATGGTCAGGGTGTCTTGCAGCAGGTCGCGCAGGTTGAACGGGATCGCGTCGAGCACCAGTTTGCCGGCCTCGATCTTCGAAAAGTCGAGGATCTCGTTGATGATGCTCAGCAGGCTGTCGGCGGATTTTTCGATGGTGCCCAGGTAGTCGTGCTGGCGCGGCGTCAGTTCGCTCTTCTGCAAAAGGTGAGTGAAGCCAAGAATCCCGTTGAGCGGCGTGCGAATCTCGTGACTCATGTTGGCCAGGAATTCGGACTTGATCCGGCTGGCTTCCAGTGCTTCTTTGCGCGCCAGGTCCAGCTCGATGTTCTGGATCTCGATGGTTTCCAGATTCTGGCGAACGTCTTCGGTGGCCTGCTCGATGTTGTGCTGCAGTTCTTCCTGCGCATTCTGCAGGGTTGCGGCCATGCGGTTGATGCCGGAGGCGAGTTCGTCCAGTTCGTTGCTGCCCATCGGCGGCAAGCGGGCTTCCAGATTGCCGTCCTTCAGTTGGGCCACGACCTGTTTGATCTGCGCAATGGGGCCGTTGATGGTGCGGCTCATGCGCAAGGCCAGGCTGGCGGTCAGGCCTAGCCCGACAACGATCAGTATCAGGCTGGCAAACAGGCTGCGATAGCCGCGCAGCAGCGTGCCGCTGTGGGACAGTTCCAGTTCCACCCAGCCCAGCAAACGGTCGGCCTCGGCCGGAACGACGTCGCCGGTCAGGTGGCGATTGCGCCCGAACACGGGCATCAGGTAGCGCGTGGCGTCGTTGTCGGAGCGTTGCAGCATGTGCGTGCTGTTGCCGACCGGCGGCTGATTGATCATGGTCGGACCCGCGTGGGCGAGCGGGTTGCGGTCAGCGTCGAGGAAGGACACCGCGCGCACATCGGCCTGTTCCAGCACCTGGCCTGCGATGCGTTCGAGCATCGCCTTGTCGCTGCTGGCCAGGGCGGTGGCAGAGAGCGGGGCCAGCTCGTTGGCGATCATTTCGCCGCGCTTGAGCAACTGGGTCTGCAACTCCGAAAGTTGCATCCAGGTGAAATAACCGCCCAGCAGCGCCGCCATGAGGCAGGCCGGGAGCAGGGTCAGCAGCAATACGCGGCCTTTAATGCCCAGTTTGGTCAGCACACTGTTTTCTCCGGCAATCTTGAGTCACGTACACAGGGCGTTTAGCAAGACCTGCGCCATGGTTGCCTGTTCTTCGCTGCAAAGCGCCTTTGGTGATGTGCGCAGTGTAGCCACTTGCGCGCGGCTAATCCCGGCTAAATGGTGGTCAGCGAATACACTGACAACGCTTGTCGATCAGTCACCATTGCCGGTAGCCGCGCAATCTTGAATAATCGCGTCCTGAGAATCAGTCGCAGACGCCAATGAATCCCGCCATCATTCACCGCCCCAGCATACTCGCCATCGAGGACGATCCCGTGCTCGGTGCGTTTGTACACGACTCGCTGGGCCGTTGCGGTTTCCACGTCACCTGGTGCCAGAACGGTGCGGAAGGACTGGAACGTGCCCAGCGTGAGCCCTTCGACGTGATCCTGATGGACATCCTGCTGCCGGGCATGAACGGCCTGGACATTTTGTCCCGCCTGCGTCGTCGCCATACGATGCCGATCATTCTGATGTCCGCGCTTGGGGCCGAAGCCGATCGCATCACCGGTTTTCGCAACGGGGCGGACGATTATCTGCCCAAACCCTTCAGCGTCGATGAATTGCGGGTCCGTATCGAAGCGATCTTGCGTCGGGTGGAGCTTGAGCGTCGCTTTCACACCCCGGTCGCTGCAGCCGCCGCGCCACGCCCGGATGAACTGCGGTTCGACGAGGGCCTGTGCGATGTCAGCTTCGGTCGCAAGGCTGCGCAGCTGACGCCCAGCGAATACCGATTGCTGGAAACCCTGTGGCGCAATCCGGAGGACGTGCTCAGCAAGCCCTTCCTTTATCAGCATGTCCTGCAGCGTGGCTACGCGCAGCATGACCGAAGCCTGGACATGCACATCAGCCAGATTCGTCGCAAACTCAAGGCCATCGGCTACGAAGCGCATCAGGTGCGCACGGTGTGGGGCAAAGGCTATGTGCTGACGGAAGCCGAACCGGATGCGTGAGCAGCGTTCACGCCTGCCGGGCAGGCACTCGCTGTTCTGGAAACTGGCCTTCCTGCTGGTGGGGTTCTGCTTGCTGATGATCGGGCTCAGTTGGTACTGGGGCCGTTACGTCGAAACCCAGAACGCCTACCTGACGGCGGATGCCCGTCAGGTGCTCAACGGTTATGCCGCCGAGGCTGAGCAAGCCTGGCGTGCAGGCGGCCAGCGCGGAGTAGACCGTTGGCTGCAAGAGATCCGTCTTCAGGAACCGGGTTGGGTCGGGGTGATCGGCCGTGACTTGCATTCGCTGAGCAGCGTGCCCCTGGATGACAGTCAGATGCAGCGTCTGACGTTCATGCGCGGCGTCGACTGGCCCATGAGCAGGCGTCAAAAAACCATGCCCTGGCTGAAGATTCCATTCCCTGACCTGCCCAGCGCGGGCAGTCTGGTCATCGAATTGCCCGAGCGCTTCAAGCCGGGGCGATATGCGTTGGTCTGGCAGATGCTGACCAGCGTGGTGATCCCGGCGTTGTTCACCCTGCTGTTGTGCGTGGGGCTGTACCGCTTGCTGATTCGTCCGCTCAATCAACTGCGCGAACAAGCCAACGCCTGGCGTGCCGACCGCCTCTCCAACCGCTTGTCAGCGCAAATGACATCGCGTCAGGACGAACTGGGCGAGCTCAACCGGGCATTCGATCACATGGCCAGCCGCTTGCAGTCCACCGTGCAGATTCAGCAACAGTTGCTGCGCGACCTGTCCCACGAGTTGCGCACTCCCCTGAGTCGGCTCCGTGTGGCGTGTGACAGCGAACAAAGCCTCCCTGAGTTGCGCGAACGTTTGAGCCGTGAAGTCGAAGGCATGCGTCGGCTGGTGGATGACACCTTGCACTTGGCCTGGCTGGACGCTGAGCGGGAGAAACTGCCGGATGAGGACATCGAGGTCCTGGCCTTGTGGGACATGCTGGTGGACAACGCCTGTTTCGAAAGCTGCTGGCCTTCTCGTCAGTTGGTGTGCGACCTGGACAGCCAATGCTGGGTGCGCGGCCATCTCAACACCTTGGCACAGGCGCTGGAAAACATTCTGCGCAACGCCATACGTCACTCACCGCCCGAAGGCATCGTGCGTCTTGGCGGGCGGCGTGACGGTGACGACTGGCTGCTGTGGCTGGAAGACCAGGGCGGTGGTGTCGACGACAGCGACCTGGAACGGATCTTTGCACCCTTCATTCGCCTTGATGGCGCTCGACCGGGTGACGGCGGCTTCGGACTGGGCCTGAGCATCGCGCGCAACTCGCTGCGGCTTCAGGGCGGCGACTTGTGGGCCGAGAACACGGCGCACGGGTTGCGGATGATCATGCGACTACCGGCGCGCGAGTTCGAAGCGGTTGTTTGAGTCGGGGTTGTACCCCGATTCTGTGGGACGTGCGCGCGGCTTGAGATTTCAGCACCCTTATTCCTTTTCGCCATATCCAACTCACTTTGCGTGATATGGGCTTGGAGCGATTGCCGGTATGATAGGCGACCCCCGCACGTCTGGATCGCGAACACGCCATGACCCTGCAGTATCAAACCATCGCCGATTGCGTCGGCAACACCCCGCTGGTGCGTCTGCAACGCATGGCCGGGAACACCAGCAACACGTTGCTGCTCAAGCTTGAAGGCAATAACCCGGCCGGCTCCGTGAAGGATCGCCCGGCACTGTCGATGATCACCCGCGCCGAACTGCGTGGACAGATCCATCCGGGCGATACCCTGATCGAAGCCACCTCCGGAAACACCGGCATCGCCCTGGCCATGGCTGCGGCGATCAAGGGTTATCGCATGGTCCTGATCATGCCCGACAACTCCAGTGCCGAGCGCAAGGCGGCGATGACCGCCTATGGCGCCGAGCTGATTCTCGTCAGCAAGGAAGAGGGCATGGAAGGCGCGCGTGACCTCGCAGAGCGCATGCAGGCCGAAGGCCGTGGCAAGGTGCTGGATCAGTTTGCCAATGGCGACAATCCGGAAGCTCACTACGTCGGCACCGGCCCGGAAATCTGGCGGCAGACCGGCGGCACCATCACTCACTTCGTGAGTTCCATGGGCACCACCGGCACCATCATGGGCACCTCGCGTTACCTGAAGGAACAAAACCCGAACATCCAGATCGTCGGCCTGCAGCCCATGGACGGCTCGGCGATTCCCGGCATTCGTCGCTGGCCGCAGGAATACCTGCCGAAGATCTATCAGGCCGAGCGCGTCGACCGGATCATGGACATGGCTCAGAGCGAAGCCGAAGACGTCATGCGGCGTCTGGCCCGTGAAGAAGGCATCTTCTGTGGCGTGTCGTCTGGCGGTTCCGTCGCTGGCATGTTGCGTCTGTCCCGGGAAGTCGAGAATGCGGTCATGGTCGCGATCATCTGTGACCGTGGCGACCGTTACCTGTCGACCGGTGTCTACGATGCGCCCAACTGATGGCCAAGCGTGATAAAAGCCTGCGTTTCCAGCCCAGCGGTGGCACCCGGACAACGCAGGTTCCTACCGGTAAAAAACAACGTCTGACCATCGAGCGGCTGTCCAACGACGGCCGCGGCATCGGTTTTGTCGAGGGTCGCACCTGGTTCGTGGCGGGCTCTCTGGCCGGCGAAGAGGTGGAAGCCCGTGTGCTTGGCGCCCACGGCAAAGTGGTCGAGGCGCGCACCGAGCGTGTGTTCACCGCCAGCCCTTTGCGCCGTCCGGCACCGTGCCCGCACTTCGGCCGCTGTGGCGGTTGCAGCGTGCAGCAGATGCCCCACGACGAACAGCTTGCCCTGAAACAGCGCATGCTCGCGGAGCAGTACAGCCGCGTGGCCGGTGTCGAGCCCGACGAGTGGGCCGCGCCCCTGACCGGAGACGAGTTCGCCTACCGTCGGCGTGCCCGCGTCGCCGTTCGCTGGGACGCCAGAGGCAAACGCCTCGATGTCGGATTTCGTGCCGCGTCCAGTCAGGACATCATCGCCATCGACCAATGCCCGGTGCTGGTACAGGCCTTGCAACCGATCATGACTGCGTTACCTGAAATGCTGAGGCGTTTGAGCAAGCCACAAGCCTTGGGGCACGTCGAGTTGTTCAGCGGTTCGGCCAACGCCGTGCTGCTGCGGCATACCGCGCCGCTGGCCGACAAGGACCTCGACATTCTCAAGGCCTTCTGCGACACCCACGACGCGCAACTGTGGTTGCACGGCGAAAGTGGCCCGCAGCCTGTGGACGCTTCGGCGCAGCTGGGTTTTCGTCTTGAACCCTGGAATCTGGAGCTGGCCTACCGGCCGGGCGACTTCGTGCAGGTCAACGCGCAGGTCAATACCGCGATGATCCGACAGGCACTGGAGTGGCTCGCACCGCGTCCGGACGAACGAGTACTGGACTTGTTCTGCGGGCTTGGTAACTTCGCTCTACCACTGGCGCAGATTGCGCGCGAGGTGGTGGCGGTGGAGGGCGTTGAGACCATGGTCCAGCGTGCAACCGACAACGCAATCAGTAATGATTTGCACAATGTGAAGTTTTTTCAGGCGGATCTGTCGCAGCCGCTGGACAAGGCGCCTTGGGTGGCGGAAGGTTTCCGCGCAGTGCTGCTCGATCCTCCGCGAGACGGGGCGTTTGAAGTGGTCGGCAAGCTCAAGTCGTTGGGTGCTGAACGGTTACTTTATGTGTCGTGCAATCCGGCAACTTTGGCGCGCGACACGGTCGAATTGATCAAGCAGGGCTACCGATTAAAACGTGCCGGAATCCTCGATATGTTCCCGCAGACAGCGCATGTCGAGGCGATGGCGTTATTTGAAGCGAGTAAGTGAGGCGGTGCGGTTCAAGGAAACGGACCGGTGCCTTACAGGGATTCTCGTTTAATCCGACTGGCCCGCGCACGCGATCTTGCATGGCCCGCAAGGTGTGTGCGCTGAAGAAGGCTGGCGACTGATGGCGCATTTCATCGCGCCGTAGGGAAGGTAAGCAACATGGTACAGGTGAGAGCACACCAGCCGATAAACACAGACGGCAGTATCAATCTCGACGCGTGGCTTGATCATGTGGTCAGCGTCGACCTCGCAGTGGACCGACAGGCGTTGAAAGAAGCCTGTGAATTTGCCCGGCAAGCCGAGCAACAGGACAACGCCGCCAAGAACCTCTGGGCGGAAGGCACGTCGAGTTTTCAGACGGGCCTGGAAATCGCGGAAATTCTGGCCGATCTCAAGCTCGATCAGGACTCGCTCATTGCGGCCGTGATTTATCGGGGCGTGCGTGAAGGCAAGATTCCATTGCCGGATGTCAGCCAGCGTTTCGGGCCCACGGTAGCCAAGCTGATCGACGGCGTGCTGCGCATGGCCGCCATCAGCGCCAGTCTCAGTCCCCGTCAATCGCTGGTCTTGGGCACTCAGGCGCAGGTCGAAAACCTGCGCAAAATGCTGGTCGCGATGGTGGACGACGTTCGCGTCGCGCTGATCAAGCTGGCCGAGCGTACTTGCGCGATCCGCGCCGTGAAGAACACCGACGACGAGAAGCGCAACCGTGTGGCCCGGGAAGTCTTCGACATCTATGCGCCACTCGCGCATCGCCTCGGCATCGGTCATATCAAATGGGAACTGGAGGACCTGTCCTTCCGTTACCTGGAACCTGAGCAGTACAAGCAGATCGCCAAGCTGCTGCATGAGCGTCGCCTTGATCGCGAGCGCTTCATTACTGACGTGATGTGTCAGCTTGAAAACGAACTGTTGGCCACCGGCGTGACCGCCGACATCAGTGGCCGGGCCAAACACATCTACTCGATCTGGCGCAAAATGCAGCGCAAGGGTCTGGAATTCAGCCAGATCTACGACGTTCGCGCCGTGCGGGTGCTGGTTCCTGAAATGCGTGACTGCTACACCGCGCTCGGGATCGTCCACACCTTGTGGCGGCACATTCCCAAGGAGTTTGACGACTACATCGCCAACCCCAAGGAAAACGGCTACCGCTCGCTGCACACGGCCGTGATCGGCCCGGAGGGCAAGGTGCTGGAAGTGCAGATCCGCACCCACGCCATGCACGAAGAAGCCGAGCTCGGCGTGTGTGCCCACTGGAAATACAAAGGCACCGACGTCAAATCCAGCTCCAACCATTACGAAGAGAAAATCTCGTGGCTGCGTCAGGTGCTGGAGTGGCATGAGGAGCTGGGCGACATCGGCGGTCTGGCCGAGCAGCTGCGCGTCGACATCGAGCCTGACCGGGTCTACGTATTTACCCCGGACGGCCACGCCATCGACCTGCCCAAAGGCGCGACCCCGCTGGACTTCGCCTATCGCGTACACACCGAAATCGGCCATAACTGCCGTGGCGCGAAGATCAACGGCCGTATCGTACCGCTCAACTACAGCCTGCAGACCGGTGAACAGGTCGAGATCATCACCAGCAAACACGGCACGCCGAGCCGCGACTGGCTGAACTCGAACCTGGGTTACATCACCACCTCGCGGGCGCGGGCGAAGATCGTCCACTGGTTCAAGCTGCAGGCGCGCGATCAGAACGTCGCGGCCGGCAAAGTCTTGCTCGAGCGCGAACTGGCGCGTCTGGCGCTGCCGCAGGTGGACTTCGACAAGTTGGCGGACAAAGCCAACATGAAGACCGCCGAAGACATGTTCGCGGCCCTCGGTGCCGGCGACCTGCGCCTGGCGCAACTGGTCAATCTGGCGCAGCAACTGGTTGAGCCTGAGCGTGGCAACGAGCAACTGGAACTGATTCCGCGCAAGGCTTCCGGTTACAAGCCGGGCAAGCGGGGCGATATTCAGATTCAAGGCGTCGGCAACCTGATGACCCAGATGGCCGGCTGCTGCCAGCCGCTGCCGGGCGATGCCATCGTCGGTTACATCACCCAGGGCCGCGGCGTGAGCATTCACCGTCAGGACTGTGCGTCGGTGTTGCAACTGGGCGGGCGTGAGCCCGAGCGGATCATCCAGGTCAGCTGGGGCCCGGTGCCGGTGCTCACCTATCCGGTGGACATCATTATTCGTGCTTACGACCGTTCCGGTCTGTTGCGTGACGTGTCCCAGGTGCTGCTCAACGAACGCATCAACGTGCTGGCCGTCAACACCCGCTCGAACAAGGAAGACAACACCGCACTCATGTCGCTGACCATCGAGATTCCGGGGCTGGACGCGCTGGGGCGGTTGTTGGGGCGGATTTCGCAGTTGCCGAACATCATCGAGACGCGGCGTAATCGTACGCCTTGACGATTTATGGCGTCTGCACGGGCGCATCGCGAATGAATTCGCTCCCACAGGTGATCGGATTTCTCCTGTGGGAGCGAATTCATTCGCGATGACGTTGGTTTTAGCGCCGCATGACATGAGTTGAACCCCATGTATAAGCTCCAGGATCTGCTAAACCTCATGGCCCGCTTGCGCGACCCGCAATTCGGCTGTCCATGGGACGTGAAGCAGAATTACGCGACCATCGTGCCGCACACCCTCGAAGAGGCCTACGAAGTCGCCGACGCCATCGAGCGCGGGGACTTCGATGACCTGCGCGGCGAGCTGGGCGACCTGCTGTTTCAAGTGGTGTATTACTGCCAGCTGGCGCGGGAAGAAGGGCGGTTCGAGTTCGAGAGCGTGGTCGACGGCATCACCCGCAAGCTGATTCGCCGTCATCCCCACGTGTTTCCCACGGGTGATCTGTACGCGCCGCTGGAAACGCCGCGCCTGAGCGAAGATCAGGTCAAGCACCGCTGGGAAGAGATCAAAGCCGAGGAGCGTGCCGAGAAGGCGCGCGTTCCGCAGCAGTTGTCTTTGCTGGACGATGTACCGAACGTGCTGCCTGCCTTGTCGCGGGCGGCCAAGTTACAGAAACGCGCAGCCCAGGTCGGTTTTGACTGGCCAGACGCGTTGCCCGTGATCGACAAGGTGCGCGAGGAGCTCGATGAGGTCCTCGAAGCGATGGCCGACAACGACAGTGAGGGCATCCAGGAAGAGATTGGCGACCTGCTGTTCGTCGTGGTCAATCTGGCCCGTCACCTCAAGGTCGATCCGGAAAATGCCTTGCGCGCCGCCAACGGCAAATTCGAGCGGCGCTTCCGTTTTATCGAACAGGCCTTGCGCGACAGCGCTCGCCCCATCGAAGATTGCAGCCTCGAAGAGATGGATGCGCTCTGGGGCGAAGCCAAGCGTCAGGAAAAGAACACGCCCAACTGCGGTTGAGTTGACTATTTAGAGAGAGAAGATAAATGGCGGGTATTTCCCTTCGTGACCAGTTGCTCAAGGCAGGTCTGGTCAACGAAAAGCAGGCCAAACAGGTCGCCAAAACCAAGCAGAAAGAACAGCGTCTGGTGCACAAAGGCCAGGCTGTCGCCGACGACGCCAGCCAGCGCGCCGCCCAGGAAGCTATGGCCGAGAAGGCCAGGCGTGACCAGGAACTGAACCGGCAGCAGCAAGAAAAGGCCGAGCAAAAAGCCCGTGCCGCGCAGGTCAAGCAGTTGATCGAAGCGACCCGTCTGCCGAAGCTGACCACCGAGGATTACTACAACTTCGTCGACGACAAGAAGGTCAAGCGCCTGTCGGTCAACGCGCTGATGCGCAGCAAGCTGAGTAACGGCTCGCTGGCGATCGTGCACCACGGTGGCACGTATGAAGTGATCCCTCGCGAAGCAGCGCTGAAAGTGCAGGAGCGCGACCCTCGCCGCATCGTGTTGCTCAGTGAGCCGACGGAGGAGCCGGATGGCGACGATCCGTACGCTGCGTACAAGATCCCTGACGATCTGATGTGGTAAACCCCAGTACAACAAAACCCGCCTAGGCGGGTTTTGTTTTGTCGCGATTCCGTTATTGCGAGTTGCTCGCTGCCTTCTTGGCTTCCAGCTCTGCGAGCTCTGCTGCGTAACGCTGTGCGTCCGATTCGTGGTGAAACATCCCTACCAGTTGGTCTTGCTGGCGAACATCCCAGATCTGAATGCCATCCGCGATGCTTTCGTGAGAGATATGGGCGTCGTCGCGTTCAGTAACAGTTACCGTCATATTGAAAACTCCTGACTCTTTGAAATCTGCGGCAGGACGTCGCAGTGGTTCCTTTATAGGTTTTGGTAGCTTGCTAAGTAAACCGACGATTTTGGTAAAGGTTATTTTCTGATTTGGAAAGAATCGCTAAGGGGTTGTTTTAAAGGGAGATGCGGCGAGTTGTCGCACTCGTTTGGAGGGGGTGAAGAAAGTTTCATGTTCGTTTGGGGAGGGTTCGGTGCCGCAAAACTGGCGGTTTTCGTTTGTCAGGTGAAGTGAGCAGGGATGCTTTATCCGTATGTTCATTCAATCGCTGTGATGCTCACGTTTTAGGTTTGGCCTAACGGCCAAACTGTTCCGCCTGCGGCGGGTTACTTGATTGACGCTCCGCGTCGACCTGAACGCAGAGCGTCTTGCCCTGCATTCCCACGCTCCGCGTGGTAACGATCATGCAGGTTGACGCATCCCGTGTAGGAGCGTGGCTTGTGTCTGGGCCGCATCCGGACGATCTACCGCGCAGCGGTAGCAAAACCAGGCGATTCAATTGTGCCTGATACGCCGCATGCACAGGTCTTGCTGCCGGTTCCCGGCAGATCGCGGGACAAGCCACGCTCCTACAGTTAAGAGCGGCGTGCGGAAGTCGAAAGCGGCGTGAGGAAGGTAAATGCACGAAAAAAAGCGAGGAGCTCTTCTGATCGTTCCCACGCTCCGCGTGGTAACGCACTGATTGACGCTCCGCGTCGACCTGGACGCAGAGCGTCTTGCCCTGCATTCCCCCGCAGAGCGTGGGCCTGATCATGCAGGTTGACGCAGCCCGTGTAGGAGCGTGGCTTGTCCCGCGATCTACCGCGCAGCGGTAGCAAAACCAGGCGACTCAATTGTGCCTGACACGCCGCATGCACAGGTCTTGCTGCCGGTTCCCGGCAGATCGCGGGACAAGCCACGCTCCTACAGTTAAGAGCGGCGTGCGGGAGGTGAGAGCGGCGTGCGGAAGGTAAATGCACGAAAAAAAGCGAGGAGCGTTTCTGATCGTTCCCACGCTCCGCGTGGTAACGCATTAATTGACGCTCCGCGTCGACCTGAACGCAGAGCGTCTTGCCCTACATTCCCACGCTCCGCATGGTAACGATCAGGGAGGTTGACGAGGTACGTGTACGAGCGCGCTTGCCCGCGATCTACCGCGCAGCGGTAGCAAAACCAGGCGACTCAATTGTGCCTGATACGCCGCATGCACAGGTCTTGCTGCCGGTTCCCGGCAGATCGCGGGACAAGCCACGCTCCTACAGTTAAGAGCGGCGTACGGGAGGTGAGAGCGGCGTGCGGAAGGTAAATGCACGAAAAAAAGCGAGGAGGGTTTCTGATCGTTCCCACGCTCCGCGTGGTAACGCATTAATTGACGTTCCGCGTCGACCTGAACGCAGAGCGTCTTGCCCTGCATTCCCCCGCAGAGCGTGCTAGCGATCACCAACCCCAACCCCAACCCCAATAAAAAACCCCGCCAATCAGCGGGGTTCTCAGAGCACTCAATACAATCCGGATCAGCTGCCTTTCACAGCCTTACCATTCACCGTGCCATCCTGCAGCATGATGTTGTACTCCTTGCCATCGGTCTCAACTTGCTGCAAACGAACCAGCAGGTAATCGTAATCCTTGGCGAACCACATCACGGTGATGCGCTTGTTCTGCGTTGGATCACGCACGCGCTCGACCTTGATGGCATCGACCGATCCTACTTTGGTGTTGACCTTCTCGGTCCCCAGCACGCGGAAGTCATAGGTGTCGACCTCGTCACCATCGACCACCTGATACGTCATGCTCTTCTTGCCCGCCGCGACATCGTGCTGCAGCGCCAGCTGGTACGTGGACTTGTCCAGAATGCCCGTGTTCAGCGGGATCTTGACCGCGTCGCCACGGTCGGTGCCGGTGATGAACTTGGTCGGCCAGTCGAACACCAGGTCGACTGTCTTGCTCTTGCCCAGGCCGCCGCGTTCAAAGTGATAGGTCTGCGGCAGCAGTGTGTCCTTTTCGGATTTCAGGGTGCTGACCTCGGTCAGGCTGGCGATCATCATCGATGCCTTGAAACTCAGGGTCCAGGTGCCGTTGGCGTTTTTTTCCAGGCTGCGGGTGGCGCTGCCGCCACCGACCGGGAGTTGCTTGAAATCAGCGGTGTAACTGGCGGAGAAGGGTTGAAGGTCTGCCGCATTGACCGCAGGGATTGCGAACAGAGCGAAAGCGAAGAGCAAAGCGCGACGCATAGAATCTCCTGTCTTTGGACGAAAGAGCTAAATTAAGTGGCCTGGATCAAATGACCGCCAGGCCCCAGTGGCTGGCCGTTCAGTGAAGCGCCGTGTTCGCTCAGGGCCAATCGGCCTTCGGCGAACCAGCGGATCGCCAGCGGGTAAATCAGGTGCTCCTGGGTGTGAACCCTTTGCGCCAGTGTGGCAGGCGTGTCGTGCAACTCTACCGAAATAACTGCTTGTACGACCAGAGGCCCTCCATCGAGTTCCTCGGTGACGAAGTGCACGCTGCAGCCGTGAACGGTGTCGCCCGCCTCAAGCACGCGTTGGTGCGTGTGCAAGCCTTTATACGCTGGAAGCAGGGAAGGGTGAATGTTCAGCAGGCGACCGTGGTAGTGACGCACGAAGCCCGGCGTGAGAATGCGCATGAAACCGGCGAGTACCACCAGCTTCGGTGCGAATGAGTCGATCAGCTCGATCAGCGCCGTATCGAAGGCGTCTCGACCCTCGTAGGCAGTGTGTTCGAGAACGCGGGTTTCGATGCCCGCGTTCCTGGCGCGCTCCAGCCCGTAGGCATCGGCGCGGTTGGAAATCACCGCGCGAATGCGAGCCGGGCTCGAACTGTCCTGAAAGCTGTCGATCATCGCTTGCAGGTTACCGCCGGTGCCGGACAGCAGCACCACGACATCACACGTTTGAGGTGTGTCAGGCATCGCAACGTCGGGCATCAGTGTGCCTTGACGTTCTTCAGCTCGACTTGCGCGGCGCCTTCGGCTGCAACGCCGATCTGGCCGATGACCCAAGGCTGCTCGCCGGCTTCACGCAGGGCGTTGAGCGAGGCTTCGACGTGTTCCTGGGCGACGCAGATGACCATGCCGACGCCGCAGTTCAGGACGCGGTGCATCTCATGCTCGTCGACGTTGCCTTTTTCCTGCAGCCAGTCGAACACGGCCGGGCGCGTCCAGCTGGCCACGTCGACCACCGCTTGTGCGCCTTCAGGCAGGACGCGCGGGATGTTGTCCAGCAGACCGCCGCCAGTGATGTGGGCCATGGCCTTGACCGCGCCCGTGTCCTTGATCAGCTTGAGCAGTTGCTTGACGTAGATGCGGGTCGGCGCCATCAGCAGGTCGG
Source organism: Pseudomonas abietaniphila (assembly GCF_039697315.1). Taxonomy (NCBI): domain Bacteria; kingdom Pseudomonadati; phylum Pseudomonadota; class Gammaproteobacteria; order Pseudomonadales; family Pseudomonadaceae; genus Pseudomonas; species Pseudomonas abietaniphila. The sequence continues at coordinate 1,479,727 of NZ_CP155619.1, read as the reverse complement.
TCAGTGGTTTGCCGTCCAGCTGGATGGTTTCGATGTCGGCACCGGAGACTTCGATGATCTTGCGGATCAGCGAGTAGCCGTTGGAGTGCGGACCGGAAGAGGGCAGGGCGATCAGGGCGTCGCCCGCCACGACTTTCGAGCCGTCGATGATTTCGGATTTTTCCACGACGCCGACGCAGAAGCCGGCCAGGTCGTAGTCTTCGCCTTCGTACATGCCTGGCATTTCAGCGGTTTCGCCGCCGACCAGCGAGCAACCGGCCAGTTCGCAGCCCGCGCCAATACCGGTCACGACCTGAGCGGCGGTGTCGACGTTCAGTTTGCCGGTGGCGTAGTAGTCCAGGAAGAACAGCGGCTCAGCGCCGCAGACCACCAGATCGTTGACGCACATGGCGACCAGGTCGATGCCGATGCTGTCGTGCTTGTTCAGGTTCAGCGCCAGACGCAGCTTGGTGCCAACGCCGTCAGTGCCGGACACCAGGACAGGCTGCTTGTAGCCGGCCGGGATTTCGCACAGAGCGCCGAAGCCCCCCAGGCCGCCCATCACTTCCGGGCGCTTGGTGCGCTTGGCGACGCTCTTGATGCGTTCGACCAATGCTTCACCGGCGTCGATGTCTACACCGGCGTCTTTGTAGCTCAGGGAGGGTTGCTTGCTCATTATCCAGGCCTTTAGGGGGGATTCGGGGTAACGACCGAGTTGGAACGGCGCGGGGCCATGTCATCGCCGGTCTGCGAAGGCGCGCGATTTTATCAGGGTTGGGCCAAAGCGGCCATCCTTGGGCCGACGGGCAGGGCCATCATGAAGAAAAAATAACGCGCCTGTTCAGGGTTTCGCCGTTCGTCGGCAGCTATAAAAGGTGTAACTTCATCGCCAGAGTGAGCGATTTGTGCCGCCGTGCGGTCTGAGTCGAGCCAGTCACATTTATGCAGCTATTAATACGCTTCGTTTGGGAATCTTCTATGCGCCTGAAAAACTGCCTGTTCGTAGGCTGTCTGTCCCTCATGAGTCTGCCGGCCCTGGCCGAAACGGTGAACAACCTCTATCAGGTGCGCGAGCCCGTCAGCGGACAGACCCCGGACGAGAAAACCCGGGCGACGCAGGCCGCGCTTGAAACGCTGGTCGGTCGTCTGACCGGTGACCCGAAGGCCGCTCAAGGTCCGGGCCTTGCTGCAGTGCGCAAGGATCCACAGCAAATCATCAGTCAGTACGGTTATGACGCAGGGCCGCCCGAGTCGCTGCAGGTGGATTTCGACCCGGCGAGCACCGATCGCGCCTTGCGTCAGGCAGGGTTGTCGCTCTGGGGCTCCAACCGCCCGGTGATCATGGCGTGGTGGCTGAACGATGCAACCGACGGTGCGAACCTGGTCGGCGACGGTCAGGCTTCGGCCGAGCCGCTGCGCCGAGCCGCGCAGCACCGTGGCTTGCCTCTGCGTCTGCCTCTGGCTGATCTGGGTGAGCAAGGGATCGGCAACGCCAAGACCCTGGATGGCAATGACGTCACTGCGCTGAAGCAAGCGTCCGAGCGTTATGGCTCCGATGCGATTCTGGCCGTTCATGCGCAGGAAAACGGCGGGCAATGGCAGGGTAAATGGCACTTGTGGCTGGGCGACAAGATGGAGCAAGGCAGTGCGACCGGCGCCAGTTCGGCTGAGCTTGCCGATGCCGTCCTGCTGTCCGTGAGTCAGCGTCTGGCGCCACGGTTTGTGGTCAAGCCGGGGGCGTCGTCGAGCATGGCGCTGGAAGTTCAGGGCATGAACCTGGAGCGTTACGCTCAACTGGGTCGCTTGCTGGAGCCTTTCGGGGGTCGTTTGAAATCAGTGGACGCGGACCGTGTGGTGTTCGATGTGAGCGGCAGTCCGGATCAGCTACGTTCGCAATTGTCGCTGGCCAAGTTGCAGGAAGTGCCGGCCGGTGAAGTCGCCAGTGCGCCGGTCGACGCCGGACAAGTGCCTGCTCCGGGCGTTGCGCCAGGCACGGCTCCCGCGCCTGCGCCGCAACAACCTGCTGCACAGACACTGCACTTCCGCTGGTGAATGTGTTCATAGCGACGTTGCACGAAGCCAATCATCCTGGGTTAAGGGGCAGTAATGACTGATACGCGTCGTTGGTTCTGGCTGGGCGGAGTCATTCTGCTGTGCCTGTTCGTCTGGTTGCTGCACGCCATCCTGACGCCGTTTCTGGTGGCGCTGTTGCTGGCGTACATGGGCGATCCCCTGGCGGATCGGCTGGAAAAACTGAAGATGTCGCGCACGCTCAGCGTGGTGACGGTGTTTGTCCTGTTCACGCTGATCTTCATGGGCTTGCTGCTGGTACTGGTGCCGATGCTCGCCAAGCAGTTGTATCGCTTGTACGAACTGGCGCCGCAGATTCTCGACTGGTTGCAGCACACGGCATTGCCTTGGACGCAGGCCAAGCTGGGGCTGGCGGACGGGTTCTGGAAGTTTGACAAGGTCAAGGCGGCGATTTCCGAGCACATGGGCCAGACCGGCGATATCGTTGGCATCGTGCTGGCGCAAGCCACGACGTCCACGCTGGCGCTGATCGGCTGGTTGACCAACCTGGTGCTGATTCCGGTGGTCTGCTTCTACTTGCTGCGCGACTGGGACGTGATGATGGCGAAGGTGCGCAGCCTGTTGCCGCGTCATCAAGAGAAGAAGATCGTTGCACTGGCCGACGAGTGTCACGAAGTGCTCGGCGCGTTCATTCGCGGACAGTTGCTGGTGATGGTGGCGCTGGGTGTGATCTATGCGGCGGGTCTGATGCTGGTCGGCCTTGAGTTGGGGCTGCTGATCGGGGTCATCGCGGGACTGGCGGCGATCGTGCCGTACATGGGCTTCGTGATCGGCATCGGCTCGGCCATTCTGGCGGGCTTCTTTCAGTTTGGCGGCGACCTGTATCCGATGCTGGGTATTGTGGCGGTGTTCATGGTCGGTCAGGCGCTGGAAGGCATGGTGCTGACACCGCTGCTGGTCGGCGATCGCATCGGACTGCATCCGGTGGCGGTGATCTTCGCGATTCTGGCCGGCGGCGAGCTGTTCGGCTTCACCGGCATCTTGCTGGCGCTGCCAGTGGCGGCGGTGATCATGGTGCTGGTGCGTCACGTCCATGACCTTTACAAGGACTCGGACATTTATGGCGGGATGGAAGACCCGGATCTGTAAATAGCCGAGTGAGCGCTCAAGACCTTTGTGGGAGCACGATCACTCCCACAGGTTTTTGGGTCCGGCTGGTCAGAGAGCGTGGCCTTGTCTTCACTATTTAACGCCTTTCTTTTACCGGTAATCCGCGGCCTGGCCCGGTGTAGACGCAACCCTTTGATTTTGCAGGTGGTCTGGCGCATTGTGCGCCCCGGCTTGCGGGTATAAACTTTGCACACTTTACACAGAGGCCCCTTGGCGGTTTGTCACCGAACCGTTCAGCCAGCATGAAACCAGTTCAGCTGCCCCTGAGTGTGCGTCTGCGTGATGACGCCACCTTCATCAATTACTATCCAGGCGCCAATGCCGCTGCACTCGGCTATGTCGAGCGGCTGTGCGAAGCCGAGGCCGGCTGGACCGAAAGCCTGATCTATCTGTGGGGCAAGCAGGGAGTGGGGCGCACGCACCTTCTCCAGGCGGCGTGTCTGCGTTTCGAGCAGATGGGCGAGCCTGCCGTTTATTTGCCCATGGCCGAAGTCATCGATGAAGGCGTCGAGCTGTTCGATCACCTGGAACAGTACGAACTGGTCTGTCTGGACGACTTGCAGGCGGTGGTCGGCAAGCCGGAATGGGAAGAAGCCCTGTTTCACCTGTTCAACCGACTGCGTGACAGCGGTCGTCGCTTGCTCATTGCAGCGTCCTGTTCGCCTCGCGAGCTGCCGGTCAAGCTGGCCGACCTGAAATCGCGACTCACCATGGCGCTGGTATTCCAGATGCGCCTGCTCTCCGACGAAGAAAAACTCCGTGCCCTGCAATTGCGCGCCTCGCGCCGCGGATTGCACCTGACCGACGAGGTCGGTCATTTCATCTTGACCCGTGGCAAACGCAGCATGAGCGCACTGTTCGATCTGCTGGAGCAGCTTGATCAGGCGTCGCTTCAGGCACAGCGCAAGCTGACCATCCCCTTCCTTAAAGAAACGCTGGGTTGGTAGTGGGGAGCGGCCAGTGAAGCAGTCTGTCGTCGACCCCGCCCTGGTGCGGCAGACGGCAGCGGCCCTGCGCCACGCCAACCGCATTCTGATCATCACCGGCGCAGGCCTGTCTGCTGATTCCGGATTGCCGACGTACCGTGGCGTCGGCGGCCTCTATAACGGTCATACCGACGACGGACTGCCCATTGAAATGGCGTTGTCCGGTCCGATGCTGCGTCGCGATCCTGCGCTGTGCTGGAAATACATTGCACAGTTAGGCAGCGCTTGCCTGGGCGGACAGCCCAATGCGGCGCATTATGCGATCGCCGAATTGCAACGGCGCAAGCCTGAGTGCTGGGTGTTGACGCAGAACGTGGACGGCTACCATCGCGCGGCAGGCAGTCCGCCAGAACGGCTGATCGAGATTCACGGGCAACTGGCGCCGCTCTACTGCCAGTCGTGTGGCGCTGAAGATCCGCAGTTGAGCGAACATCTGCAACGGCCGCTGCCGCCGTTATGCGCACGCTGCCACGGCGTATTGCGACCGCCGGTCGTCTTGTTCGAAGAGATGCTGCCAGAGCTGGCATTGAACGTGCTGTATGAGGAAATGGCGAAAGGCTTTGACGCTGTGCTCAGCATCGGAACCACCGCCGGCTTCCCCTATATCCACGAGCCGATGCTGCGCACGCGGGTCGCGGGAGGCTTTACCGCCGAGATAAATCCATCGTCGACAGATCACTCCATTCACATGGACGCGTTCCTGAGGTGTAGAGCCTTAGATGTGATGGAGGACCTGGTAAGTCACATTTGATTCGATTGAATTTGCAAATGATGACGATAGAAGGCATAGTCTCGGCTTCTTTACACCTTAGCCACGGTCGTGCCCATGCTAAATCGCTTCGCACCCCTCGTGCCTCTCGCACTCGTTTCGCTGCTGTTCGGCTGCGCGGCCCAGATGCCAGCGTCGCAACAGCAGTCGCAGAACCCTCAGTTCAAGGATTCTGTCACCGCGCAAACCGCTGCCAAACGCGCTGATTATTCGGCTTCCGTACTGGATGACGAAATCGCCACCGAAGACGAACTGGCTCAGTTTGCTGACAACAAGCCCTACCAGTTACCGGTACTGGCAGACAGCATCCTGGAACGTGGCAAGTCGTTGATAGGTACCCGCTATCGTTTCGGCGGCACGTCGACCACGTCCGGTTTTGATTGCAGCGGTTTCATCGGTTACCTGTTCCGTGAAGAGGCTGGCATGAGCCTGCCGCGTTCTTCCCGCGAAATGATCAACATCGACGCACCTCTGGTCAAGCGTAACGACCTCAAGCCGGGCGATCTGCTGTTCTTCAGCACCGCAGGCCGCGGTCGCGTCAGCCATGCCGGCATCTACCTGGGCGATGATCAGTTCATCCACTCCAGCAGCCGTCGCAGCGGTGGCGTTCGTGTCGACAGTCTCGACGACGCTTACTGGGCCCGTACGTTCATCGAAGCCAAGCGCGCGCTGGCCATGGCACCTTCCAAGGTTCCGGAAACCACAACCGCGATGACCTCGACTACACTCAAGCGCCAACACCGTTAATACCGGGCGTGCAACCGGGGAAACCCTGATTGCACGCAGTCCCAGCTCCCGGCAGAGTAAGCCGCATCCCGCAAAGGTTGTTGTGTTTATGTCGTTTACGGTTCGCCTGGTTGTTGCTTCACTGGCTGTATTGCTGGCCGCCTGTTCCAGCACTCCACCGCCAGCCCCTCCCAAGGTCGTTTCCAGGCCTGTGGTATCCGCTCCTTCTCAATTTTCCTCTCCGGTCGCGGATGACGTGCTTTTGCGTGCCATCGGGCTGGTCGGCACACCCTATCGCTGGGGCGGCAATACGCCGGATTCGGGGTTTGATTGCAGTGGTCTGATCGGTTACGTGTATCAGGGCGCAGCGGGCATTACGCTGCCGCGCTCGACCCGCGACATGATCAACCTGCGTGGTCCTGACATCGATCGCAGCCAGTTGCAGACCGGGGATCTGGTGTTCTTCGCCACGGGTGGCGGGTCGAACGTCAGTCATGCCGGGATCTATGTGGGAGAAGGGCGCTTCGTGCATGCGCCGGCCACGGGTGGCACTGTCAAACTCGACAGTCTGGACAAGCCGTATTGGCAGAAGGCCTGGCTGAATGCCAAGCGTGTGATTACGCCGTCGAATCTGGCGCGGCAGTAAATCTCAGGTTTGCTGATCGTTCCCACGCTCCGCGTGGTAACGCAGGGGCTGGCGCTCTGCGTCAACGTCGACGCGGAGCGTCCTGGCAGGCATTCCCACGCAGAGCGTTGGAACGATCCTGGATCTCAACCTCCGCAAGAACAGGTTTGGCCCAAGTGGCGCTCCCACACCTGGAATGAGCCACGCAGACCCGCTCTCGGCTCATGGCGCTGAGTTCGACGCCTGCACCGTCCGTGCCGCCGTCACGCGCCAGATCTTGTTGCCGACGTCATCGGCCACCAACACCCCGCCTTTGTTGTCATTCACCACGCCCACCGGGCGACCTTGCGCTTTTTCGTCGGGGGAGAGGAAGCCGGTCAACAGGTCAACCGGCGTTCCGCTTGGCTTGCCGTCCTTGAAGGGCACGAAAAGCACCTTGTAGCCACTGTGAGGTTTGCGGTTCCACGAGCCGTGCTGGCCGACGAACAAGCCTTCGTTGAACGGTGCCGGCAACGACTTGCCGTCCGCGAAGGCCAGGCCCAGCGAGGCGGTGTGGGGACCTACCGCAAAGTCAGGCGCAATGGCCTTCTGCACGAGTTCCGGATTCTGTGGCGAAACCCGAATGTCCACGTGCTGGCCGTAATAACTGAAGGGCCAGCCATAGAAAGCACCATCCTGAACGGAGGTTACGTAGTCGGGCACCAGATCGCTGCCGATCTCGTCTCGCTCGTTGACGGCGGTCCATAACTTGCCGGTGCGCGGGTCCCAATCCATGCCGTTGGGATTGCGCAGGCCTGAGGCGAAGATGCGGTGGTTGCCGGTGGCAGCGTCCACTTCCCATATTGCTGCGCGGCCTTCTTCCGCGTCGAGGCCGTTTTCACCGACATTGCTGTTTGAGCCCACCGTGACGTACAGCTTGCTGCCGTCTTTGCTGGCGATGACGTTCTTGGTCCAGTGATGATTGATCGTGCCGCCCGGCAAGTCCGTGACTTTCAGCGGTTCGCCCTTGATCGATGTCTCGCCCGGTTCGTAGTTGAAGCGCAACAGGCGGTCAGTGTCGGCGACATAAAAGTTGTTGCCGACCAGGGTCATGCCAAACGGCGAATTGAGGTGATCGATGAACACGGTGCGGGTTTCGGCGACGCCGTCGTGATCTTTGTCACGCAGCAGCGTAATGCGGTTGGCGCTGGGAACGCCTGCGCCCGCCCGTCCCATGACTTTTTTCATGACCCAGCCGCGAATGCCTTTGCCATCGTCAGGCTTGGGCGGCGCGTTGGTCTCCGCCACCAGTACGTCACCGTTGGGCAACACATACAGCCAACGAGGGTGATCGAGGTTCTCCGCGAACGCCGCGACTTGTGTGCCGGGTGCGGCGATGGGTTTTGCGCCCGCCGCCCAGCCAACAGCCGGGGCGATGTTCACGGTGGGGATAAGGGTCTTGTTCGGTTCGGGAAGCTTGGGTGACGGGCCGGTGCCGTCCGAAACCTGCAACCTGGATGACTCGCCGCAGGCCGCGAGCCCTCCGGCGACCAACAGTAAAACCACCATCTGGGGTCTGAGTTTGAACATGATCGATCTCCGCTTGCTCGCAGTGAGGCATCTGGCAGTCATGCAAAGGCATGTACAGGAATAGAGACGTGGCTGAGCGGTGGGTTCAACCGCTCGTTCAATTGCTGCATGGCGTGCCGCTTTGATTGACGCTCTGGAGTCAACCCTCTAACCTTCGCCGATTGTTTCAGGTGCCCGCGACCACGGTCGTTCAACAGGGTGAAACAGGGAAGCCGGTGCGCGCATTTCACGCTCAATCCCGGCGCTGCCTCCGCAACGGTAAATGAGTCAAGGTCACGCACGATGCCACTGTGTTCATGGAGCATGGGAAGGCGCGTGGCTTGTGTTTCAACTCATGAGTCCGGAGACCGGCCTGATCCATTCAAACAGCATCACGGAGGGCGATGCTCTGCGCAGGCTCGGGTTTTCAGCTCCCGGCGCCTGCTGTCAGTCTTTGCCTGTGCCTTCCGTTTGCCACACCTGCCCTCAAGCGGAGAGCTGAGATGAGCGAATCCCCTGAACGTGACGAACGCCACCTGGCGCGCATGCTGCGCAAAAAGGCGGTGATGGACGAGCGCATTGCCAGCGCCCCGAATGAATGCGGCCTGCTGCTGGTGTTGACCGGCAACGGCAAGGGCAAAAGCAGTTCCGCCTTCGGCATGCTGGCGCGAGCCATGGGCCACGGCATGCAGTGCGGCGTGGTGCAGTTCATCAAGGGCCGCAATGCCACGGGCGAAGAACTGTTCTTCCGCCGCTTCCCGGAACAGGTGCGCTATCACGTGATGGGCGAAGGCTTTACCTGGGAAACTCAGGATCGCCAGCGCGACATCGCCGCTGCCGAAGCCGCCTGGGCCGTCACGCAGCAACTGCTCAACGACCCGAGCATCGGTCTGGTGGTCCTCGATGAACTCAACATCGCCCTCAAGCACGGTTACCTCGATCTGGAGCGCGTGCTCAGCGATCTGCAGGCGCGCCCGCCCATGCAGCACGTTGTGATCACCGGGCGTGGCGCCAAGCAGGAGTTGATCGACCTGTCCGACACCGTGTCTGACATCGGCGTGGTGAAGCATGCATTCCAGGCCGGTATCAAGGCGCAGAAGGGCATCGAATTGTGAGTGAGCGTCAGCCTCGGCAATGCCCGGCGGTGTTGATCGCCGCGCCCGCGTCCGGTCAGGGCAAGACCACCGTCACCGCCGCGTTGGCACGCCTGCATCGCAATCAGGGTCGCAAGGTCCGTGTGTTCAAATGCGGGCCGGATTTTCTTGACCCGATGATTCTCGAACGCGCCAGCGGCAACCCGGTGTACCAACTGGACATGTGGATGGTGGGCGAGGACGAGAGCCGTCGTCTGCTGTGGGAAGCGGCCGCCGACGCTGACCTGATTCTCATTGAAGGGGTCATGGGGTTGTTTGACGGCACGCCGTCCAGCGCCGACCTGGCGAGGCATTTTGGCGTGCCGGTCCTGGGCGTCATCGACGGCACGGCCATGGCGCAGACGTTTGGTGCACTCGCCTTGGGGTTGGCGCGTTATCAACCGGATTTGCCGTTCGCCGGTGTGCTGGCCAACCGGGTCGGCACGGTGCGTCATGCCCAATTGCTCGAAGGCAGTCTGACCGAAGGCCTGCGTTGGTATGGCGCCCTGTCGCGGGAAACCGGTATCGAACTGCCGAGCCGCCATCTGGGCTTGGTGCAAGCCAGTGAACTGAACGATCTGGACGTGCGTCTGGACGCTGCCGCCGATGCGTTGGCCAGCACCTGCGATGCAACGCTGCCGCCGGCCGTGACATTCTCGGCGCCTGATTTCGTGCCGGCCGAGCCCTTGCTGGCGGGCGTGCGCATCGCCATCGCCCATGACGAAGCCTTCGCGTTCACCTATGGCGCGAGCCTGGATGTGCTGCGGGCGATGGGCGCTGAACTGTCGTTTTTTTCGCCGATTCGGGACACGCAGATCCCTGACGCGGACAGCCTGTATCTGCCTGGCGGATACCCCGAATTGCATCATGTGGCGCTCGGGCAGAACGTCTCGATGCTCAACGCGATTCGCGCTCATCACGCCGCAGGCAAGCCATTGCTCGCCGAGTGTGGTGGCATGCTGTACCTGCTGAATGCGCTGACCGATGTCGACGGTCAACGGGCTGAGCTGGTGGGTTTGCTCGACGGCGAGGCTGTGATGCAGAAGCGTCTGGCTGCCTTGGCGTTGCAAGCGGTGGAGTTGCCGGAAGGCACGCTGCGCGGCCACACCTATCACCATTCGCTGACCAGCACCGAGCTGACCCCCATCGCCCGAGGCGTCAGCCCCAACGGCGGTCGCGGCGCCGAAGCGGTGTATCGGGACGGCAGAATGACGGCCTCGTACGTGCATTTTTATTTTCCGTCCAATCCTAAGGCGATGGCGGCGCTCTTACGGCCATGAATAGCGCTCTGACACTTTCCATCGCCACCCTTACGCGGTCTGGGTGTAGGAACGCTGTGCCCTGTGGGAGCGAATTCATTCGCGATACGGTGTTACAGGCTACGGCTCTGTATCGGCTGTACCGACTTCTCGCGAATGAATTCGCTCCCACAGGTTATTCACACAGATCAGATTTCCGCGGTGGGCCAACTGGCCGAGATTGCCGCCATGACTGACCACGCCTTCAGCGACGAAGAACGCGCTGCTGTTTACCGGGCCATCGCCGAGCGTCGGGACATGCGTCATTTCAGCGGTGGCTCGGTGGCCCCCGAGTTGCTGGCGCGGCTGCTGGAAGCGGCCCATCAGGCCCCTAGTGTCGGTTTGATGCAGCCGTGGCGCTTCATCCGCATCACTGACCGTCAACTGCGTTCCCGCATTCAGGCGCAGGTCGAGCAAGAACGGATTCGAACCGCCGAGGCACTGGGCGAGCGCTCCGATGACTTCATGAGGCTCAAGGTCGAAGGCATCAATGATTGCGCCGAAGTGCTGGTCGCTGCATTGATGGATGACCGCGAGAAGCACATTTTCGGTCGGCGCACGTTGCCGGAAATGGACATGGCGTCGTTGTCCTGCGCGATCCAGAACCTGTGGCTGGCAGCCCGGGCCGAGGGTCTGGGGATGGGCTGGGTGTCGCTGTTCGACCCGGTTTCCCTCGGCCAATTGCTGGAGATGCCAAGTGGTTCAAAAACCTTGGCGATTCTGTGCCTGGGGCCGGTCAAGGAATTCTATCCGGCGCCGATGCTGGTATTGGAAGGTTGGGCGCAGGCGCGTCCGTTGCAGGATCTGGTTTACGAGAACAAATGGGGAGTGAGTCCATGAGTGTGGCGTTGTTGAGCGTCGCCGGGGTTGCGCTGGATGCGCTGCTCGGTGAGCCAAAACGAAACCACCCGCTGGTGGCGTTCGGGCGCTATGCCGAGCGCATCGAGCAACGTTTCAACGCAGGCGGTCGCGGTTGGCGCAGCCATGGTGTGACGGCCTGGTTCATCGCCGTCGTGCCGCTGACGGTGGTGATCACCTTTTTCAGCTGGCTGCCCTACATCGGCTGGCTGGTGGAGGTGGCGGCGCTGTATTGCGCGCTCGGCTTGAGAAGTCTGGGCGAGCATGTCGAGCCGGTGGCTCAGGCGCTGCGCGGCGACGATCTGGAAGAAGCCCGCCGTCGTGTGGGTTACCTGGTCAGTCGCCAGACCTCTGAACTGGACGCCACCGAAGTCGCCCGTGCCGCCACCGAGTCGGTGCTGGAGAACGGCAGCGACGCGGTATTCGCAGCCATTTTCTGGTTTGTGGTCCTTGGCGCGCCGGGCGTCGTCCTCTATCGCCTGAGCAACACGCTGGACGCGATGTGGGGTTATCGCAACGAGCGCTTCGAGCGTTTCGGCTGGGCCTCGGCCAGGATCGACGATCTGCTTAACTACATTCCTGCGCGTCTGGTGGCGTTGACCTACGCGCTATTGGGCAAGACCCGGCTCGCCTTGCGCTGTTGGCGGACCCAAGCGCCGAAATGGGACAGCCCGAACGCCGGTCCCGTGATGGCGGCGGGCGCCGGTGCATTGGGTGTGGAGTTGGGCGGTGCGGCGATCTACCACGGTGAACTGCATCAGCGTCCGCAATTGGGCGAAGGCGCACCCGCCGACGCGACTTCCATTGATCGTGGTTGGCAACTGGTGCAGCGCGGCGTCTGGCTGTGGCTGCTGATCCTCTGTCTGGGGACTGAATTCTATGCTTGAGCATGGCGGCCGGCTGCGCGGCGCGGTAGCGAAGTACGGCATCGCCGAGGGCGGCTGGCTCGACCTGTCCAGCGGCATCTCTCCGTGGGCCTGGCCGATTCCGCCGATCCCCGCCTCGGCGTGGGCGCGTCTCCCGGAAACCGATGACGGTCTGGAGAGCGCAGCGCGTCTGTATTACGGCGCACCCGATCTGCTGCCGGTCGCGGGTTCTCAAGCGGCTATCCAGGCGCTGCCGCGTCTGCGTCAGGCGGGCAAGGTCGGTGTGTTGTCGCCGTGCTATGCCGAACACGCCGAAGCGTGGCGCAGCAACGGCTTTCTGGTGCGCGAGGTGCTGGAGCATGAGGTCGAGCGTTTCATTGACGCCCTCGACGTGCTGGTGGTCGTCAACCCGAACAACCCCACGGGCCTGAGCCTGACACCGGAGCGTTTGCTGGAATGGCACGCAAAGCTGGCGCAGCGCGGCGGCTGGCTGGTGGTGGACGAAGCGTTCATGGACAACACGCCACAGTTGAGTCTGGCGGCTGAAACCCAGCGCCCCGGGCTGATCGTGCTGCGTTCGTTCGGTAAATTTTTCGGCCTGGCGGGTGTGCGTCTCGGTTTCGTGCTTGCCGAGTCACGCTTTCTCAAAGTGCTGGCCAGGCAGATCGGCCCATGGTCGGTCAGCGGGCCGACGCGGATGCTCGGCCAGGCGTGTCTGGACGACGTCAAAGGGCATCGCGTGCAGCGCGAGCGAACGGAGCAGGCCAGTCAAAGGCTGGCAGCATTGCTGGCGCATCACGGTTTTGCACCGCAAGGCGGCTGCGCGCTGTTTCAATGGCTGATCACGCCGCTGGCCGCCGAGCTGCATGAGTTCTGTGCGCAACGCGGCATTTTGCTGCGCATCTTTCTGAACGCCGGGCCGCACAACAGCAGCCTGCGGTTTGGCCTGCCCCGGGACGAGGCCGACTGGCTGCGACTGGAAAAGGCCTTGAGCGAATTTTCCCGGGAGCGTGCATGAACACTCCGAAAACCGGCAAGACCCTGATGGTGCAGGGCACCACGTCGGATGCCGGCAAGAGCACGCTGGTGACCGCGCTGTGCCGCTGGCTGACGCGTCAGGGTGTGCGCACCGTGCCGTTCAAGCCGCAGAACATGGCGCTCAACAGCGCGGTCACCGCAGACGGCGGCGAGATCGGGCGTGCCCAAGCCGTGCAGGCCCAGGCCTGTCACCTTGAACCGCACACCGACATGAACCCGGTCCTGCTCAAACCCAACAGCGACACCGGCGCACAAGTGATCATTCACGGTCGCGCGGTGACCACCATGAACGCCGTGGCGTATCACGATTACAAAGCAATCGCGATGAAAGCGGTGCTGGCGTCGCATCAACGGCTGAGCGAACAGTGGCCGGTGGTGATGGTGGAGGGCGCGGGCTCGCCGGCCGAAATCAATCTGCGTGCGGGTGACATCGCCAACATGGGCTTCGCCGAAGCTGTGGATTGTCCGGTCCTGCTGGTGGCCGACATCAATCGCGGTGGCGTCTTCGCCCATCTGGTCGGCACGCTGGAGCTGCTGTCGCCCAGCGAGCAGGCGCGGGTGAAAGGCTTCGTCATCAACCGTTTCCGCGGGGACATCGCGTTATTGCAACCGGGCCTCGACTGGCTGGAACAGCGCACCGGCAAACCGGTGGTGGGTGTGTTGCCGTACGTGATGGATTTGCACCTTGAGGCTGAAGACGGTCTGGATCAGCGCCAGACCGACAAGGCCGAACAGGTGCTCAACGTCGTCGTGCCCGTCCTGCCGCGCATCAGCAATCACACCGATTTCGACCCGCTGCGCCTGCACCCGCAAGTGAACCTGCAATTTGTCGGGCCCGGCCAGCCGATTCCGGCGGCGGACCTGATCATCCTGCCGGGTTCCAAGAGCGTGCGCAGCGACCTGACCTACTTGCGTAATAACGGGTGGGACACGGCGATCAGCCGTCACTTGCGTTACGGCGGCAAAGTGCTGGGCATTTGCGGCGGGCTGCAGATGCTGGGTGAGGAACTGCACGATCCGCTGGGCCTCGAGGGCGCAGCGGGGTCAAGCCCCGGTCTGGGATTGCTGGCCATGAGTACGGTGTTGGAGCAGGAAAAACAACTGTGCAACGTGCGCGGCCGTCTGACGCTGGAAGACGCGGACGTCAGCGGTTATGAAATTCATGCGGGCGTGACGACAGGGCCTGCGCTGGAGAACCCGCTGGTGCAGCTCGGCGATGGTCGTTGCGACGGCGCACGCAGTGCCGATGGCCAGGTACTGGGCACCTATCTACACGGACTGTTCGAAAACCCGGCGTCGAGCAGTGCGCTGCTGCGCTGGGCCGGTCTGCAGAACGTTCAGACGGTGGACTACCACGCCTTGCGCGAGCGCGACATCGACCGATTGGCCGACCTGGTGGAGAAGCACCTGGATGGCCCGTTGCTGCGTGAACTCTGCGGACTGGAGCCAGCCTGATGCTGCAATTGATTCTGGGTGGGGCGCGATCCGGCAAGAGTCGGCTGGCGGAAAAACTCGCCAGCGACAGCGGACTTGAGGTGATGTACATCGCCACCAGTCAACCGCTGGACGGTGAAATGAACCAACGCGTGGCGCTGCACCGTCAGCGCCGTCCGGACCACTGGGGGCTGATCGAAGAACCGGTTGAGCTGGCACGTGTATTAAAGGAAAGCGCGGGGCCTGACCGTTGCCTGTTGGTGGACTGTCTGACCCTGTGGCTGACCAATCTGCTGATGCTGGATGATCCGCAGCGACTGGCGCAGGAGCGCGAATCTCTACTCGATTGCCTGGCTGAATTGCCCGGCGAAATCATTTTCGTCAGCAACGAAACCGGGCTGGGCGTCGTGCCTCTCGGTAAGCTGACCCGTCGTTATGTCGATGAAGCCGGCGGGTTGCATCAGGCGTTGGCCGAGCATTGCCAGCGCGTGGTATTCACCGTCGCCGGACTGCCCATGACCCTGAAAGGATCCGCACTATGAGTAATGCCTGGTGGCTCGCCCCCGCACGAGAAGTCGACGAACACAGCCGCGAGCAGGCGCTGGCCCGACAGCAGCAATTGACCAAACCGACCGGTTCACTGGGCCAGCTGGAAGCGGTGGCCGTGCAACTGGCCGGTCTGCAAGGTCGAGTGAAACCGAGCGTCGGCAACGTCTGGATCGCCATTTTTGCCGGGGATCATGGCGTGGTTGCTGAAGGTGTTTCGGCCTATCCCCAAGCCGTCACCGGGCAAATGCTGCACAACTTCATCATGGGCGGCGCGGCGATCAGCGTGCTGGCCCGGCAACTGTCCGCGCAACTGGATGTGGTGGATCTCGGCACGGTGTCGCCGCTGAACCTGCCGGGTGTCCGCCATCTCAATCTGGGAGCGGGCACCGCCAATTTCGCCAAAGGACCGGCGATGACCCAGGCGCAACTGGAGGCCGCGCTGGCGGGCGGTCGCGACAGCGTACTTCGCGCCAAGGCGGCCGGCACCGAGTTGTTCATCGGCGGCGAAATGGGCATCGGCAACACCACGGCGGCCAGCGCGGTGGCGTGCTCGCTGCTCAATTGCCCGGCCCCGTTGCTGGTCGGGCCGGGTACAGGGCTTGATGCGCAGGGCATCCATCACAAGGCGAAGGTGATCGAGCAGGCGCTCCAACTGCACGCCGAACAGGCCGGTGACGCGCTGGGCAGCCTGCGCGCGTTGGGCGGCTTCGAAATGGCGGCGCTGGTGGGCGCGTATCTGGCGTGCGCGCAGGAAGGCATTGCCGTGCTGGTGGACGGTTTTATCTGCACGGTGGCCGCGCTGGTGGCGGTGCGTATCAATCCTTCGTGTCGTCAGTGGTTGTTCTTCGGTCACCGTGGCGCCGAGCCAGGCCATCGCCACGTGCTTGAAACGTTGCAGGCCGAGCCGCTGCTGGAACTGGGTTTGCGCCTGGGCGAGGGCAGTGGCGCTGCGCTGGCCGTGCCGTTGCTGCGACTGGCCTGCGAGCTGCACAACGGCATGGCGACCTTCGCTGAAGCGGCCGTGGCGGACCGTCCGGCATGACCTTGCGTCTTGACCTGCTTCGTCACGGCGAAACCGTGCTCGGCGGCGGTCTGCGTGGCAGTCTCGATGATGCCCTGACCGACCTCGGCTGGCAGCAGATGCGTGCCGCAGTGAGCGAGGCGGGGCCCTGGGATCGTATCGTGAGTTCGCCACTGCAACGTTGCGCGCGGTTTGCTGAAGAGCTGTCGGCGCGGCTGTCGTTGCCTTTGCATCTGGAAAGCGATCTGCAGGAGCTGCATTTTGGCGACTGGGAAGGGATTGGCACCGCGCAATTGATGGAGACAGACGCCGAGGGGCTCGGCCGTTTTTGGGAAAATCCCTACACCTTCACGCCGCCCAATGGCGAACCCGTGTTGGCCTTTTCCGAACGGGTTCTGGGTTCGGTGGAGCGGTTGCAGCGCAGCCATGAGGGCGAGCGCCTTCTGGTGGTCAGTCACGGCGGGGTGATGCGCCTGTTGCTGGCTCAGGCCCGAGGGTTGCCTCGTGAACAGCTGCTGCAAGTGATCGTGGGTCATGGTGGGTTGTTCAGCTTGAATGTTGCAGCTGACGGCTCGTTGACGGAGGTCTAGATGCTGCCGTTCTGGATCGCCTTGCAATTCCTCAGCAGCTTGCCGATTCGTTTGCCGGGCATGCCAACGCCCCAAGAGCTGGGCCGATCACTCCTGTTCTATCCCGCCGTGGGCGTGCTATTCGGTTCCATGCTGATGGCGCTGAATCTGCTGCTCCACGGCGCACCCCTGTTTCTGCACGCTGCCTTGTTGCTGGCTGCCTGGGTGTTGTTGAGCGGCGGTCTACACCTGGATGGGCTAGCGGACAGTGCCGACGCCTGGCTCGGTGGATTCGGCGACCGAGAGCGGACCCTGACGATCATGAAAGACCCTCGCAGCGGGCCGATCGCGGTGGTGACGCTGGTGATCGTGCTGCTGTTGAAATTCACGGCGCTGCTAGCGTTGATCGAGAGTCGTCACAGTGTGGGATTGCTGCTGGCGCCGGTCATCGGCCGGGCGGCGATGCTGGGATTGTTCCTCAACACGCCTTACGTGCGCGCGGGCGGGCTGGGCCAGGCATTGGCCGAGCACCTGCCGCGGCCGCTGGGTTTCAAGGTGTTGGGGATCACTGCCACCGCGTGTGTGCTGATCGCCGGCTGGGCAGGTGTTGCAGCAGTGCTGGCGGCGACCGCTGGCTTTTTCTGGCTGCGGCGACTGATGCTCAGGCGTCTGGGCGGCAGCACCGGAGATACCGCCGGCGCGACGCTGGAGCTGCTTGAGGTGCTGGTTCTGGTGGTGTTGGCGTTGTCGGTTTGATCTGGATTCTGCTCAATGCAATGCCTCTAGGCGCGAGTCGCTCCTGCAGGGAGGTCACAGGTCGGTGTGTCGTGTAAATCATACGACCGGCTAGGCAGCCGCGATGGCAGGGAGTAGCGTGGGACGAACTTCCTGCCTTGAATGGACGCCACCATGAGAACTCGCTGGATCTGCCTTCCTCTTCTAATGTTCGCCATCAGCGGCGCTGCGATGGCGGCCGACTGCCCGCCGTTGTTGCAAGGTGACTTGCCCAAGCTGCGGGCGAAGCAGGATATCGACCTGTGTAAACAATTCGCCGGCAAACCGATGGTGGTGGTCAATACCGCGAGTTTCTGTGGCTTCGCGCCGCAGTTCAAAGGCCTGGAAGCCCTCAATCAACGCTTCAAGGGCCAAGGGCTGGAGGTGCTCGGCGTGCCTTCTGACGACTTCAAGCAGGAGTCCAACGACGCCGCTGAAACCGCCAAGGTCTGCTATGTCAATTATGGTGTGACGTTCACCATGACCGAGCCCCAGCCGGTTCGGGGATCCGATGCGATCAATCTGTTCAAGGTGCTCGCAGAACAGAGCAATGCGCCGCGCTGGAATTTCTACAAGTATGTGGTGGACCGCAAAGGCAACGTCGTCGCCAGTTTTCCGAGCACAACCACGCCGGACGATCCGCAGCTGATTTCGGCAATCGAGAAAGCGATCGCGTCCAGGCCCTGATTCTCAAGCGACAGGTTTGTCCCCTCCATAACGAAAAACCCCGCAGCCATTGCTGGCTGCGGGGTTTTCTGTCTGGCGAACCGGTGATCTGCCGGTCCCGCCGACTGCATCAGAAGCGGTAAGTCAGGCCCAGGCCGAAGCCGTTGGCGCTGTTTTCATACTTGGCGTTGTACGTCTGACCCAGTGGGCTGACGTTGCGAACCTTGACGTCTTCTTCTTTCAGGTAGGAGTAAGCAACATCGATCGTGAGGTCGTCAGACAGGTTGTAGCCGGCGCCCAGGCTGAAGATTGTACGATCGCCACTCGGGATACGTGGCGAGCGGTTCTCGTTGTTGGTAGGCGACTGGTCGAACGACAGGCCGGTACGCAGCACCCACTGCTTATTCAACTGGTAAGAGGTACCGATGGCGTAAGCCCAGGTGTCGTGCCAGTTTTGCTCCTCAGTGATGGTGCCGAACAGACGAGGTGCCAGAGCACCACCGCTCACGCCGGAGTTCTTGACGGTGATGTCTTCCAGACGACTCCAGCGAGTCCAGGTCGCGCCCGCATAGACCTTCCACGCATCGTTCATCGACTGCGTGACCGAGAAGTCGACCGACTCTGGCGTGTCCAGGCTGAGCTTGGCGTCATAACGCCCTGCACTCAGCAGCGCTGGAGGAACGCCTGCACCGGGAGTGACCTCAGTGTGGCCATCAAGCTTGTAGGTGACTTTCGAGTGATACGTCAGGCCCACGCTCGTAGTGTCGGTCGCCTGCACGAGGATACCGGCGTTGAAGCCATAGCCGACGTCGTCGCCTTTGACCTGAACGCGACCGTCGCCCGCTGGACGACCGGTGATTGGAGCGGTGATGCCGCTCAGGTTCGGGTTCGATTCCAGAGCACCGGAGATGCGGTTGATGGTCGGACCAAAACCGATCGACACCTTGTCGTTGAACGCGTAGCTGATCGTTGGCTGGAAGGTGACGACTTTAACGATGCTCTTGCTGCCGAAGTTACGGCCCTGGAAGCTGCTTTCGTAGTCGGTGACCAGACCGAACGGGGCGTAAACGCCCAGGCCGAAGGCCCAGTGTTCATCGACAGGGTTAACGTAGAAACCCATTGGCACAGCGATGAACGGAACCATGTCGCCTTTGTTGGTGCCGCTGCTTCTGCCGCTTGTATCGGAGATGTCAGTCTTGGCGTCGATCGCGGCAACGCCCACAGTCACTTGCTGGCGTTTGAGGCGCGACATGCCGGCCGGGTTGCCGTAAACGGTGCTGGCATCATCGGCCGAGGAGGAACGGCCCGCATAGCCGGTCCCCATACCACTGATGCTTTGTTCGTTAAGGGCGAAACCGGATGCGAAAATCTGGGTGGAGGCGAGTGTAATGGCGAGACTGAGGCTGGATTTGATCATTGTTTTTTTCATTGTTAGAACTCCTTGTTGATCACCGCGCGGAAATTACCAATATTTTTCATAACGCGCTATAGGCTGGATCACCCGAGATAGAGCAGTTCTTGTAGGACAATCCGGAAGAATTGCTGCGAACGTCAGCGAAACCGCAAAGTCACAAAATGGCCGGTTCGGCCTGAAACAGGGGGCGAACTGTAGTTTGCCAAGCCGTCGTGAAATCCTGGAGGCGACCCTGGGGCTGAAATATCCGGCGCCAAATTCGGGCCATCCCCAGCAAATCATCTTCGGCAGGCAACGAGAGATGGCTGGCCTCGACCATCAGCCAGGCAATCGCGGTGGAGTAACGCAGGTTGACGGTGAGTTCCAGGTCCGGACCACTCAGAAAGGCGTGCTGGCTGGCCAGCCCTCTGACCAGGCTGGCGAGGTCGGGGTCCTTCGCCAGGTATTCGTCCCAGACTTTGTGGTGAAGGGTGTCGGAGATGCTGTAGAGGCCGTGCCCCCGCTGGGTGTCGAGTTCTGCGCCCAGTGCGGACTGGCTGGCGGCAACCGCAAGCAGGAATGATTCTGCTCTGGGATGATGGCGGCCGAGATAGATCAGCGTAGGGCGGATCACATGACGGCACAGGTCACTGGCGGCGATTCCCATAACACCCTCGGGAAGTGAATGAGCCGGTGGGCCCTGGTGCTTGGCAGCGGTGATCTGGGTTGGGCCCACCGGAAGCGGCTCAGACCGCTTGACTTGAAGTGTAGTGTCATATTTACGGTGTAAAGGGCTGTTTTTAAAATATTTCCCGATTTGCATCGCGCGCCATAGGTCGCCCAGCGATTAGGCTGCACACTTTTCCATAAGGAAAACAGACACAAAAAAGCCCCACCGTTTAAGGGTGAGGCTCGGGTGCCCGATTTTTTCAGCCGACGAACGGTATCAGGCTGTCAGTGCCTGACGCGTGCGCTCGATCACGGCCTGCAGCGGTTCGGCGCTGGAGTACTGATCGGGATACAGGCGCTCGCTGTGGCGCGCGATACCGTGTTCGTTGACGATGGTGAAGCTGAAGCAGCCTTTACGGGCCGCCATGATCAGGCAGTCCATCGGTGCGAAGGCGTTTGTAAGGGTACGAATAGCGTTTTGAGTCTGAATATGAGTAGTCATGTAATGGTGTTTCCTGAATCGACACGCAATAAGAGGCGTGCAAAATAAAAACGTTCCAGTAAACGCGGACCGATGCTCGAATGCGAGTCAGGGTAGGGCGCAGAACCTGTCTGGAACAAAAGCAGCCAGTTGAAGCGCGGTTATCATGTGGCGCTGGGCTGACTGGTAGGTACTTAGGAGGGCAGGCGACACAACAGGAGCAAAGGTTCGATGCTCGGGGTGAAGATCCTGATCAATTTGCAGGCTGGTTTGAGCAGGCCATGAACGCTTTTTCACACCTGCGACTATTCGTCAGGCTGTGCAAGTTCATGTCTGGAAACCATCGAGGTGATCGATCCCTTTTTTCAGTCTGATTGCTCAGCAGCAAATCATGGCTGGGGGATTTGTTCGATCAGAATTGACTTTCAGCTTGGTACTAACGGCGGCGATGCTAACGGATTTGACAGCCGAAGGGAAGGGCGCTGTTAAAAAAAGCGTCGCGATGCGCAGTGCTTAGGTGGCTATTTGCCGCATTTTCGAGGGTTAAGATACGACTGACGCTGCTCGAAGCGTCGCTTATAGCGATGGGGAATTGACTTGTGCACATTAACGCGTTTAGCTGCCATCTTACTGTCATATTCGCTCGTAAGAGGCTGATTTCAGGCAACGATTTATTAAGTCAATGAAAAGCATCGCTTTTTTTTGTTGGTGAAAAAATCGTCAGTTTGAACGCAGGCCCCATTCTACCTGCGTTTGCGGGGGTTAAAGGGGCGTTGTCCACTGAGTTATCCACAGGTTCTGTGGATTGTCCCATTGGGTTGCTCTAGTCCGCGCCTTTGCGAAGCTGAACGACGCTTTCTTTCTCGCCGCTCATTTCTCATTGCTTTCACGCCTCGATCACTGAATCGGAATCTGAATTCATGTCCGCTTCTGCGCATAATGCCGCCAGCATGAATTGTGGAGTCGGGAAATGTTGATGGCTTTGGACCTCACCAGCCTGTTGCTGGGATTGGGTGCGGCGGCGGTGCCGCTGCTGGCGCTGGCGTGGCAACTGCAGCGCCGCGTGACGTTGCAAGAGGCAGAGTCGGCGTTGCTCGACGAGCGCTTGAGCAACGCGCAGATGGCTCAGGACGGGCTTAACGCGCAGCTCGATGCTTGCCGCGATGAAATCAGCGATCTGGGCCAGGCCAATGCCGTCAAACAGGCGGATCTTGCAGCGTTGCGCCGTGAGGTGGAGTTGCTGCGCCAGCAACATGACGCGGCGCGTCAGGCACAGGCAGACTGGGCGCAGGAGCGCAGCAACAAGGAAGTCGAATTACGTCGCCTGGATTCGCAGTGCGCGTCACTCAACGCCGAACTGCGTGAGCAGCAAGAGAGCCACCAGCAACGCCTGAATGACCTGCAGGGCTCGCGGGATGAACTTCGCGCGCAGTTTGCCGAGTTGGCAGGGAAAATTTTCGATGAGCGTGAGCAGCGTTTCGCGGAGACCAGCCAGCAGCAGTTGGGGCAGTTGCTCAACCCGCTTAAAGAGCGCATCCAGTCGTTCGAGAAACGTGTGGAAGAGAGCTATCAACAGGAAGCACGCGAGCGGTTCTCCCTCGGCAAGGAACTGGAGCGCCTGCAACAGCTCAATCAGCGCTTGAGCGATGAGGCAACCAACCTCACCCGCGCCCTTAAGGGCCAGAAAACCCAGGGTAACTGGGGAGAATTGATTCTTGAACGGGTGCTTGAACACGCCGGCCTTGAGAAGGGCCGCGAGTACCAGACGCAGGTCAGTCTGAAAGGTCCGGATGGCGAGCGCTTCCAACCCGATGTGCTGATCATGCTGCCAGGCGACAAACAGGTCGTTGTGGACGCCAAGGTCAGCCTGACGGCTTATCAGCAGTATGTCTCGGCCGACGACGACGTGATCGCGCAGGCCGCGCTGAAGCAGCACGTCCTGTCACTGCGTAATCACGTCAAAGGGTTGTCCGGTAAAGACTATAAACGGCTGGAAGGTTTGCACAGCCTGGACTTCGTCTTGCTGTTCGTACCCATTGAAGCAGCTTTTTCGGCGGCGCTGCAGGCCGAACCGACCATGTTTCAGGATGCCTTTGATCGCAACATCGTCATTGTCAGCCCGACCACCCTGCTGGCCACGCTTCGTGTCATCGACAGCCTGTGGAAACAGGAGCGTCAGAGTCAGAATGCACGAGAGATCGCCGAACGAGCGGGCTGGCTGTATGACAAGTTCGTGCTGTTCATCCAGGATCTGGACGAGGTCGGCAGTCGCTTGCAGCAGCTGGACAAAGCCTACGGTGCAGCGCGGAACAAGCTGGTCGAAGGACGCGGCAACCTTGTCAGTCGTAGCGAGCAACTGAAGCTCTTGGGCGCTCGGGCGAGCAAGAATCTGCCAGCCGATTTGCTTGAACGCGCGATGACCGATGAAGACGGACTGGTGCAGTTGCCGGATTGAATCTGCTGTTAAGGCATTGGCTTGACCGAACGGGGCGATTCACCATCGCCACCGTCGATGTGAAATGAAACTCCGGCTTTGATTCAGACAATTAAATAGATCTTTGTATACAACCTTTGGGTGGTTCGGAAATTATTCCCAATTTCGCACCGCCATCAGGCACGGCTGCACTGCGAACGTGCGCCACGGTGTCCGTCCCAATGTCGGCTGTACGCTCATTCACACCCTGTCAGCGCTTTGAAAACCGCTATTTAGAAATAATTTGGCGTTCAAAAAAACGCCATGGCACGCATTCTGCCTATTGATTCGTATACAACCCACACGCGCTCCCGTACGCAGTGTGTCGGCAGTGCTGTTCCGGGAGCCCGTTCGTCCTCACAGGGAGAATTGCGATGACCGAGCCAATGCCCAAAGGTTACAGCCCCCGCTTGTACAACCAGGACCTGGGGCCACTGCCGCAGAAGTGGACCTGGTACAACATTTTTGCGTTCTGGATGAGTGACGTGCACAGCGTCGGCGGTTATGTATTTGCCGCCAGCCTGTTCGCGCTGGGACTGGCCAGTTGGCAAGTGCTGATCGCGCTGCTGGTCGGCATCTGCATTATTCAGGTGATCGCCAATCTGCTCGCCAAACCAAGCCAGCAAGCGGCCGTGCCGTACCCGGTGATTTGCCGACTGGCGTTCGGCGTGTTCGGTGCAAACATTCCGGCCGTGATTCGTGGCCTGATCGCGGTCGCGTGGTACGGCGTTCAGACTTACCTGGCGTCCAGTGCGTTGATCATTGTGGTGCTGCGTTTTTTCCCGCAGATGTCGGTTTACGCTGAATCCCAGTTCGCGGGGCTTTCCTACCTGGGATGGTTCGGTTTCCTGGCCTTGTGGGTGGTGCAGGCCGCAGTCTTCTGGACGGGCATGGACTCGATTCGTCGCTTCATCGATTGGGCCGGCCCCGTGGTATACGCCGTGATGTTCCTGCTGGCAGGATGGATCGTCTGGAAAGCCGGTTGGGCGAACATCAGCTTCACGCTGTCCGAGAAGTCGCTGACGGGCTGGGAAGCGTTTTCGCAAGTGATCATGGCCACCGCGCTGGTGGTGTCCTACTTCTCCGGCCCGACGCTCAACTTCGGCGACTTCAGTCGCTATTGCCGCAGCATGTCTGAGGTACGCCGGGGCAATTTCTGGGGCTTGCCGGTGAATTTCCTGGCGTTCTCGCTGGTAACGGTGGTCATCGTTTCAGGCACGTTACCGGTGTTCGGCGAAATGCTGCACGACCCGATCGCCACCGTGGCGCGGATCGACAACAACGTGGCGGTATTGCTGGGCGCTTTCGCCTTCGTGACGGCCACCATCGGTATCAACATTGTCGCCAACTTTGTATCCCCGGCGTTTGACTTCGCCAACGTCGCACCCAGCAAGATCAGCTGGCGAGTGGGTGGCATGATCGCGGCCGTGGCGTCGATCTTCATCACACCGTGGAACCTGTTCAATAACCCGCAAGTGATCCACTACACGCTCGACGTCCTGGCGGCGTTCATCGGCCCGCTGTTCGGCATTCTGCTGGTGGACTACTACCTCATCAAGAAACAACAAATCGACGTGGATGCCCTGTTCAACGACGGTCCGACCGGCCGGTACTGGTACAACGGCGGCGTTAACTACACCGCCGTCAAGGCGCTGATTCTGGCGACACTGGCAGGCATCGCAATCACCTTCATCCCGGCGCTGCAGCCAATGGCGAACTTCGCCTGGTTCACGGGCTGCTTTCTCGGCGGCGGCTTGTTCTTCCTGTTTGCCCGATACAGCCAGGCCCATGAAGGGGTGACGATGTCCACGGCGGTGGCTGGCTGAAACGTTTTCGATGGACCGCCGCCGCGGGTCGCACGGCGTCGGTTTTCCTGGCTCTGAAATGTCTTAACGTAAAGAAAGGGAAAATTTCCTGCCGCGACACTCGGTAGCAGGCGTAAAGTGCGACTTAGCACTATGATCTGCTTAGGTGGATCAGAAGTTGGCTGCCGGGTATTTCCCTGAAGGGGGCGTTATATGAACAGTAAATTGCAAGAATGGCTTCACGACGTGGGTGTCGCATTGGGTTTGATAGAGCGGCCAAAATTGCAGCCCATTCCTGTGCGTAGCGATGATGAAGAGCGTCGTCGTCCGCGCCGCTGATCTCAGGTCAGATCTCAACGTAACTGACAGCGGTGCTATCGCCCGATAGCCCGCCAAGGCTCCCCGCTTGGGTAGTCAGACGATTCGCCACGGATTGAGTCGGCGACGTTTCCTCGCACACTCCACTCATACCGGAATCGAACGCATCTGCGTTCAATGATGTTTCCTGCCTTTCATTTGCGTCAGTATCAAGTCGACCAGACCTTGAAGCGTCAATTGGCTGTAAGCCGAATGTTCGGGAAGGTGGGAGATATCGGCCTTGATCCGATGCGGCAGAACGATGTTGAAGTCGGCCTGCAGACTGGTGAAGAACTCGGTGAAATCTTCCTCGTCCAGCACCAGCTCACTCAACAGAGCGTCGTCTTTCTCCTGGATCAGGGACTTGTCGACAAGGATTTTTCCGAGTGTATCGATAACGTGCTGTTTGACCTCGGTACGGTTCATGGCAATCCTCTGGTTTGACGTATTCGAAAATCACCCCGACTTCAAAAACAGAGGGTTGTCGCGGGACAGCCTGAACGGTCACTTCTCCCTTATTAACGCACTGTTACGGCCCCTTGCCATCGTGCTGTCCTGATCAAGGCTAGTCCAACTTTCGGGGATGGGATTGCTTCGTTCGTGCCGATTTTTTGTAACGGCGAATAAAAAAGGGTGCCCGAAGGCACCCTGATGTGTTTCAGACGCGTTACGCCTGAGGCGATTGCGCAATCACGCTGTACGGGGCAACGCGACCGGGCGTGGCGATACCAGGCTCACCAGTACAAAGCTCACCAGACCTACCGCCAGGCTGTAGTAGATCGGTGTGTTGGCGTCCAGGCCATCCTTGAACATGAATACCAGTGCCGTGATAAAACCCAGGGTCATGCTGGTGATCGCACCCGCCGTGGTGGCGCGTTTCCAGTAGATCGCGCCGATCAACGGGATCAGCATGCCGCCCACCAGCAGGTTGTACGCCAGCGTCAGCGCGCTGATGACGTCATTGACCACCAGCGCAATCGCCAGCACAACCAGGCCGGTCAGGGCCGTGAAAAGACGGTTGATGCCCAGGCTCGATTGCTTGCCGCCACGCAGTTTCGGCAGCAGGTCTTCGGTGAGCGTGGTGGACGCTGCCAGCAGGCCCGCGCTGGCGGTGGACATCATGGCGGCGAGCGCGGCGGCGATGACCAGGCCGCGGATGCCGTCTGGCAGGGCAGCTTTGACGATCGCGGCGAATGCGGTGTTGACGTTGCTCAAGTCAGGCAGCAAGACGTGCGCCGCCATGCCGATCAGGGCGCAGACCAGGCCGTAGACGATGCAGTAAATGCCGGCCACGGAACCGGCGTATTGGGCGACTTTTTCGGTACGGGCAGTGAACACGCGCTGCCAGATGTCCTGACCGATCAGGATGCCGAAAAAGTAGATCAGGAAGTAGGTGATGATGGTGTCCCAGCCGATGGTGGTCCAGCTGAAGCTCGACGCGGGCAGCTTGGCGACCAGCTCGTCCCAGCCGCCCACGCGGTACAGGCAGATCGGCAAAAGGATGAACATCAAGCCGACGGTCTTGATCACGAACTGGACAATGTCGGTCAGGGTCAGCGACCACATGCCGCCGATAGTCGAATACACGACGACCACGCCACCGCCCAACACGACCGACAGCCAGAACGGGAGATCGAACAGCACCTGCATGACGGTGCCAATGGCGAGGATGGAGGTCACGCCGATCATCAGCGCGTAGGCGAGCATGATCACGGCGCTGGCTTGACGGGCCATCGGGTTGTAGCGCTTTTCGAGGATCTGGGTGACGGTGAAGATACGCAGCTTGAGCAGCGGTTTGGCGAGGAACAGGTTAAGCGCGATGATGCCCAGGCCCAGTGCGGCACAGAGCCAGAAACCGGAAATGCCATGCACGTAACCCAGGCGAACGGTGCCGACGGTGGAAGCGCCGCCCAGAACGGTGGCGGCCATGGTGCCCATATAGAGGCTGGGGCCGAGGTTGCGACCGGCAACCAGATAATCTTCATGGGTCTTGGCTTTGCGCATGCCATACCAGCCCAACACCAGCATGCCGGCTGCGTAAATCAGCACGACAAAAATATCTAAAGCCATGGGGTGTCTCCGATCATTGTTTTTATAGTGAATCGCACTTCATCCGGCTGAGACGGCGCGGGCAGTCAGCGGGTGAATTTTTATTCAGTCTGGTTCGCAGGTCTGCGCTGAGTTGAACCCGTGGGAGCGAATTCATTCGCGAAGGGCCGGTAGGGCAATTCATTTCCATCGCCTGAACCATTTTTCGCGAATGAATTCGCTCCCACCGGATTCGGGTTCGCCAGCCATCCCTCATTGAGGCCTTGGGCCAGCGACGGACCTCAATCTTTCAGCGGTGCGCCACACCCGGCAGCACGCAGAGCATTTCGTACAGCAGGTTGGCACCCAGCAGCGAGGTGTTACCGGTGGTGTCGTAAGGCGGCGAGACTTCTACCAGATCGCAACCGATCAGGTCGAGGCCCTGACAGCCACGGATGATTTCGATGGCTTGAATGGTGGTCAGACCGCCAATTTCCGGCGTGCCGGTGCCTGGCGCCCAAGCCGGGTCGATGCCGTCGATGTCGAAGCTCAGGTACACCGGGCCTCCGCCGACTTTCTCGCGCACTTCAGCCATCAATGGCGCCAGCGACTTGTGCCAGCACTCTTCAGCCTGCACCACGCGGAAGCCCTGTTTGCGGCTCCAGTTAAAGTCTTCCGCGGTGTAACCCTGAGCGCGCAGACCGATCTGCACCACACGGTCGCAATCGAGCAGGCCTTCTTCCACTGCGCGGCGGAACGTTGTGCCGTGGGCAATCTTCTCGCCGAACATGTGGTCGTTGACGTCAGCATGGGCGTCGATGTGGACCAGGCCGACCTTGCCGTGTTTCTTGTGGATGGCACGCAGGATCGGCAGGGTGATGGTGTGGTCGCCACCCAGCGTCAGCGGGATGATGCCGTGTTCGAGAAAGCCGTCGTAGGCTTCTTCGATGATGCGAACGGCGTCCAGCAGATTGAAGGTGTTGATCGCCACGTCGCCGATGTCGGCAACGGAAAGGGAATCGAAAGGCGCAGCGCCCGTGGCCATGTTGTACGGACGGATCATCACCGATTCGGCGCGGATTTCGCGAGGTCCGAAGCGGGTGCCCGCCCGCAGCGACGTGCCGATGTCCAATGGCACGCCAATAAAGGCGGCATCAAGGCCCTCGGCCGATTGCAGGTGTGGCAGACGCATCATGGTGGCGATGCCGGCGAAGCGCGGCATTTCGTTGCCGCCCAGTGGTTGGTGGAAAATCTTGTCCACGGGATTGCCTCATCGGTGGGTGATTAATAATTGTTGGAAGCACGTCGTGCGTTGCAGAAGCTGTGCCGATTCTGCGAACCGCGCGGGCTGCGAACAATCGCTGAGGCAAAATACTTAGTTCAGAGATTTCTGAAGTATCGGGTAAGCTGCGCGAATTGCTACAGCGACAACCTGTCCCGGAACCATCATGGCCAACGCACTACCCGATCTGAAACTGCTGCGTATCTTCGTCTGTGTGGTGCGCCATCAGGGCTTTGCCAGCGCGCAACAGGAACTCAATCTGTCGACGTCGGCGATCAGCACGTACATGAGTCAGCTCGAGTCGGCGCTGGGTATCGTCTTGTGCCACCGTGGTCGGGGCGGTTTCAGTCTGACCAGCAAGGGCGAGTTGTTCCATCAGGAAACCTTGCGCCTGCTGGGTGAGCTTGAGGGTTTCGAGCTCTATGCGGCAGCGCTCAAGGGCGAGCTGCGCGGAACGTTGAACCTTGGGGTGCTGGACTCGACGGTCAGTGATCGGGCGCTGCCGTTTGCAGAGGTGATCGGCGCGTACAGCGAAGAGCACCCGGCCGTGCATTTGCACCTCTCGGTGATGAGCCCTTATGAACTGCAGCTGGGTGTGCTGGATAACCGGCTGGACCTGGCCATCGGTTCTTTTTCCACGCGCATGAACGGTCTGCTCTATCAGCCGCTCTACCGCGAACAGCACTGGCTGTATTGCAGTAGCCGCCACCCGTTGTTTGCCGAACGGCGGATCCCGGAGCCGGTGATCACTCAGCAGCGCATGGTCGGTCGTGGTTACTGGAGTCAGGCGGAACTGGCCCGGCACGGTTTCAAACACAGTGCTGCCACTGTGGAGAGTATGGAGGCGCAACTGATTCTGGTGCTTTCCGGTGCGTACATCGGTTATCTGCCAGAGCATTACGCACAGTCCTGGGTCGACTCCGGGCATCTGCGTGTGCTGTTGCCAGCGACGTTCGGCTACCAGGCGCCATTCTCGATGATCCTGCGCCGGGGACGGAGCCGCGAGCCTCTGATTCAGACCTTCCGCGACCTGCTCAAAGCGCAGCTCAACCCGCTTTAAGAGGCCCTGCCCATGTCCCGTGCTCGCTGTGAGCGTTGCCTGCGTCCCGAGAATCATTGCTTGTGCGCACTGATTCCCGCCCTCGACAGTCGCACCCGCGTGCTGATCCTGCAGCACCCCAGCGAGGTCAATCACGCCTTGAACACGGCGCGCCTTGCGGTGCTGGGCTTGAACAATGCCGAGTTGGTCGTGGGCGAGGTGTTCGACGATCTTGAGACGCTGCTCGACGTGCCGGGTTATCAGGCCAGGCTGTTATTTCCGGGGGAGGGCGCGACGACCCTCATCGCGCAAGCGGACGAGGCGGAACCCGTGTTGCTGGTGATTCCCGACGGCACCTGGCGCAAGGCCCGCAAACTGCTGCACCTCAATCCACTCTTGGCTGCTTTGCCGCGAGTGACGCTGGACAATCCACCGCCCTCGCGTTACCGGTTGCGCAAGGCACCGGGCGCTGAGGCGTTGTCCACCCTGGAAGCGATTACCCACGCGCTGCGCACGCTGGAACCGGATCGTTCGTTCGAGCCGCTGCTAACGCCGTTCGATGCGTTGATCGAAGGACAGATTGCGGCGATGGGGGAGCAGACGTTTCGCCGCAATCATTCCTGAGGGTCAGCCATTAAGGGAGGACGAAGGGTGCTCAGCCTGTGAAAGTCGCGCGCCCTGCATGCGTCGGATATACGCTTCCGTCTCCCGCGCGGCGTCCTCTTTGCTGAAAAAAGGGCCTTCCAGGGTGTTTTCCCGGGTGCTGAAAAAATACAGGCCGTTGACGCGAGAGACGCGGTCGCTGCGAAAGTGCACGGCGGTCTCGGGATCTTGCTCACGCTTGCTTAACATAGCCTTCTCCGCGCTGGGGAGGATGGTTGAAAAACGATTCAGGACGGCTAAACCTGTGTCCGGCTGCCCAACGATTTCTCCACAGCGTGAGACGGAAAAATCGGCTGGCCGAATGACACTTTACTCCGAACTGCAGGCGTTGGATGCAGGGCGGTGAGCTCGGTTCAATGAAATGCACGGTCACACGCCAGGAACAGGTTTGCTGTGGACTGCGGTTGGACGAATGCAGTACGTCAGCGATAAAGATGTTGGCTGATACACCGCTTTCGCTGCCCTCGTAACCTCGGACGTCTCCTACAGGGACTGCGGTGTGATGGGGATTTGCGGCTTTTACACCGTCTTTGGGAAATTCTATGGTTCTCAAACCAATGGTGTCAGTCCAGAACCTTGGTTACTTGGAGTTATCAAGTAACCCGCCGAAGGCGGAACAGTTTGGACGTTAGGACAAACCCAACCCTCAGCATCACCTCAAATGGTGGAAATACACACCATATAAGCCGGCTTGCTGCGGGCCGCGTTCGGACGAATTCGGTGGGTCAGTGATGAGGATGTCGACTGATTCACCGCATTCGCTGCCCTCGTAACCTCGGACGTCTCCTACAGGTATTGCGGTGTTGTGAGGATGACTGGCTTTCACACGATGAGGGGTCAGCGTTTACCCAGCGCTTCAGCCTGATGAATCCACTGCTGCCGCTGTTCCTCGGTCGACGTGCGAACCGGGGAAAATTCCGTTAGGCGGGTGGTTTTGATCCCGCAGAACTCCAGAATCGCCTTCGTCATCTGCCGATGCGCCGGGGCTTTGAGCACCCAGCGAAAGTAGCGTGAAGGCGTGTCCAGCGTCACCAGCAACTCGGCGGTCCGGCCCTTGAGCAGCTCGTTCGACGGATGATGACGGCCGTGGGCCTTGAAGGCGAAACCGGGCATGAACACCCGGTCGAAGAATCCACTGAGCAGGCTGGGGAGCCCGCCCCACCAGACCGGATAAACGAACACCAGATGCTGGGCCCAATGAATCTCTCGCTGAGCCTCCAGCAGATCATGCTCCAGCGTCTGACTTGATTCATAGCCGCCACGCAGCACCGGGTCAAAATCCAGTTCTTCCAGCTTCAGCACGCGCACCACATGACCCTGACTCCGCGCGCCTTGGGCATAAGCCTCACCCAGCGCGTGACCCAGGCTGATGGTCTTCGGCGTACCGATGACCATCAGGATGCGTTTGCCATACCCTTCCAGTGGGGTGGCGCCGCTGATCGGCTCAGCCATTGCTACCGGCCTCGAGCATCTTCTCCGGACGGACCCAGGCGTCGAACTCGGCGTCCGTGAGGAAGCCCAGTTGCAGCGCAGCTTCGCGCAGGGTCAGCCCTTCGCTGTAGGCTTTCTTGGCGATTTGCGCGGATTTGTCGTAACCGATATGTGGGTTCAGCGCCGTGACCAACATCAGGCCGCGCTCCAGGTGCTCAGCCATCTTCCCGGCGTCAGGCTCCATGCCCGCGATGCAGTGTTCGTTGAAGTTGCGGCAGCCGTCGCCCAGCAACCGGATCGATTGCAACAGGTTGTGAATGATCACCGGTTTGAACACGTTCAGTTGCAGGTGACCCTGACTGGCCGCGAAGGTAATCGTGGTGTCATTGCCCATGACCTGGCACGCCAGCATCGACAGTGCTTCGCACTGCGTCGGGTTGACCTTGCCAGGCATGATCGAGCTGCCAGGTTCGTTGGCGGGCAATTTGACTTCTGCCAGACCGGCACGCGGGCCCGAACCCAGCAGGCGCAGGTCGTTGGCAATTTTCATCAACGTCACGGCCAGGGTTTTCAGTGCGCCGGACAGTGCGGTCAACGGCTCGTGACCTGCCAGCGCGGCGAATTTGTTGGGTGCTGTGACAAACGGCAACCCCGACAAAGCCGCCAGTTCAGCGGCCACCGCTTCGGCAAAACCATGCGGAGAATTGAGGCCGGTGCCGACGGCGGTGCCGCCCTGAGCCAGTTCGCAGACAGCGGGGAGGGCCGCACGAATGCTCTTTTCGGCATAGTCGAGCTGTGCCACGTAGGCCGACAGCTCCTGACCGAAGGTGATCGGGGTCGCGTCCATCATGTGCGTACGGCCGGTTTTCACCAGGGTCATGTAGCGCGACGACTGTTCGGCGATCCCCGAGGAGAGCTCGGCGATGGCGGGCAGCAACTGCTCTTTTACCGCTTGCGCCGCCGCGATGTGCATGGCGGTCGGGAAGCAATCGTTGGAGCTCTGAGAGCGGTTGACGTGATCGTTCGGATGGACCGGCGACTTGCCGCCGCGACCGTTGCCAGCCAGCTCGTTGGCCCGTCCGGCGATGACCTCGTTGACGTTCATGTTGCTCTGCGTACCACTGCCGGTCTGCCAGACCACGAGCGGGAACTGGTCGTCGAGCTTGCCACCAAGCACCTCATCGGCGGACTGTTCGATCAGGCGGGCAATGTCGGCAGGCAGGTCGCCATTGCGGTCGTTGACGCGGGCCGCCGCTTTCTTGATCAGCGCCAGGGCGTGAAGCACCGGCAACGGCATGCGTTCCTGGCCGATGGCGAAGTTGATCAGGGATCGTTGAGTTTGTGCCCCCCAGTAAGCGTCTTCGGGGACTTCGATCGGA
The DNA here is from genome assembly GCF_039697315.1 of Pseudomonas abietaniphila. NCBI lineage: Bacteria > Pseudomonadati > Pseudomonadota > Gammaproteobacteria > Pseudomonadales > Pseudomonadaceae > Pseudomonas > Pseudomonas abietaniphila. Next base: position 1,446,687 of record NZ_CP155619.1, on the reverse strand, counting down.
CCTATGCTGTCGGTTTCGGTACGGCTCACTGGACTCACTCCTTAAGATCGTTAGCGCAGTTTAGTACCCGCGGAGCGGGTTCGGTTCCCGGTACGGGCTGCGCGGTAAGAACATGAGCCTCTAGTGTGCGACAAAACGCAAGATCTGGTCGCGTGAAACCTTCATGGCAAGCCCGTGCCATGTGGCGGCTATTTAACCGCTCGTAGCACCGGGGGTTGAGCGCAAGGCGAAAAGGGGCGCAGAATGCTCGGCCTTGGGGTTCAGCCTCGCCTGCTAGATAAGGAAACTCGATGACCCGTCTTCGCGCCATCTGTGCTGCGGTCGCTCTGGCATGCGCCAGCGGCCAGGTTCTCGCCGCCACCGCCAGCCATGAAGCCAGCGCTGTAGCGTTCCTCAAACTGGCCCATGCCGATCAGTTGGGTGCGCCGATTTACATGCAAGCGCAGCAAATGTTCGCCCAGCGTTTCGCCGAAACCAAAGCCCCTGATTCCAAGAAAGCGGTGCTGGAAAGCTATCAGGCCAAGGCCAATGCTGCGTTGGACAAAGCCATTGGCTGGGACAAACTGCAGCCTGACATGGTCAAGCTGTACACCGATAACTTCACCGAATCCGAGCTGAAAGACCTGGTTGCCTTCTATCAGTCGCCGCTGGGCAAGAAAGTCCAGGCCAAGATGCCACAGATCAGCCAGCAATCGTTCCAGATGACCCAGGAAAAACTGCAGCCTGCAGTGCCTGTGGTGACCGGTCTGCTGGAGTCCATGACCAAAGAGCTGGTACCTGCTGGCGCCAAAGGCACCGCACCGGCTGCCCCTGCCAAGAAGCCATAAGCGAAATCACGACATGAGCATGCAACAGCGAATCGAATCCGCGTTGGCGGTCTTTCAGCCCGAGTACCTTCAGGTGCTCAACGAAAGCCACATGCACAGTCGTGGCTCGGACACTCACTATAAAGCGGTGGTGGTCAGCGAGCAGTTCGCTGGCCTCAACGCCGTCAAGCGTCACCAGAAGGTCTACGGCCTGCTGGGCGGTTTGATGGGTGAGTTCCATGCGCTGGCGCTGCACACCTACACCCCGGAAGAATGGTCGAAGCTCGGCGCTGCGCCGGCTTCGCCGACCTGCGCCGGTGGACATGACTGAGCGGGGTACGTAACCCGGTTTCGGCCCGTCTTCGTGGATGAATGCGTTTCCCTGTGGGAGCGAATTCATTCGCGAGACAGTGTTCCAGTCCATGCATCCGCGTCGCCTGCTCTGTTTTTCGCGAATGAATTCGCTCCCACAGGCAAGCTGCACGCCTGAGGCACTTCTGTTGACCTGCATCATTCTCCGCTGATCCACCTCTCTGTCTGCTTCCCTCCGATTTTTGCTAGAATCCGCGCCGCGTTGCCGGGTCGGCACGCTTTCACCTGAATTTTCATCCGGTAGGCCCTTTGCGAGGGTCACCACCTGGAGACGCAACATGACCCAAACCGCACCCATCGTCGTCGCGGCGCTGTACAAATTCGTCACCCTTTCGGACTACGTCGAGCTGCGCGAGCCGTTGCTCAAGGCGATGGTCGACAACGGCATCAAAGGCACGCTGCTGATTGCCGAAGAGGGCATCAATGGCACCGTTTCCGGCAGCCGCGAAGGCATCGACGGGCTGATGGCCTGGCTGAAGAACGATCCGCGCATGGACGACATCGATCACAAAGAGTCGTATTGCGACGAGCAGCCGTTCTATCGCACCAAAGTCAAACTCAAGAAAGAAATCGTCACCCTGGGCGTCGAAGGCGTAGACCCGAACAAAGCGGTCGGCACCTACGTCGAGCCGCAGGACTGGAACGACCTGATCGCCGATCCGGAAGTGCTGCTGATCGACACCCGTAACGATTACGAAGTGTCCATCGGGACGTTCGAGGGCGCCATTGACCCGAAAACCACCACGTTCCGTGAGTTCCCCGAATACATCAAAGCCAACTTCGATCCGGCCAGGCACAAGAAAGTCGCAATGTTCTGCACCGGCGGGATCCGCTGTGAAAAAGCCTCGAGCTACATGCTTGGCGAAGGCTTCGAAGAGGTGTATCACCTCAAGGGCGGCATCCTGAAATACCTGGAAGAAGTGCCGCAGGAAGAAAGCCGGTGGCGGGGCGACTGCTTCGTGTTCGACAACCGCGTGACCGTACGTCATGACCTGACCGAAGGCGACTACGATCAATGTCATGCCTGCCGCACGCCGATCAGTGCTGAAGACCGGGCCAGTGAACACTACTCGCCCGGTGTCAGTTGCCCCCATTGCTGGGATACGCTGAGCGAGAAAACCCGCCGCAGCGCCATCGACCGGCAAAAGCAGATCGAACTGGCGAAGGCGCGTAACCAGCCGCACCCGATCGGCCGTAATTATCGTCTGCTGGATGGCAACGAAGCACAGACCCACGAAAAACAGACCAACGAGGCCTGACCCATGCACGCCCGCCTGCTCTACGTGATGGACCCGATGTGTTCGTGGTGCTGGGGGTTTGCACCCTTGGCGGACGCATTGGTCGAACAGGCGAAGGCGGCGGGCCTGCCGTTGCATCTGGTGGTGGGCGGCTTGCGCACCGGCAGCGGGGCGGCACTTGAACCGAACACCCGTCGTTACATCCTTGAGCACTGGCAGGCGGTGCACGACACCACCGGCCAGGCGTTTCAGTTCGAGGGCGCGTTGCCCGATGGCTTCGTTTATGACACCGAACCCGCGTGCCGTGCCATCGTCGCGGCGCGCAGTCTGGCGCCAGACGTCGCCTGGAAACTGGTCAAGGAGATTCAGCACGCGTTTTACCTTGAGGGGCGTGATGTCACCAAGGCGTCGGTGCTGGCGGAGTTGGCGGAAAAAGCCGGTTTGCCACGCATCGAGTTCGCCGATGCCTTCGACAGCGCGGAACAGCATGCCGCCACGGCATCCGATTTCTCTTGGGTGCAGGACCTCGGCATCGCCGGTTTCCCCACCTTGCTGGCCGAACGTAACGGCCAATTGGCTCTGCTGACCAACGGTTACCAATCGCTGGAAGAACTGGCGCCCATGCTCAGCCGTTGGCTGGAGCGCGCAGCCAGTGCGTGATTCCCACGAGATAGAAAGCTCCGCTCACACCGCAGATGCTGTCCAGACGGATCGCCTGGATTGGCAGCAGATTCGTCGTCTTGCCCTCCGGCACAAAAAAGCGCTATGGATCGCTAACGGAGTCGCCGTACTGGCGGTGCTCTGCTCGGTGCCGATTCCTTTGCTCCTGCCGTTACTGGTGGACGAGGTGTTGCTGGGGAAGGGCGACACCGCGCTGATTTTCATGAACCAGTTCCTGCCCGCCAGCCTCCACAAGCCCGTGGGCTACATTGGCTTGATGCTGGTCACGACGCTATGTCTGCGGCTCGGTGCGTTGCTGTTCAACGTGATTCAGGCGCGCCTGTTCGCCGGGCTGGCCAAAGACATCGTTTATCGCATCCGCATCCGACTGATCGAACGACTCAAGCGTATCTCGCTGGGCGAGTACGAAAGTCTGGGCAGCGGGACCGTCACCGCCCATCTGGTCACCGATCTGGATACGGTGGACAAGTTCGTCGGCGAAACCCTCAGCAAATTCCTCGTCGCCATGCTGACATTGACCGGCACCGCGGCGATTCTGGTCTGGATGCACTGGCAGCTGGCGCTGTTGATCCTGCTCTTCAACCCCTTGGTGATTTACGCCACGGTCAAGCTGGGCAAGCGCGTCAAACACCTCAAAAAGCTGGAGAACGACAGCACCTCGCGTTTTACCCAGGCGCTGACCGAAACCCTGGACGCCATTCAGGAAATCCGTGCCGGCAACCGGCAGGGTTATTTCCTCGGCCGTCTGGACTTGCGGGCCAGAGAAGTGCGCGATTTTGCCGTCGCCTCGCAGTGGAAGAGCGATGCGTCGGGCCGTGCCAGTGGCCTGTTGTTCCAGTTCGGCATCGATATCTTTCGCGCAGCGGCAATGCTCACCGTGCTGTTTTCCGACCTGTCCATTGGACACATGCTCGCTGTCTTCAGCTACCTGTGGTTCATGATCGGTCCCGTTGAGCAATTGCTGAATCTGCAATACGCGTTCTATGCGGCGGGCGGCGCGCTGACGCGCATTAACGAACTGCTGGCGCGCGCCGACGAGCCTCAGTACGAAGGGAAGCTCAATCCCTTCGTGGGGCGTGAGACTGTCAGCATCGACGTGAGTGGCCTGTGCTTCGGCTACAACGAGGAGCTGGTCCTCGATCATCTGGACCTGTCGATCACACCCGGTGAGAAAGTGGCAATCGTTGGCGCCAGCGGCGGGGGCAAGAGCACCCTGGTGCAATTGCTGCTGGGCCTCTACAGCCCCAAGGCCGGGACCATCCGTTTCGGTGGCGCTACCCTGCAGGACATCGGGCTTGAAACCGTTAGAGAGCACGTGGCGGTCGTGTTGCAGCACCCTGCATTGTTCAACGACACCGTCAGGGCCAACCTGGCGATGGGTCGCGAGCGCAGCGATGAGGCGTGCTGGCAGGCGCTGGAAATCGCTCAGCTGGACGCGACCATTCGCGCGCTTCCGCAGGGGCTGGACAGTGTCGTCGGGCGTTCCGGGGTGCGGCTGTCCGGCGGCCAGCGTCAGCGCCTGGCGATCGCTCGCATGGTGCTCGCCGATCCCAAGGTGGTGATCCTCGACGAGGCGACCTCGGCACTGGACGCCGCGACCGAGTACAACCTGCATCAAGCGTTGAATCGCTTTCTCAGTGGCCGGACCACGCTGATCATTGCGCATCGCCTGTCGGCGGTGAAGCAAGCAGACCGGGTCCTGGTGTTCGATGGCGGCAGCATCGCCGAGGATGGCGACCATCAACAACTGATTGCTGACGGCGGGCTGTATGCACGTCTCTACGGACACCTGCAACAGCTCTGATACATCTTGTCGGTTTTTTGCATAACGAGTCCTAAATGGCGTATCGCCAGTGGAACACGTCAATTCTTAGGCTATGCTTGACCCGTGTATTTCAGGAAAGTGTGAAAAGCGTCATATTTACGTCTCTCCGGTCCAGGTTAACGCCTAAGGTCTTGTACGAGATGTGAGTATTACCCCGCTGCATCGTGGAAATTAGCCGAGTCCCTTGTCTGGTCAGGAAGGTCGCCTGAACGAAGGGAGTGAGTACTGGCAGTGCTGATGAAAGGGACACCATGAAGCAAAAGCGGATCCTGGAGAAGCCTCGTCTTCTCGGTATCGTTTGGCCATTTATCGCGGTGGTGCTGCTGCAGGCGCTGCTCGGCTGCGTCAGCCTGTACATGATGTCGGCTGTGCGCAGTTATGTTGGCGGGGAAAGCCTTTGGTCCAAGGGCCAGAAGGACGCTATCTATTATTTGAATCTCTATGCCAACAGTCGCGACGAGATCAACTACCTGAAATACCAGCAGGCCATCGCCATCCCCCAGGGCGGACACGACCTGCGAGTGGCGATGGATCAACCGGTTCCCGACATAGCACGCGCGACTGCAGGCATCCTGCAGGGTGGTAACCATCCTGACGATGCGCAGGGCATCATCTGGCTCTATCTCAATTTCCGGCATTTCAGCTATCTGGAGAAGGCCATCGATCGTTGGAAGATCGGTGACAACTACCTCGTTCAACTCGATGAAGTCGCCCGCGAAATGCACGGCCGCATTCTCGAAGGCACCGCCACCAACGGCGACGTGCTGGCCTGGCGGCAGCGGATCAACGCGATCAACGAGGGCGTGACGCCCGCGGCCATGGCCTTCAGCAACGCGCTGGGCGAGGGGTCGCGCGTCATTTTGCGAATCCTGCTGGCGGTGAACCTCGCCACGGCGGTGCTGCTGATTATCCTGGCGCTGCTGCGCACCCACAAACTGCTTGAGCAGCGCCATGCCTTTGCCACGGCGTTGCAGATGGAGAAGGAGCGGGCGCAAATCACGCTGGAGTCTATTGGCGACGGCGTGATCACCACCGATGTCGATGGCGCCATCGCGTACATGAACCCGGCGGCCGAGCAGATGACGCACTGGAAAACCGACCAGGCGGTCGGACTTCCCCTGGCGGCGCTGTTCAACCTGCTCGATGAGAACGACCAGAAAGACAGCTCCACCCTGATCGAGCACATTCTCGGCGGCAAGTTGGGCGGTGGCAGTGAAAACTCAAAACTGATTCAGCGGCTTGACGGCAGTACGGTGTCGGTGGCGCTGGTCGGCTCGCCCATTCGCACCGAAGGCAAGGTCAGCGGCGCCGTCCTGGTGCTGCACGACATGACCCAGGAGCGGCAGTACATCGCCAATCTGTCGTGGCAGGCAACCCACGATGCCCTGACGGGCTTGGCCAACCGTCGCGAATTTGAATACCGACTGGAATTGGCGCTGAATGGACTGACTCACCTGCCGGGACGCCACGCGGTAATGTTCCTGGACCTGGATCAGTTCAAGCTGGTCAACGACACCAGCGGCCACGCGGCGGGCGATGAGCTGCTCAGGCACATCTGTGCATTGCTGCAACAGGGCATTCGGGAGGGAGACACACTGGCGCGTCTGGGCGGCGACGAGTTCGGCATTCTGCTCGAGCATTGTTCACCGGAGGCTGCCGAGAAGATCGCCGAAGGCCTGCGTCAGACGGTCGAGAGCCTGCATTTTGTCTGGAAGGGGCGACCGTTCATGACGACCGTCAGCGTCGGCCTGGTTCATGTGTCTGACGCGCCTACCACCCTGGAAGCTTCGCTGCGTGCGGCTGACATGGCGTGCTACATGGCGAAGGAAAAAGGTCGCAACCGGGTACAGGTCTATCACGACGACGACTCGGAATTGTCCACCCGTTTCGGCGAAATGGCCTGGATTCAACGCCTGCACATGGCGCTGGAAGACAATCGCTTCTGCCTGTACTCACAGGAGATCGCGGCGTTGAGTCGCGACGCGGCCCACAGCAACGGCCACGTAGAGATCCTGCTGCGGCTGCGCGACGAGTCAGGGCGCATGATCCTGCCGGACAGCTTCATCCCGGCCGCCGAGCGCTACGGGATGATGACCACGCTGGATCGTTGGGTGGTGCAAAACGTCTTCAAGATCATTGCCGATTGCCTGATGGACAACCACCGAACCGGGCCCATGGCCACCTGCGCAATCAATCTGTCCGGCACCAGCATCGGTGACGACGCTTTTCTCGAATATTTGCGACAGCAGTTCCAAATCTACGCAATACCTCCTGAACTTATCTGTTTCGAAATCACCGAAACCAGTGCGATCGCCAATTTGGGCAGTGCTATTCGGTTCATTAACGAACTCAAAAGTCTGGGATGCCGTTTTTCACTGGATGACTTCTGTGCAGGCATGTCGTCATTCGCATACTTGAAGCACTTGCCTGTGGATTATTTGAAGATTGATGGCAGCTTCGTAAAAGACATGCTCGACGATCCGGTCAACCGGGCGATGGTGGAAGTGATCAACCATATCGGGCACGTAATGGGCAAACAGACGATCGCTGAGTTCGTTGAAAGCCCACAGATAGAGCAGGCGTTATTGGAAATCGGTGTGGACTACGCTCAGGGGTACGTTATCGAGCGACCGCAATTATTCACCTGTGAATGTCTGCACGCACGGCCCGCGAGGCAGACCCCAATGTTGTTCAGCGCACCCGGGACTTTTCGCTGAATAACCTCGATGCAACACAACATAAGGAGCTACACAGTGATCGATATGTTCATAAGAACCGGTCCGCTGATGGATGCCAGCAGTTACCCCGCTTGGGCGCAGCAGTTGATCAAGGATTGCAGCGAAGCCAAGGCACGCGTGGTAGGGCATGAACTTTATCAACGTATGAGAGATGGGCGGCTCAGTTCGAGAACCATGCGCCAGTACCTGATTGGTGGATGGCCTGTTGTTGAACAGTTTGCGGTCTACATGGCGCATAACCTGACCAAAACCCGTTTTGCCCGTCATCCGGGCGAAGACATGGCGCGTCGCTGGCTGATGCGCAATATTCGGGTGGAGCTCAATCATGCCGATTACTGGGTGAACTGGAGCGCGGCCCACGGGGTCACGCTGGAGGACCTGCAAGCGCAACGCGTTCCGTCAGAGTTGCACGCACTCAATCACTGGTGCTGGCACAGCTGTTCATCGGAGCCGTTGGTTGTCGCGATCGCAGCCACTAACTACGCCATTGAAGGCGCGACCGGCGAATGGTCTGCTGTCGTATGTTCGCAAGAGACATACGCAGATATGTTCCCGCCGGATCTGCGAAAGCGCGCCATGAAGTGGTTGAAGATGCATGCGCAGTACGACGACTCCCACCCTTGGGAAGCCCTGGAGATCATCTGCACGCTGGCCGGTAACAATCCCAGCGAGCAGTTGCAGGCGGACCTGAGAATGGCAGTGTGCAAGAGTTACGAGTACATGTACCTGTTTCTGGAACGGTGCATGGTCCTGGAGCAGCCGCAGGAGGCAAACGCGCCGATGCGCGAGCGCCGGTTTGCGGTTCGCGCCTGAGCCGCTCTTAACCTGCCATTTCCAGCCGGTTACGGCCCTGACGTTTGGCGGCATACAGGGCGGTGTCGGCGCGGCGCAACAAGCTGTCGGGGGATTCCCCCGGCAGCAGCGTCGAGCAGCCCAGGCTGACCGTCAGTTCCACCGGCCTTCCATTGACCGGATACGTGAGTTGCAGTGCGGCGTTGCGCAGGCGTTCGCCTACCAGCGCAGCTGACTCACGACCGGTATTGGTCAGCACGATCAAAAACTCCTCCCCGCCAAACCTGAACACCTGATCGATGTTGCGCAGACGATCCTTGATCGCGTCCACAACGCCCCTCAGCACAACATCGCCCGTGGCATGCCCGTGGGTATCGTTGATCCCTTTGAAATGGTCGATATCCAGCATCAGCACCGACAGAGGCTGCTGTTGGCGTCGGGCAATTTCAGCTTCCCGCGTCAGCGACTGTTCCATGGCAATGCGATTGCCCGCGCCGGTCAATGGATCACGCAGGGCGCTCAGGTTCGCGTTGCGGTACAGCAGAGCGTTACGCAGCGGGTAGAGCAGGGTCGCGAGCAGGGCTTCCAGCTGCGTCAGTTCTTGCTCGGCGAAGCGTCTGTCTCGTTGAAACGCCAGTTCCCCCATCTGTTCGCCGTCATGGGTGATGCAGTAGCTGGCGTTATGCCGCGAACGCTCCCCAAATTCCAGACGCAAGTCTGTTCCCACGTGCTTGTAGTTCAGCGCCTTAAGAGGAATGAACTGCTGCACGCTCTGAAAGAACATCGCCAGAATCTTGTCCGCTTCCAGGCTGGTTTGCAGTTGCAATTCAAGCCTGCGCTGCAGCTGTTCATAGTCCAGTGGTTGATGCGCGAACCCGTGCGCAGGCGCGAAGCCAAAGCGTTGAAGCCTCGCGCTGTCAAAATCAATGGCGTTGGTACTTGTCGGAAAACTCATGTTTTCGCTCCTGCGCCTCTCATCGGGCCTGATGTCGGTAGAGCGAAACTCGTGCCAATTCGTTCTCCGGAGTAGATCGTCAAATAAATCAAAGGGTTAGCACATGCGCTCGCGAAAACCCGGGGTGTCCGCGCCTTTGGATTGACTAACGTACCGGTTTACACGCGAATGGACTACAAAGAGGCGACGGAAAACCGCCGAGTGGATAAAGGGCGGTGAGGTTCCGGGTCTCCTGTGGGAGCGAATTCATTCGCGAGACGGTTATACAGCCGGTGATGCTCTATTGGATGTACTCGCCCCTCGCGAATGAATTCGCTCCCACAGGTCGTGCGTCTGAGAGGACATCATTTCTTCTGCGCGTCGAACGCCTGGCCGTTGATGCCGGTGCTGTCCGGGCCCATCAGGTAAAGGTAGACCGGCATGATCTCTTCAGGTGTCGGGTTGTTCAGCGGGTTCTCTGCCGGGTACGCCTGGGCGCGCATGTCGGTGCGGGTGGCGCCGGGGTTGATGCTGTTGGCGCGAACCGATGCGACGCCGTCGACCTCGTCGGCCAGCGTTTGCATTAGGCCTTCAGTGGCGAACTTGGACACGCCATAAGCGCCCCAGTACGCACGGCCTTTGCGCCCCACGCTGCTGGAGGTGAAGACCACCGAGGCGTCTTGCGACAGCTTCAGCAGCGGCAAGAGAGTGGCGGTGAGCATGAACGTCGCGTTGACGTTGATGTGCATCACGCGCATGAAGTGCTCGCCGGACAACTGCTCGATCGGCGTACGCGGGCCGATGATCGACGCGTTGTGCAACAAGCCGTCGAGGCGCCCGAACTCGGCCTCGATCATGGCCGCCAGTTCGTCGTACTGATGGGGCAGGGCGGTTTCCAGATTGAAGGGTATGACGACAGGCTGTGGATGACCTGCAGCTTCGATCTCGTCGTAGACCGCCGTGAGGTTCGATTCTGTCTTGCCCAGCAGCAGAACGGTCGCGCCGTGGGCCGCATAGGTTTTCGCGGCCGCAGCGCCAATTCCGCGGCCAGCGCCGGTGACCAGAATGACGCGGTCCTTGAGCAGTTCGGGGCGGGCAGAGTAGTTGAACATGGGGCCTCCTTTCAGTTCTCCCTAAACGCACGGTCGGCATATATCTGTTTCTGCCGAAGGCGTAGGAGCGTGGCTTGTCCCGCGATCTGCCGCGCAGCGGCAGCAGACCCGGCGAATACGGTGTACCTGGCAAGACGCGGGCGACTGATTTTACTGCCGCTTCGCGGCAGATCGCGGGACAAGCCACGCTCCTACAAGGTTTCGTGTTTAGACGCGATCTCAACAACCGCAGAGCGCATTATCCAGCACGCGGCGCAATTCCAGCGGGTGATTCACCACCACATCCGCGCCCCAGTGATCCGGGTTGTCGTGCGGATGAATGTAGCCGTAACGCACGGCCGCGGTCTTGGTGCCTGCATCCCGACCGGATTCGATATCCCGCAGGTCGTCGCCGACGAACAAGACACTGGCCGGGTCCAGGTCCAGCATCTTGCAGGCCAGCAGCAGCGGCTCAGGATCCGGCTTGCTTTTGGTCACGTGATCGGGACAGATCAGCACCGCCGAACGCTCCGACAGCCCCAGTTGTTCCATGATTGGCTGAGCGAAGCGCACCGGCTTGTTGGTGACCACGCCCCAGATCAGTTTTGCCTTCTCGATATCGGCCAACAGTTCCGCCATGCCGTCGAACAGTTTGCTGTGGACCGCGCAGTCCTTCTGATAGCGCTCCAGAAACTCAAGGCGCAGCGCCTCGAACTGCGGCTCGTTCGGCGACATCGCGAAGGCGGCGGAGACCATCGCTTTGGCGCCCCCGGAGATTTCATCGCGAATCAGTTTGTCGTCGACCGGCGCAAAACCACGCTCGGCCAGCATGGCCTGACAGATCGCGATGAAGTCCGGAGCGGTATCGAGCAGGGTGCCGTCCATGTCGAAAAGAACTGCTCTCAAGCGCATGGGTCAGGCCCCCTTCAGCGTCTGGATCATGTAGTTGACGTCGACATCGGAGGCCAGCTTGTAATGCTTGGTCAGCGGGTTGTAGGTCAGACCAATGATGTCCTTGACCTCAAGGCCTGCACTGCGGCTCCAGGCGCCCAGCTCGGAGGGGCGGATGAATTTCTTGAAATCATGGGTGCCGCGCGGCAGCAGGTTCATGATGTATTCCGCGCCGATGATGGCGAACAGGTACGCCTTCGGGTTGCGGTTGATCGTAGAGAAGAACACCTGACCGCCAGGCTTGACCATCTTGTAACAGGCACGGATGACCGAGGACGGATCGGGCACGTGCTCCAGCATTTCGAGGCAGGTCACAACGTCGAACTGCTCCGGCATTTCTTCGGCCAGCGCTTCCGCCGTGATCTGCCGGTATTCAACGCTGACTCCTGACTCGAGCTGATGCAGCTGGGCGACCGCCAAGGGCGCCTCGCCCATGTCGATGCCGGTCACCGTCGCGCCGCGCAACGCCATGGCTTCGCTGAGAATGCCGCCGCCACATCCGACGTCCAGCACCTTCTTGCCCGCCAGACTGACGCGCTCGTCGATCCAGTTCACGCGCAACGGGTTGATGTCGTGCAGCGGTTTGAACTCGCTGTTGCGATCCCACCAGCGATGGGCCAAGGCTTCGAATTTAGCGATTTCGGCGTGGTCGACGTTGCTCATGTGTGATCCCTCTAAAGCTTGAATGCGGTATTCGGTCACGGCCTGTCGCCATGACAACGCTAAAAAATCAGTCTGCGGCGGCGATGCGATTGCCCCATGCCCTGGCCGTTCGGGTCAGCGCTTCTTCGTCCATGCGTGTCAGACGTTTGTCCTGAAGTAATTGTTTGCCCGCGACCCATACGTGGCTGACGCAGTCGCGGCCGCTGGCATAAATAAGCTGCGAGACGGGATCGTAAATCGGCTGTTGCGCCAGACCCGACAGGTCGAAGGCAACCATGTCGGCAGCTTTGCCGATCTCCAGCGACCCGGTGATGCCTTCGATGCCCATGGCGCGCGCGCCGTTCAGTGTTGCCATGCGCAAGGCGCGGTGGGCGTCCAGCGCGGTCGCCGAGCCGGCGACCGCTTTGGCCAGCAATGCGGCGGTACGGGTTTCGCCCAGCAAGTCCAGGTCATTATTGCTCGCCGCACCGTCGGTTCCGACCGCGACATTGACGCCGGCCTGCCACAGGCGCTCGACCGGGCAGAAGCCGCTGGCCAGTTTCAGGTTCGACTCGGGGCAGTGGATCACGCTGGAGTTGCTTTCGACCAGCATGGCCAGGTCTTCATCGCTGATCTGGGTCATGTGCACCGCCTGGAAGCGTGGGCCCAGCAGGCCCAGGCGTTGCAGGCGGGCCAGCGGGCGTTCCTGGCGCTGTTGGACCGCTTCATGCACTTCAAAGGCGGTTTCGTGGACATGCATGTGAATCATCGCGTCGAGCTCGTCGGCAATGACGCGGATCTTCTCCAGGTTTTCATCGCTGACCGTGTACGGCGCGTGCGGGCCCATGGCGATCTTGATGCGGTCGTGATGCGCCAGATCGTTGAACAGTTCGACACCGATGTGCAGCGCTTCGTCAGCGTTACGAGCACCGGGTATCGGGAAATCCAGCACCGGGACCGTGATCTGTGCCCGAATGCCACTGTTGTGGACCCGTTCGCAGGCGACCTTTGGAAAGAAATACATGTCAGAGAAACAGGTGATGCCGCCCTTGAGCTGTTCGGCGATGGCGATATCCGTGCCGTCGCGAACGAAGTCCTCATCGACCCATTTGCCCTCGGCTGGCCAGATGTGGTCCTGCAGCCAGGTCATCAATGGCAGGTCGTCCGCCAGACCTCGGAACAGGGTCATTGCCGCGTGACCATGGGCGTTGATCAGGCCGGGGCTGAGCAGCATGCCGGGCAGTTCGCGGACTTCCCTGGCGTGCTGGCGCAGGGCTTCGGCCTTAGGACCGATGTAGGCAATGACGCCGTCGCGAATGCCGATCCCGTGCTGTTGCAGGACGACGCCAGCGGGCTCGACCGGTACCAGCCAGTCCGGCAGAAGCAGGAGGTCGAGCGGGGCAGCGGCGTCGGGCATGGTGCGGGCATCCAATGGCTTATTACGGGGACGGCGAAGTATACCCGAGCGTCTTGGCGGTCGGCTCGCTATAATCGGCCGCTTTTTCAGCTGCTGGCTATCTGATTCTTGGCCATGCGGCCCTGCAGGCGTGAGGCTGCTCGCGATTGCCGACGTGATGGCGCTCTGTAATGTGGCGCGCGCACCGGTTCCTCAGGTCTTCAACAATTCATCATGTGGGGTGTGCAATGCGCGATCGATTACTGGCTGCGGAGAAGGTGAAGGCCATCGATTGGCGGGACGGCACGTTGTATCTGCTGGATCAGCGAATCCTGCCGTTCGAAGAAACCTGGCATCCCTATCAGTCTGCTGCCGGCGTGGCCGACGCCATTCGCACGATGGTCGTGCGTGGCGCGCCCGCCATCGGTATCAGTGCGGCGTACGGCATTGTGCTCGCGGTGGTTGACCGTTATGAGGCCGGCGGCGACTGGCAGATGGCCCTTGAAGAAGACTTCGACCTTCTGGCCAACTCCCGCCCGACGGCGGTTAACCTGTTCTGGGCGCTGAACCGCATGCGCGAGCGCCTGTATCGCCTCAAGGATCACGAAGATCCGCGCAAGGTCATGGAAGCCGAAGCCGTCGCCATTCACCTCAGCGACCGCGAAGCCAACCTGACCATGGCACAACTGGGCGCCGAACTGATCCGCAAGCATCAGGGCAATCTGCAGACCGTTCTGACCCACTGCAACACCGGCGCACTGGCGACGGGCGGATTTGGCACGGCGCTGGGGGTGATTCGCGCCGCCTATATAGAAGGCATGATCGAGCGCGTCTACGCCGACGAAACCCGCCCTTGGCTGCAAGGCTCGCGACTCACAGCGTGGGAACTGGTCAACGAAGGCATTCCGGTCACGCTGAATGCGGACTCCGCCGCCGCGCACCTGATGAAGACCAAAGGCATCACCTGGGTCATCGTCGGGGCTGATCGCATCACGGCGAATGGTGATGTCGCCAACAAGATCGGCACCTATCAGCTGGCGGTCGCTGCCATGCACCATGGCGTGCGCTTCATGGTCGTGGCGCCCAGCTCGACCATCGACATGAACCTGGCCAGCGGTGAAGACATCCCCATCGAAGAACGTGATGGCAAAGAGCTTCTTGAAGTCGGTGGCCAGCGCGTTGGCGCCGAGGTCGATGCCTTCAACCCGGTCTTCGACGTGACGCCTGCCGACCTGATCGACGCCATCGTGACTGAAAAAGGCATCGTCGAACGCCCTGATACGGTGAAAATGGCGCAACTCATGTGCCGTAAGCGCCTGCATTGATCCCTCCATCGTCAGCAATACCGCCTGCCGGGAAAGCGCTGGCAGGCCCTGTAAGCGCTTCTCAGGGGCCTGCTGGCGAAATGGCTCGTTTTCAGCGCTCTCAAAGGCTTCGTGCCTGACGGCGATTGTGGTAACATCCGGCGGTTTCCAAGGGGGCGCAATGCGGCCCTCTTTACTGCGCAAATCCATGGCATAACTCGCTGATTTGTCGTAAGTCGTTGCCAGGCAATCGTCGGCAGCGGCGAGCTTCGTTCATCCCGGATGGATGTACGAGGTTTCACCAGAAAAAGGAATCAGGCTTCTCATGGGCGAACTGGCCAAAGAAATCCTCCCGGTCAATATCGAAGACGAGCTGAAGCAGTCCTACCTCGACTACGCGATGAGCGTCATCGTCGGACGAGCTCTGCCCGATGCGCGCGACGGCTTGAAGCCCGTGCACCGGCGTGTACTGTTCGCAATGAGCGAACTGGGTAACGACTGGAACAAGCCGTACAAGAAATCCGCTCGTGTGGTCGGTGACGTTATCGGTAAGTACCACCCGCACGGCGACACGGCTGTCTACGACACCATCGTACGTATGGCTCAACCCTTCTCCCTGCGCTACCTGCTGGTAGATGGCCAGGGTAACTTCGGTTCGGTGGACGGCGACAACGCCGCGGCCATGCGATACACCGAAGTGCGCATGACCAAGCTGGCCCACGAACTGCTCGCGGACCTGCACAAAGAGACCGTGGACTGGGTCCCGAACTACGACGGCACCGAGCAGATCCCGGCGGTCATGCCGACCCGTATCCCGAACCTGCTGGTCAACGGTTCCAGCGGTATCGCCGTGGGCATGGCGACCAACATCCCGCCGCACAACCTCGGTGAAGTCATCGACGGTTGCCTGGCCCTCATCGACAACAGCGACCTGACCGTCGACGAGTTGATGCAGTACATCCCTGGCCCCGACTTCCCGACAGCCGCGATCATCAACGGTCGCGCCGGTATCGTCGAAGCCTACAAGACCGGCCGTGGCCGCATTTACATGCGCGCACGTTCCATTGTCGAAGACATCGACAAGGTAGGTGGCCGTCAGCAGATCGTCATCACCGAGCTGCCGTACCAGTTGAACAAGGCGCGTCTGATCGAGAAGATCGCCGAGCTGGTCAAAGAGAAGAAGCTGGAAGGCATCACCGAACTGCGCGACGAGTCCGACAAGGACGGTATGCGCGTGGTCATCGAGCTGCGTCGCGGCGAAGTCCCTGAGGTCATCCTCAACAACCTGTACGCCCAGACCCAGCTGCAAAGCGTTTTCGGCATCAACATCGTTGCGCTGATCGACGGCCGCCCGCGGATCCTCAACCTCAAGGACCTGCTGGAAGCCTTCATTCGCCACCGTCGCGAAGTCGTCACCCGCCGTACCGTGTTCGAACTGCGCAAGGCGCGCGAGCGCGGCCACATTCTGGAAGGTCAGGCGGTCGCCCTGTCGAACATCGACCCGGTCATCGCGCTGATCAAAGCGTCGCCGACACCGGCCGAAGCGAAAGAAGGCCTGATCAACACGCCGTGGGAATCGAGTGCCGTGGTCGAGATGGTAGAGCGCGCAGGCGCCGAGTCGTCCCGTCCGGAAAACCTCGATCCGCAATACGGTCTGCGTGATGGCAAGTATTTCCTGTCGCCGGAACAGGCTCAGGCGATCCTTGAACTGCGTCTGCACCGCCTGACCGGTCTGGAACACGAAAAGCTGCTGACCGAGTATCAGGAAATCCTGACCCAGATCGGCGAGCTGATCCGCATCCTCAACAGCTCCGTGCGCCTGATGGAAGTCATCCGCGAAGAGCTGGAACTGATTCGTGCCGAATACGGCGACGTGCGCCGCACCGAGATTCTCGATGCGCGTCTGGACCTGACCCTGGGTGACATGATCCCGGAAGAAGAGCGCGTCGTGACCATCTCCCACGGTGGTTATGCCAAGACCCAGCCGCTGGCCGTGTATCAGGCTCAGCGTCGCGGTGGTAAAGGCAAGTCGGCGACAGGCGTCAAGGACGAGGACTACATCGCTCACCTGCTGGTCGCCAACAGCCACACCACGCTGCTGATGTTCTCCAGCAAGGGCAAGGTGTACTGGCTCAAGACCTACGAGATTCCGGAAGCGTCCCGCGCGGCCCGTGGTCGTCCGCTGGTCAACCTGTTGCCGTTGAGCGAAGGCGAATACATCACCACCATGCTGCCGGTCGACCTGGAAGCCATGCGCAAGCAGGCAGACGAGGAAGAGGCTGAAGGTGTCGAGTCCGATGTCGAAGACATCGAGAACGCCAACGAAACCGAAGAAGAGCGCAAAGCGCGTATCAAGGCTGCAGACAAGAAGAAGGCGCCGTTCATCTTCATGTCGACCGCCAACGGTACCGTCAAGAAGACCCCGCTCGTGGCCTTCAGCCGTCAGCGCAGCGTCGGTCTGATCGCGCTGGAGCTGGACGAAGGCGACATCCTGATTTCCGCCGCGATCACCGATGGCGAGCAGGAAATCATGCTGTTCTCCGATGGCGGCAAAGTCACCCGCTTCAAGGAATCCGAAGTCCGCGCCATGGGCCGTACCGCTCGCGGTGTGCGTGGCATGCGTCTGCCAGAAGGGCAGAAGCTGATCTCCATGCTGATTCCGGAAGAAGGCAGCGAGATTCTCACCGCTTCCGAGCGCGGTTACGGCAAGCGCACCGCGATCACCGAGTTCCCTGAGTACAAACGTGGCGGTCAGGGCGTGATCGCCATGGTCAGCAACGAGCGCAACGGCCGCCTGGTCGGCGCCGTTCAGGTGCAGGACGGTGAAGAGATCATGCTGATCTCCGACCAGGGCACGCTGGTTCGTACCCGTGTCGACGAAGTGTCGAGTCTGGGCCGTAACACCCAGGGTGTGACCCTGATCAAGCTGGCCAAGGACGAGAAACTGGTCGGTCTTGAACGCGTTCAGGAGCCTTCGGAAGTGGAAGGCGAAGAGCTGGAAGGCGAGGCGTTCGACGGTGAAGAGGTGGAGGGCGAGGTTGCAAACCTCTCCGATGCCGACGAATCCCCGAGCGACCTGCAGGCTGACGGCGCTGACGAAGAAGAATCGCAGGACTGATAGACGTTGTATTTGAGGGCCCTTCGCGGGCCCTCTTGGCTTTTGGCAGAACTGCAGCCCCGCCCGTTGGCTGCAGCAGCCGTTTCGAATTCAACGAGTTGATGAGAGTGGATATGAGCAAGCGAGCCTTTAACTTCTGCGCCGGCCCTGCCGCGCTTCCTGATGCTGTTCTGTTGCGCGCCCAGGCCGAGATGCTGGACTGGCACGGCAAGGGCTTGTCAGTGATGGAGATGAGTCATCGCAGCGAGGATTACACCGCCGTCGCCGAGAAAGCCGAGCAGGATCTGCGCGAGCTGCTGTCCGTTCCCTCCAACTACAAGATTCTGTTCCTGCAAGGTGGCGCCAGCCAGCAGTTTGCAGAGATCCCGCTTAACCTGTTGCCGGAAAACGGCACGGCCGACTACATCGAGACCGGTATCTGGTCGAAGAAGGCCATCGAGGAAGCGCGTCGCTTTGGCAACGTCAACGTCGCCGCGAGCGCCAAACCCCTCGACTACCTGGCCATTCCTGGTCAGAACGACTGGAACCTCAGCAAAAACGCCGCCTACGTTCACTACGCGTCTAACGAAACCATCGGTGGTCTGCAGTTCGACTGGGTGCCGGAGACCGGTGACGTGCCGCTCGTGGTCGACATGTCTTCCGACATTCTGTCGCGTCCGATCGACGTCTCGCAGTTCGGCCTGATCTACGCAGGCGCGCAGAAAAACATCGGCCCAAGCGGCCTGGTGGTGGTGATCGTTCGTGAAGACCTGCTCGGCCGCGCTCGCAGCAGCTGCCCGACCATGCTCGACTACAAGGTCTCGGCCGATAACGGTTCGATGTACAACACCCCGGCGACCTATTCCTGGTACCTCTCGGGCCTCGTGTTCGAATGGCTCAAGGAGCAGGGCGGTGTCGAGGCCATGGAGAAGCGGAACCGCGCCAAGAAAGAGCGCCTCTACGGCTTCATCGACAACAGCGATTTCTACACCAACCCGATCAGCCACAACGCCCGTTCGTGGATGAACGTGCCGTTCCGCCTGGCCGACGAGCGTCTGGACAAAGCGTTCCTGGCCGGTGCCGATGAGCGTGCGTTGCTCAACCTCAAAGGCCACCGTTCGGTGGGCGGCATGCGCGCCTCGATCTACAACGCGTTGGGTCTGGACGCCGTCGAAGCGCTGGTGGCCTACATGGCCGAATTCGAGAAGGAACACGGCTAATGTCTGAACAAGAGCTCAAAGCGCTGCGCGTCCGCATCGACAGCCTGGACGAGAAAGTCCTGGAACTGATCAGCGAGCGGGCACGCTGCGCCCAGGAAGTGGCGCGGGTCAAGATGGCCAGCCTCGCCGAGGGTGAAGAGCCGGTGTTCTATCGTCCCGAGCGTGAGGCTGCGGTGCTCAAGCGCGTCATGGAACGCAACCGTGGTCCGCTGAGCAACGAAGAGATGGCGCGTCTGTTCCGCGAAATCATGTCGTCGTGCCTGGCGCTGGAGCAGCCGCTCAAGGTCGCTTATCTGGGCCCTGAAGGCACCTTTACCCAGGCCGCGGCGCTGAAGCATTTCGGCCACGCGGTGATCAGCAAGCCCATGGCGGCGATCGACGAAGTGTTCCGTGAAGTGGCCGCCGGTGCGGTCAACTTCGGTGTGGTTCCGGTGGAGAACTCCACCGAAGGTGCCGTTAACCACACGCTGGACAGCTTCCTCGAACACGACATGGTCATCTGTGGCGAAGTCGAGCTGCGTATTCATCACCACTTGCTGGTGGGCGAGAACACCAAGACCGACAGCATCAGCCGTATCTACTCCCACGCCCAGTCGCTGGCCCAGTGCCGCAAGTGGCTGGACGCGCATTACCCCAATGTCGAGCGCGTGGCCGTGTCGAGCAATGCCGAGGCTGCCAAGCGGGTCAAGGGCGAGTGGAACTCGGCAGCGATTGCCGGCGACATGGCGGCAGGCCTGTATGGCCTGTCGCGCATCGCCGAAAAGATCGAAGACCGTCCCGACAACTCGACGCGCTTTCTGATGATCGGCAACCAGGAAGTGCCACCGACCGGTGATGACAAGACGTCGATCATCGTGTCGATGAGCAACAAGCCTGGCGCCTTGCATGAACTCTTGGTGCCTTTCCATGAGAACGGAATCGACCTGACCCGTATCGAGACGCGACCTTCACGCAGCGGTAAATGGACCTACGTGTTCTTTATCGACTTCGTCGGTCACCACCGTGATCCGCTGATCAAGGCGGTGCTGGAGCGGATCAGTCAGGAAGCCGTGGCACTGAAAGTGCTCGGTTCCTACCCGAAAGCGGTTCTCTGAAGAGGTACAGCGTTACATGAGCGGCGACTTCCTCGCGCTGGCGCAGGCCGGCGTGCAAAAACTATCGCCTTACGTTCCCGGCAAGCCGGTGGACGAACTGGCGCGTGAGCTGGATATCGATCCGGCTCGCATCATCAAGCTGGCCAGCAACGAGAACCCGATGGGCGCCAGTCCAAAGGCGTTGTCGGCGATTCGTGATGCCCTGGCCGAGCTGACCCGTTACCCCGATGGCAACGGCTTCGACCTCAAGCAGCGCCTGTCTGAACGTTATGGCGTCAATGCGAATCAAGTGACGCTGGGCAATGGCTCCAATGACATCCTTGAGATCGTCGCCCGTGCCTATCTGGCGCCGGGGTTGAACGCAGTGTTCAGCGAGCACGCGTTCGCCATCTACCCGATCGTCACGCAGGCGGTCGGTGCTGACGCTCGCGTTGCCAAGGCAAAGGATTGGGGGCACGACCTCCCTGCCATGCTGGCGGCCATCGACAGCAACACCCGGGTGGTTTTCATCGCCAACCCGAATAACCCGACCGGTACCTGGTTCGGGCCAGATGCGCTGGCTGACTTCCTTGCCGATGTGCCGAAAGACGTGCTCGTCGTGCTCGACGAGGCGTACATCGAGTATGCCGAAGGCGCTGAACTGCCAGATGGCCTGAAATTCCTGGCCGATCACCCGAACCTGCTGGTGTCGCGGACCTTCTCCAAAGCCTTTGGTCTGGCGTCCTTGCGCGTCGGTTACGCGCTGTCGTCGCCGGTCGTGGCGGACGTGCTGAATCGCGTGCGTCAGCCGTTCAACGTCAACAGCCTCGCCCTGGCGGCCGCCTGTGCGGCACTGGACGATGCCGAGTACGTTGCACAGAGCCGTCGCCTCAACGAGGCCGGCATGCAACAGATGGAAGACGGCTTGCGCGAACTGGGTCTGAGCTGGATCCCGTCGAAGGCCAACTTCATTGCCGTGGATCTGGGGCGTGAAGGCGCTTCGGTCTACGAAGGTCTGTTGCGTGAAGGTGTGATCGTGCGCCCGGTCGCCGGTTACGGCATGCCGAATCACCTGCGCGTGAGCATTGGCTTGCCCGCTGAAAACAGCCGCTTCCTGGAAGCCCTGAGCAAGGTTCTGGCGCGTGGTTGATGTCATGGCTGATGTCACGGCAGTGCAATCGACTGCGCCTATTATCGGCCGCCTGGTGGTGGTCGGCCTCGGTTTGATCGGAGGTTCGTTCGCCAAGGGT
This sequence comes from Pseudomonas abietaniphila, assembly GCF_039697315.1. Lineage (NCBI taxonomy): Bacteria > Pseudomonadati > Pseudomonadota > Gammaproteobacteria > Pseudomonadales > Pseudomonadaceae > Pseudomonas > Pseudomonas abietaniphila. Next base: position 1,425,277 of record NZ_CP155619.1, on the reverse strand, counting down.
TTGAAGGAAAGTGGCCTGTGCCGCGAAGTGGTCGGCGTCGATCTTGACCCGCAATCACGTAAGCTGGCCGTCGAACTGGGTGTCGTCGATCGCTGTGAAGACAATCTTGCGACAGCTTGCGTCGGTGCGGATGTCATTCAATTGGCCGTGCCGATCCTGGCCATGGAAAAACTGCTGGGCGTGCTCGCCGGTCTCGACCTTGGAGACGCTGTGCTGACGGACGTCGGCAGCGCCAAAGGCAACGTCGTCCGCGCGGCGCGTGAGGCGTTTGGCGCCATGCCGGCGCGTTTCGTGCCAGGGCATCCGATCGCCGGCTCTGAGCAGAGCGGGGTAGAGGCCTCCAACGCTCAGCTGTTCCGTCGCCATAAAGTGATTCTCACCCCGCTGGCTGAGACCGATCCTGCGGCCCTGGCCCTCGTGGATCGCCTGTGGTCGGCGCTGGGCGCCGACGTCGAGCACATGGACGTCGAGCGTCACGACGAGGTCTTGGCGGCCACCAGTCACCTGCCGCATTTGCTGGCGTTCGGTCTGGTGGATTCGTTGGCCAAGCGCAACGAAAACCTCGAGATTTTCCGTTACGCCGCGGGCGGTTTTCGTGATTTCACGCGTATCGCCGGCAGCGATCCGGTCATGTGGCATGACATCTTTCTGGCCAACCGCGACGCGGTGCTGCGCACGCTGGACACGTTCCGCAGTGATCTCGATGCGTTGCGCGATGCGGTGGATGCCGGAGACGGTCATCAGTTGCTGGGCGTGTTCACCCGTGCCCGGGTAGCGCGTGAGCATTTCGGCAAAATTCTCGCCCGTCGCGCTTACGTCGAAAAAGCGGCGGCAGAGGAGCTGTCCTTCGTCGCGCAGCCCGGCGGCAGTGTCCGTGGGCAGATTCGCGTGCCGGGCGACAAATCGATTTCCCACCGCTCGATCATGCTCGGCTCGCTGGCGGATGGCGTCACTGAAGTAGAAGGCTTTCTTGAAGGCGAAGACGCCCTGGCGACGTTGCAGGCGTTTCGCGACATGGGCGTGGTCATCGAAGGTCCGCACCATGGGCGTCTGACCATTCACGGTGTGGGGCTCAATGGCCTCAAGCCTGCGCCCGGTGCGATCTATCTGGGCAACTCCGGCACGTCCATGCGTCTGCTGTGCGGGCTGTTGGCGGCGCAGCGTTTCGACAGCGTGTTGACCGGCGACGCCTCGTTGTCCAGGCGTCCGATGGCCCGCGTTGCCGAGCCACTGCGCCAGATGGGCGCTGTTATCGAGACCGCGGCCGAAGGTCGGCCTCCCTTGACCATTCGCGGCGGCAAACTGCTGACCGGCATCAGCTACGTCATGCCGATGGCCAGCGCTCAGGTCAAATCCTGCCTGCTGCTTGCCGGGATGTACGCCGATGGCACCACGACCGTCACTGCGCCCGCACCGACGCGGGACCACACCGAGCGAATGTTGCGGGGCTTTGGGTATCCCGTAGCCGGCAACGGTGCGACAGCGTCGGTGGTCTCGGGAGGCACGCTCACGGCGACGCGCATTGAAGTCCCGGCGGACATCTCTTCGGCCGCTTTTTTTCTGGTGGCCGCGTCGATTGCCGAAGGCTCCGACCTGCTGCTTGAACACGTCGGCGTGAACCCGACGCGCACCGGTGTGATCGACATCTTGCGCCTGATGGGCGCTGACATTTCCGTGCAGAACCTGCGTGAAGTGGGCGGTGAGCCCGTGGCTGACCTGCGCGTTCGCCACGCAAGGCTCAAGGGCATCGTGATTCCAGAGGCGCTTGTGCCGCTGGCGATCGACGAGTTTCCAGTGCTGTTCATCGCAGCAGCCTGCGCTGAAGGTCGGACGGTGTTGCGAGGGGCGCAGGAACTGCGCGTCAAGGAGTCCGACCGTATCCAGGTCATGGCCGACGGTCTGACTGTCCTCGGCATCGAGGTTGAACCGACCGCAGACGGCCTCATTATTGAAGGGGGTCAGATCGGTGGCGGTGACGTCGACGGGCAGGGCGATCATCGCATCGCCATGGCATTCAGTATCGCGTCGTTGCGCGCGGCAGCTCCGATTCGTATTCGGGACTGCGCCAACGTGGCGACTTCATTCCCCAATTTCCTGGCGCTGTGCAGCCAGGTGGGTATTCGTGTAGCGCAAGAGGGGCAATCGTGAAAGCTCAAGCTCCGGTCATTACGATCGATGGACCCAGCGGTTCCGGGAAAGGGACAGTGGCTGGCTTGTTGGCCAAACGTCTGGGATGGTGCCTGCTGGATTCCGGCGCGCTCTACCGTTTGCTGGCGTTCGCCGCCCGCAACCACGGTGTCGACCTGACGAATGAGGAGGCGTTGAAGCTTCTGGCCGCGCATCTGGACGTTCAATTCGAAGCGGCCACGGACGATCACGGTCAACGCATCATTCTTGAGGGCGAAGACGTGACGCTGGCGATCCGCAACGAGCAGATCGGCAGTGGTGCGTCGCAAGTGGCGTCCTTACCCGCGGTGCGCGAAGCATTGCTGCAGCGCCAGCGGGCATTTCAGGAGTTTCCAGGTCTCATTGCCGACGGCCGAGACATGGGAACCGTGGTGTTCCCGGCCGCGCCGTTGAAGGTTTTTCTGACCGCCAGTGCCGAAGAGCGTGCTCGTCGCCGATATTTGCAGTTGAAGGCCAAGGGTGACGATGTTAGTCTGTCGAGTCTGCTAGATGAGATACGTGTTCGCGACGAGCGAGACACCCAGCGAGCGGTAGCCCCGCTCAAGCCGGCGCATGACGCCATTCAGCTGGATTCCACCGAATTGTCTATCGAGCAGGTGCTTGAACGCATCCTGAGTGAAGTCGCACTTCGCGATCTCGCCGGATGATCAGGAAGCCATGTGGGAGACCAGTCATAGTCCCGCAGGCTTTCTTTCATATGAACGAAACCCACGTTGTCTGGAGCGTGGCAGATGGGCGTATTCTTCGCCCTTATCAACAGGAATTAAAATGAGCGAAAGCTTTGCTGAACTTTTCGAAGAAAGCCTAAAGACTCTTAACCTTCAGGCCGGTTCGATCATCACCGCGATCATCGTCGATATCGATTACCAGGCTGGTTGGGTCACCGTTCACGCTGGTCTGAAGTCTGAAGGCCTCATCCCGCTGGAGCAGTTCCACAACGATGCTGGCGAGCTGACCATCAAGATCGGCGACGAAGTCCACGTTGCGCTGGACGCGGTCGAAGACGGCTTTGGCGAAACCAAGCTGTCCCGCGAAAAAGCCAAGCGTGCAGAGTGCTGGATCGTTCTGGAAGCGGCTTTCGCAGCTGAAGAAGTGGTTAAGGGCGTTATCAACGGTAAGGTTAAAGGCGGCTTCACTGTCGACGTTAACGGCATCCGTGCGTTCCTGCCAGGTTCTCTGGTTGACGTCCGTCCAGTGCGCGACACCACGCACCTGGAAGGCAAAGAGCTGGAATTCAAGGTCATCAAGCTGGACCAGAAGCGCAACAACGTTGTCGTTTCCCGTCGCAGTGTCCTGGAAGCCGAAAACAGCGCCGAGCGCGAAGCTCTGCTGGAATCGCTGCAGGAAGGCCAACAGGTCAAGGGTATCGTCAAGAACCTCACCGATTACGGCGCATTCGTCGATCTGGGTGGCGTCGATGGCCTGCTGCACATCACCGACATGGCCTGGAAGCGCATCAAGCATCCATCGGAAATCGTCAACGTTGGCGATGAGATCGATGTAAAAGTCCTGAAGTACGATCGCGAGCGCAATCGTGTTTCCCTGGGCCTGAAGCAACTGGGCGAAGACCCATGGGTTGCTATCAAGGCACGTTACCCAGAAGGCACTCGCGTGACCGCGCGTGTTACCAACCTGACCGACTACGGCTGCTTCGCAGAGCTGGAAGAAGGCGTGGAAGGCCTGGTACACGTTTCCGAAATGGACTGGACCAACAAGAACATCCACCCATCTAAAGTCGTTCAGGTTGGCGATGAAGTGGAAGTCATGGTTCTGGACATCGACGAAGAGCGTCGTCGTATCTCCCTGGGCATCAAGCAGTGCAAATCTAACCCGTGGGAAGATTTCTCTGGCCAGTTCAACAAGGGCGACAAGATCTCCGGCACCATCAAGTCGATCACCGATTTCGGTATCTTCATTGGTCTGGACGGCGGCATCGACGGCCTGGTTCACCTGTCCGACATCTCCTGGAACGAAGTGGGCGAAGAAGCCGTACGTCGCTTCAAGAAGGGCGACGAACTCGACACCGTGATCCTGTCTGTTGATCCAGAGCGTGAGCGCATCTCGCTGGGTATCAAGCAGCTGGAAAGCGATCCGTTCTCCGAGTACGTCACTGTCAATGACAAAGGCGCTATCGTTCGCGGTACCGTTAAAGAAGTTGACGCGAAAGGCGCCATCATCACTCTGGCCGACGACATCGAAGCTACTCTGAAAGCCTCCGAAATCAGCCGTGACCGCGTTGAAGACGCGCGTAACGTTCTGAAAGAAGGCGAAGAGATCGAAGCCAAGATCATCAGCGTTGACCGCAAGAGCCGCGTGATCAGCTTGTCCATCAAGTCGAAAGACGTTGAAGACGAGAAAGAAGCGATTCAGAGCCTGCGTAGCAAGCCTGAAACCGCAGAAAACACAGGTCCGACCACTCTGGGCGACCTGCTGCGTGCTCAAATGGAAAAACAGAACTGAGTTCTGTCTGACCATTGAAAAAGGGCGACTTCGGTCGCCCTTTTTTGTGGGCGCGGGTTTTTCAAGGGCGTTGTCCCACGCCTAGCGCGCAGGCTGTGAGGAGCGCGCTTGCCCGCGATTTCGTCGTTTCCGTCGATCTATCTGTGTCTGACACAACCCAATCGCGACCAGCACGCTCCTAATGTTGCTGAGGTTCACGATTGCGCAATCCCTCTAGGCCCCGATTCGCAAGGGCTTCGCGACGTAATGGCCTGTTGCCTGGAATCCGTGTTCACATAACTCGAAACATGGGCTGTTCAAATTCGCTTGGTCATGCTAAAACCTTCAAAGCGCTTTACCTAGCTGCTTGAAAAAGAAGGGAAAAATATGACGAAGTCGGAGTTGATCGAACGAATTGTCACCCATCAAGGACTGCTCTCATCCAAAGATGTGGAGCTGGCCATCAAGACCATGCTTGAGCAGATGTCGCAATGTCTTGCCACAGGCGACCGTATCGAAATACGGGGCTTTGGCAGCTTTTCCTTGCACTATCGCGCGCCTCGCGTAGGCCGCAACCCAAAAACCGGGCAGTCCGTCAGCCTTGACGGAAAATTTGTCCCCCACTTCAAACCCGGAAAAGAGTTGCGTGATCGGGTGAACGAAGAGGAGGAGCACGAGCTCCAATAGCCGTCAAAGGAGTACTCGATGCGCAATATCAAACGCCTGATTTTTTTTGTGGCCGTCCTGCTGATCGTGGCGACGACGGTCGTGTTCGTCTTGGAAAACCAGCAGTCCGTTGCGCTGGTGTTCTTTGGTTGGTCGGCACCTGAGATGTCAATTGCCGTGCCGGTCATCCTGGCGTTGCTGGTGGGTATGGTGATCGGGCCAGTCCTGTTTTCAATTGCCCGATTGCGTAAAAGAAACAAGCCGTCTCGCATGGCCTGAAGGCTGGCGGCACCCCACTGATGTTTTTCATCGTGTGCCTGTTTCTCAGGCCATGCTGCGGCACCGACGGCCTCTGTCTGGCGTGGCGCTTCTCTTTATTCGATCCAATGTCGAAACCTGTTCCCAGTGTTTCCGAAAAATCCCGCAAAACCTTATCGGCTGAACCTGGCGCTCAGTGCGACTAAGCTGCGCGACTTTTAGTGTGCGGATCGAAAGGGAGCTTCATGAATTATCCAGACATCATCCATCAGGGTGCGGGCGAGGGTGTCACCGGCTCGTGTCATCAATTGCAGATGGATGCCAAGCACGGCCTGCTGGTTGACTGCGGGTTGTTTCAGGGGCGCGATGCTGATCTCAAGGAACGCTTCGGCGAATCTGCCTCGGCAATCGACTTCTCCCTGGCAACGATCAAGATGCTGATCGTGACGCACGTACACGCGGACCATGTCGGGCGTATTCCCCAACTGCTCGCAGCGGGCTTCAAAGGTCCAATCCTCTGTAGTGAACCTTCCGCCAAGCTGCTGCCGTTGGTGCTGGAAGATGCGTTCAGGCTTGAACATGGTCGTGACGAGCGTCAGATTGAACGCTATCTCACTCAGGTGATGGAGCGCGTCATTGCCCTGCCATACGATACCTGGTTCAACGTGGTGAGTACGCCCGCACTCCAGGGTCGAATCCGCTTACAGCGCGCTGGCCATATCCTTGGGTCGGCTTATGTCGAGGTAGACGTCGAATATCCATTGGAACAGCGCAGTAAACGCGTGGTGTTTTCCGGTGATCTCGGTGCCTCCCATACGCCCATCCTTCCCGGTCCGAAGTCTCCGGAGCGTGCGGATGTACTGGTGCTGGAGAGCACGTACGGTGATCGTCTGCACGAGGATCGAGCCACCCGACAAGCACGACTTGAAGCCGTCATCGACAGAGCGTTGGCCGATCACGGCACGGTGCTGATCCCCGCCTTCAGCCTGGGGCGAACTCAGGAACTGCTGTATGAAATCGAAGATATCCTTCACCGCAGGTCGCTGTCGCGTTCAGCCGAAGGCAGCGACGCTACGGATGCCTCGCTGCCGGTCAACTGGCCACAGTTGCCCGTCATTCTTGATTCGCCTCTGGCCAGCCGGCTGACTGAGGTTTACCAGTCCTTCGATGACATCTGGGACGACGACGCCCGTGCCCGACAAGAAAGCGGGCGCCAGCCACTGCGCTTTGAGCAGTTGATCACCATCGACACAGCCACCCAACACCATCAAACCGTCAACTATCTCGCCAGCACCGGACGTCCGGCGATCGTCATTGCCGGGCACGGCATGTGCGCAGGCGGGCGCATCGTCAATTATCTGAAAGCCATGCTGGGCGATCCGCGTCACAACGTGGTGTTCGTCGGCTACCAGGCGAAAGGCACGCCCGGCGCCGCGATTCAACAGCATGGTCCGAAGGGCGGTTACGTCGAGCTCAACCGTGAACGCTATGAGATCAAGGCAGGCATCGAGACGATCGGAGGGTATTCGGCGCATGCGGATCAGCGAGGGCTGGTAGATTTCGTAGCGGGTATGCCGGTGTGGCCTTCCGAGATCAAGCTGGTGCATGGCGAAGAGCAGGCCAAAAGGCGGCTCAGGCTGATGCTGGAAGCAAAGCAGCGCAGCGTTACGCTGGCTTGATCAGCATGACCGACAGTTAACCTTTTGAGTGTCATCCTCGCCAGGCTGCGGGCGGAATGTGCCCTGATCCGATATCATCACGCGCTAGGCAATGAGTCAGCGCAACCGCTTAAAGATAATTATGTTCCCTCCATATAACTAATCGTCTTTTTGACTGCCTAACCCTCGCCTCAAGCTGTTATGCGCGAGGGTAGCGTGCAGTCCGCGCGCCGGGCTGCTTCATACTGAACAGAGGAACCTTCGGGTTTTTTCGTCGCATAGGTTTTTTACACATGAATCCCGACTATCCCGTTATTCAGACCCGTTGCTTTAAAGCCTACGATATTCGTGGTCAGGTCCCTAATGACCTGGATGCTGATATCGCCTATCGGATTGGGCGCTCCATGGTGGTGGAACTGGGTGCCAAAAATATCGTAGTCGGCAGGGACATGCGTCTCGAAAGCCCAGCCCTGGCTCAGGCACTGATGAGCGGTATCCTTGAAGCGGGTGCCGATGTGATCGACATCGGGCTTTGTGGAACCGAAGAGGTCTACTTTGCAACCAGTCACTACGCCGCAGATGGCGGAGTTATGGTAACGGCTAGCCACAATCCGAAAGGCTACAACGGCATGAAGCTGGTCCAGCGCGAGTCTCGTCCGATCAGTGGCGACACCGGCCTGGATGCTATCCGGCAACGGGTCGATGCCGGTGATTTCGGCGAAGTCGCGTCACAACGCGGCAGCACCACGTCCGCTCCGGATAAATCCGCCTACATCAAACACCTTTTGGGTTATGTGGAAGGCGCAGAGCTGCGCCCCTTGAAAATTCTGGCTGATCCCGGCAACGGCGCGGTAGGTCCTGCGCTGGAGGCGATCAGAACGCATCTTCCATTCGACTGGGTCATCATCAACGCAGAGCCGGATGGCAACTTCCCCAACGGGGTGCCCAACCCACTCCTTCCAGAGAACCGGAGTATCACCCGGGACGCCTTGCTCAAGCACGGTTGTGACCTGGGGCTGGCGTGGGACGGCGATTTTGACCGTTGCTTCTTCTTCGATGAGCAAGGCCGCTTTGTCGAAGGTTATTACCTGGTGGGGCTGCTGGCTGAGATGCTGCTTAAGCAACACCCTGGCTCAAAGATCATTCACGACCCTCGCCTGACCTGGAACACGATCGACCAGGTTCAGTTGGCAGGGGGAACACCGGTGCTGTGCAAGACCGGCCATGCGTTTATCAAAGAGCGCATGCGCAAGGAAGATGCGGTGTATGGCGGCGAAATGAGTGCGCACCATTATTTCCGTGATTTCGCCTATTGCGACAGCGGAATGATTCCGTGGCTGCTGGTGACTGCGCTGATGTCCGTCTCCGGGAAGTCGTTTTCTCAGTTGGTTGATGAGCGCATGGCGGCATACCCCTGCAGTGGAGAAATCAACTACAAGGTCGATGACGTCAAGACAGTGCTGAACAAGGTGCTGGAGCACTATTCCCCACTGTGTTCGAACATCGATAAAACGGATGGCATCAGTCTTGAGTTTGCCGAGTGGCGTTTCAATCTGCGGGGTTCGAACACGGAGCCTCTGTTGCGGTTGAACGTGGAAAGTCGTCGCGATCCGCACTTGGTGGACGCCAAGGTCAAGGAGATCGAGGGCTTGTTGAAAGCTTCCTGATTCATCGCCTGTCGCCTTTGGTCAACACCGGAGGCGACAGGCACTTCGTTGGGTAAACCCTCCAGGGCAGCGTTGTTTTGAGGCCCGTCCGTGGTATCTTTCGCGCGTTTTTCCGGCCCTTCGCCAACGCTCTAAGCAAACTCCGCGGGGCAAGCGGCGCTAACTCATTTCTGTTGGTCACTCCTGTCCTCCGAATATCATGGATATCAGGGCACTGACCTGCGGCCGGCCTTTTTACAGCAGGACAACAATGAATCATTGGTGGTTGGCAATTGCCGTTATCGGAATCTCTTATTTGCTGACTTACTGTCTGCGGCGGTATGCCTTGCATAAGAGTTTGCTTGATATCCCCAATGGCCGAAGCTCACACACAGTCCCTACGCCACGTGGAGGTGGGGTCGCGATTGTAATGAGTTACCTGGCTGCGTTGGTGTATGTCTACAGCGGAGATCTGCTGGATTTATCCTCGTTCATCGCGCTGCTGGGTGCAGGTCTATTCATAGCCGCCCTTGGCTTTCTGGATGATCACGGCCATATCGCCGCCCGCTGGCGTCTTCTGGGGCATTTTGTGGCGGCAGCCTGGGGGCTGTTCTGGCTGGGTGGACTTCCCCCGGTTCATCTATTCGGTAACGAGTTCGATCTGGGTTTAATCGGCGATGTGCTTGCGGCGTTCTATCTGGTCTGGCTGCTTAACCTCTACAACTTCATGGATGGCATTGATGGTATCGCCAGTGTAGAGGCCATCACCGTGTGCCTGGGCGCGGTGCTAATTTACGCGTTGAGCGGGTTTTCCGGTCTGATCGGCCTACCGGTGTTGCTCGGATGCGCGGTGGCGGGGTTTCTTTTCTGGAATTTTCCGCCCGCCAGAATCTTCATGGGCGATGCTGGCAGCGGCTTTCTGGGCATCATTCTGGGTATTTTATCGCTGCAGGCCGCCTGGATTTCCTCGCAGTTACTGTGGGCATGGCTTATCCTGCTTGGGGTTTTCATCGTAGACGCTACAGTTACCCTCATTCGTCGGCTCGTCCGAGGCGACAAGATCTATGAGGCTCACAGAAGTCACGCTTATCAGTTCGCTTCACGGCGGTTTGGTCGGCATCTACCTGTGACGTCCGCAGTCGGTGTAATCAATCTGGTTTGGCTATTGCCCATGGCATTGTGCGTCACCCAATTCGGGCTGGACGGTGCTTTGGGCCTGATTATTGCGTACATCCCGCTCGTCATTTTGGCCATCAGGTTCAAAGCTGGCACGCTGGAAGCCAATTGAAGGGATGCAGCGTCGTCGTCATTCGGTCAGATTGTTTGACCGTGCCAGGAATCAACAGTCGGCGTGTGGGTCGATAGGAAGGAGTTTGAACTCTTGTTTGAGGGAAGCATGGAGAGAGTACGCGTTTTGCTGGTGGGATTGCCCCGTCGTAAGAAGCGCATAATCCAGGTTGCCACCGACATCTGTCTGGTGTGGTTTGCACTATGGATGGCCTTTGTGGTTCGACTAGGGATTGATGACCTCATCAACCCGCTTGAAATCCATACGTGGTTATTTATCAGTGCTCCCGTCATCGCAATCCCTCTCTTCGTCCGGATTGGCATGTACCGCGCCGTCATGCGCTACTTCGGCAATGACGCGCTGGTTGCAATCATCAAGGCGGTCAGTCTTTCCGCGTTGATCCTGGGCGTCGTCGTTTATCTCTACAGCAATCACCAGCACGTCGTACCTCGCTCGGTGATGTTCAACTACTGGTGGCTGAGCCTGATCATGATTGGCGGTCTGCGTCTCGCCATGCGCCAGTATTTTATGGGTGACTGGTTTGCTGCCGCGCAGCACATGCCGTTCACCAGCCGAGATGACGGTCTGCCCAGAGTGGCCATTTATGGGGCCGGGGCGGCGGGCAACCAGCTGGTGGCCGCCCTCAGAATGGGCCGTTCAATGCGCCCGGTGGCCTTCATCGATGACGATGACTCGATTTCCAATCGGGTGATCTCCGGCCTGCAGGTTTACAAACCCAAGCACATCCAGCAAATGATCGATGTGACCGGCGCGCAGGAAATCCTGTTGGCGATTCCGTCTTCCGCGAGAACGCGTCGCCGGGAAATCCTCGGGTTTCTGGAAGGCTTTCCGCTGCATGTGCGCAGTGTCCCGAACTTCTCGGACCTGGCCGCCGGCCGGGTCAAAGTGGACGATCTGCAGGAAGTGGACATCGCGGACCTGCTGGGTCGCGACTCGGTTCCCGCGCAGGAAGAGCTGCTGGAGCACTGCATCAAGAACCAATGCGTGCTGGTGACAGGGGCGGGCGGCTCGATCGGTTCGGAGTTGTGTCGACAGATCGTCATGCTCAAGCCCACGACGCTGCTGCTGCTGGACCACAGCGAATTCAATCTCTACACCATCCTTTCCGAGTTGGAGCGCCGCATCGAGCGTGAATCGCTCAAGGTGAAGGTCCTGCCGATCCTTGGCTCCGTGCGCAACCATTCCAAGTTGCTGGATGTCATGAAGACCTGGCGTGTCAACACGGTCTACCACGCAGCCGCTTATAAGCATGTGCCGATGGTCGAGCACAATATCGCCGAGGGCGTTATGAATAACGTTGTCGGCACGCTGAACGCGGCGCAGGCAGCGCTCCAGGCAGGCGTTGCCAACTTTGTGCTGATCTCTACCGACAAGGCGGTGCGGCCTACCAACATCATGGGCAGCACGAAGCGCCTGGCTGAACTGATTCTTCAAGCCTTGAGCCGAGAAGCGGCTCCGGTGATGTTCGGTGACCGTGCAAACGTGCATCAGGTTAACAAGACGCGGTTCATCATGGTGCGCTTTGGCAATGTGCTGGGTTCGTCCGGGTCGGTGATCCCGTTGTTCCACCAGCAGATCAAGTCCGGTGGGCCGTTGACGGTGACGCACCCCAAGATCACTCGTTATTTCATGACCATTCCGGAAGCGGCTCAGTTGGTGATCCAGGCCGGCTCCATGGGGCAGGGCGGCGATGTGTTCGTGCTCGACATGGGCGAGCCTGTGCGGATTATCGAACTGGCTGAGAAAATGGTTCATCTGTCCGGCTTGAGCATTCGCTCCGAGAAGAACCCCCATGGCGACATTTCCATTGAGTTCACCGGCCTGCGGCCCGGCGAGAAGCTCTACGAAGAGTTACTGATTGGCGATAACGTGGCGGTCACCAGCCATCCGATGATCATGAGTGCCCAGGAAGATTACCTGTCGTGGGATGCGTTCAAGCAGAGCTTGTCGCATTTGCTCAAGGCACTGGATGAAGACGACTACAACAGGGTCCGTCAGATACTGAGCGATACGGTCAGCGGGTATGCGCCCGAGGGCGATATCGTGGACTGGATTCATCAGCAACGTCGTAACGAACCGTGAAGCTTTAAGCCTGCGAAATCTTTGCTAACGCACCCGTCTCGCTCGTTCATTGGCCCTGACCCCTGGTTTTACAGGGGCGCAGCGCACCAAACATCTCGTCACCTTTCCCGGCATTGACGCTCCTTGAGCATCGTCTAGGTTTGGGTGGCAGCTCAGGAAAAGCTGCTACCCACTCACGATGTCATGGAGCATTACTCATGCGTAGAACCTATCTTTCCTCTCTGCTCTTCGCCCTGCTCACCAGCACCTCGATAGCCGTCACGGCCGCACCCGCTGCGCCCGCGAACGCTGCTCAACCCGTTGTCGCATCGGCATCCGCCGAGGTGGGCGCCAAGGTCAATATCAATACGGCCGGTGCAGACACGTTGCAAAAGGAGTTGTCCGGTATTGGCGCAGGTAAAGCAGCGGCGATCGTCGCGTATCGCGATGAAAACGGGGCGTTTACCTCGGTGGATGAATTGATTGAGGTCAAGGGCATCGGTAAAGCCTTGCTGGACAAGAATCGCGAGAAGCTCGCCATCGATTGACCCGCCCATGGCACAGAAAGACCGATCAATGATCGGTCTTTTTTTGCCTGTCGTTTGGCGGCAGAAAAGCAGTCCGGGATTCGGGTGCTTGACAATAAAAATGACACCTACCATATAATCTGTAAAATTACGGGCGTAATATGTTCCGGTTGCTACTCTCAATGTCCACGGAGAAATGCTCATGAGCACTACTAACACTCAAGGTACAGCCCTGATCACCGGCGCTTCGTCAGGCATCGGCGCCACCTACGCTGATCGTTTGGCCAAGCGCGGTTTCGATCTGCTCCTGGTCGCACGGGATCAAGCGCGTCTGGAGGCGCTTGCCGCCGAGTTGCGCACAAAGACGTCGGCCAAGGTCGAGGTGCTTAAGGCTGATCTGACTGACGCGTCGGACGTTTCCAAGCTTGAGCAACGCTTGCGCACCGACGCGTCGATCACGCTGCTGTTGAACAACGCGGGGGTCGCGTCGAACAGTGCCCTGGCTGAGGCTGACATGGGCGAGGTTGATCGTCTGATTCAGTTGAACATCGTCGCCTTGACTCATTTGGCGTCTGCTGCCGCTGCGGGCTTTGTCACCCGTGGTCGCGGTGCGATCGTGAACATTGCGTCGGTGGTGCCGATGATTCCAGAGCGCTTCAACGCGGTGTACACCGCAAGCAAAGCGTATGTGCTGAGCTTGACGCAATCGCTGAACGCGGAGATCGGTGAGAAGGGTGTTCAAGTTCAGGCCGTGATGCCGGGCGCGACGCGTACCGAGATCTGGGAGCGCGCAGGCATGGACCTCAGTGCCTTTCCGCCTGAAATGGTGATGGACGTCAACGAAATGGTCGACGCTGCACTGGCCGGCTTCGATCAAAAGGAACTTGTGACCATTCCATCGCTGTCCAACGCCGCAGACTGGGATGCGTTTGTGAATGCTCGTCTGGCCTTGGGTCCGAATCTGTCGTTGCAGCACGCGGCAGCCCGCTACAAAACGCCAGGTGCTTGAGTCCGCACCTGTGAATGTCCTGAATGTTGAAAAGGTGAGCGCATGAGCGAACGTCGCATCGTAGTGACGGGGATGGGGCTGGTTACGCCTTTGGGAACCGGTGTCGAAGCTGTCTGGCGCCGGTTGCTCGAGGGCCGCTCCGGCATCGTACAGTTGCCTGACGAAACCGTGGCCGATTTGCCGGGAAAGGTCGGCGGACTCGTGCCGATGATGGCCGACGATCCCGAAGCGGGATTTGACGCCGACGCCGCGGCGCCGCCCAAAGAACAGAAGAAGATGGACCGCTTCATCCTGTTCGCCCTTGGAGCTGCTCAGCAGGCCGTGGCGCAAGCAGGATGGTCACCATCGACCGATGAAGAGCGCGAGCGCACGGCGACCATTATCGGTTCTGGCGTCGGCGGTTTCGTCTCGATTGCAGACGCGGTACGTACGAGTGATACGCGTGGGCCACGTCGCTTGTCGCCGTTCACCATCCCATCGTTTCTGGTCAACCTGGCGGCCGGGCATGTGTCGATTCAGCACGGTTTCAAAGGTCCGCTTGGCGCACCCGTGACGGCCTGTGCGGCCGGTGTACAAGCGATTGGCGATGCTGCGCGGATGATTCAGGCCGGTGAGGCTGATATTGCGATCGCGGGCGGTGCCGAGGCCTGTATCGACCGCGTGGCCTTGGGCGGTTTCGCCGCAGCCCGTGCGCTGTCGAGCGGCTTTAACGACACCCCGGAACGTGCCTCGCGCCCGTTCGATCGTGATCGCGACGGTTTCGTGATGGGCGAGGGTGCCGGCATTGTCGTCATCGAAACGCTGGAACACGCATTGGCGCGTGGCGCCAAGCCGATCGTCGAGCTGGTCGGGTACGGCACCAGTGCCGACGCCTATCACCTCACGGCCGGACCTGAGGACGGCAGCGGAGCGCGGCGCGCGATGCAGGCGGCGATTCGTCAGGCTGGCATCAAGGCGTCGGACATTCAGCACTTGAATGCGCATGCCACGTCGACCCCGGTCGGTGACAAAGGCGAGATGGCGGCGATCAAGACGGTGTTCGGGGATCAGAACGGAGTGGCGGTGACGTCAACCAAATCGGCCACCGGGCACTTGTTGGGTGCGGCAGGCGGTATCGAAGCCATCTTCACCGCGTTGGCGATACGTGACCAGATCGCACCGATGACGCTGAATCTCGACAACCCGGATGAAGCGGCTGCCGGCATCGACATCGTCCATGGCAAGGCCCGTCCGATGAAGATCGAGTACGCGCTGTCGAACGGGTTCGGATTCGGCGGCGTCAACGCGAGCGTGCTGTTCCGTCGCTATCAGGCGTGAACCTGTAAAACAGAAAGCCCCTGTCGGTGACGGCAGGGGCTTTTTTATTTCAGGCTTCGTTGATTTGCTGCTTGAGCTGTTCGCGCGTGGTTTGCAGGATCCGCTCGGCCAATGCCGGATCTTTCGCACTGCGAGCGAGCACCAGTGCACCGACCAGGCTCGACATCATCATCACGCTCTTGTCGCTGTTCTCCTTCCCGGGGGGCAGGCCCGCTTCGAGTGTCGCCAGCATGCGGCCGATCAGCTCGTCGGTGATTTCGCTCGGCTGACCGCGCTGGCCCAGTTCCGATGACATGGTGGGCAACGGGCACCCACGCTCAGGTTCGCTGCGATGCTGAGGCGAAAGGTAGAGGTCGATGAAGGCCTCTGCGGAATGGTCACCGGCCAACTTGGCTTCCCGCGACTCGTTCAGCTGATCCACAGCGCAACGCAGGGCCTTCTCGACCAGGTCATCCTTGGATTTGAAATGGGCATAAAAACCGCCATGGGTCAGGCCCAATGCCTTCATCAGTGGCTGCAAACCGGTTGCGCCGATGCCGTCGCGACGAAAGCGTGACGCGGCTTCGTGGAGGATGCGCTGATGGGTTTGGGCTTTGTGATCTTCGGCGTAACGCATTGAACGAGCCTCCTGACTATGGCTCTTGAAATGGTGATCGACATTTTTACACGTATGACATGTCGGTGCAGTATCCACTTTTCGGGCCAGGTTGCCATTGGTCAGAAGGTCACAGGTTCAAAGGCTTATTTGGGCCCCATCATTTTGGCCAGCACCTCGGGTCGTGGCGCGCCCTGTTGCTGCTGCACGTTGCCGTTCTCATCCTTGTAGAAAATCGATGGCGTAGCCGAAAGGCCCATGTCTTCCATCAATTTCATGTTGGCATCGAGCTTGGCCTGGATGTCTTTCGGGATTTTATCCAGTGCCTTGAGCGTGCTGCTACTGCCGGCCTGCTCATGCTTTTGCAGCGCGACTTCAGGGTTGGCATCGGACATCAGGGCCGCGGCCTTGGCGGCGCTGTCTTCACGAATGACCCCGACCATGATGTGGCGCAACTGCACTTTGCCCGACTTGACCCACGGCCGTGCCTGTTCCCAAAACATGTTGCAGTAGGGGCAGTTGGCGTCGCTGAACAGATAGATCACCTTGGGCGCGGTCTTGGCCCCGTCGGCGATCCAGGTGCTGCTCTCCATCTGAGTCCACATCGCCTTGGTCATGGGCTCATACACCAGTTTCTGCAGCGGGGCTTCGCTCAGGTCCTGGCCGTTCTCGTCGAACAAATTTCCGGCCAGCACATGTTTGCCGTCGGGCGTCAGGTACAGCGCCATGCCTTGTTTCTGATATTCGGCGGCAAACCCTCTGAGGCCGCCCGGCGCGTCGAAACTCCCTTTGATGGTCGCGCCCTTGGCCTCCAGCGCCTTGATCGGGCCGGGCAGTTCTTCGGCTTGCAGAAGCGGACTTTGCAGCGCAAGCAGGCTGGCGGCGGCCAGAATGGAGAGATTCAAACGTCGAGTGAATTGCGCCTTCATAGAGGGCTCCTTGAGGAGGAAACAGGTGTTGCCGTTTCACCGAGGCTGTCCAGAGAACGCTTCAGGCTGGCGTTGGAAAGTTCGCCCAGATGGCTGCCGAGCAGGCGGCCGTCAGGACGGTAGAAAAGGGTGGTGGGCAACGCGGCCGAACCGACCTGTTGCGCCAGTTCGCCATGGCCGTCGAACAAGACGTTGTCCAGATGCAGACCTTGGCTCGTGAAGAAAGTCGCGACCTCGCGAGGGCTTTCTGCCTGATTGACGAAGAGGAACGTCACGTCAGGATTGGCCTGTTGCGCAGCCTGCAACACGGGCATCTCGCGCCGGCAGGGCGGGCACCACGTGGCCCAGAGGTTGATGACCAGCGGTCTGCCCCGATAGTCGCTCAGGAGCACGGGTTCACCGGCGGCATTGCGCAAGGTCAGGCCCGGGAGGTGCGCGTCCTGGTGTTGGGCGCTCAGGCCCAGATTGGCCAGCCACCAGAACAGCAACCCACTCGCCACGCCCAGGCCCATCGGGATTCGCAATGCAGGTTGCTTCCAGGCTCGCAGCACGGCGCCGGTCAGGACGGCAATCACGCCGGGCCAGACCCAAAAACCGCCATCACGGATGTCGAAGACGCTCAGCAGACTGCTTCGGTACTGCGACCAGTAGGCAATCACGAAAGCAAGTCTGGCCACCACCAACCCGAGCACAAAAAGACCGAACAGCTCGCGTTCAGGATTGATGCGTTGTCGGCGCCCGCTGATCCAGCCCACCACGGTCGCCAGCGCCAGGGCGACGAGCAGTAGCAGGTGGTTCATTGCCAGGGCAAAGGGGCCGAGGGAGAAGCTGAGCATCAGCCGCGCTCCCGAGTGGTCTGCCATTGCTCGACAAATTGCGTGTCGTCTACTTCGCCGGTGATGCGTCGCTCGCGCCGCTCGCTTCCATCAGGGCCCAGCCACAGCATCGTGGGCGGTCCGGGCACTTGATAGCGTTTGAGCAGGGCTCGGCTGGCATCGTTATCGACGGTCACGTCCAGTCGCAGCAAACGCACGCCGTTCAATGCCTGAATCACATCGCCTTTACCGAAGACGTTCTTCTCCATGATCTTGCAGGATACGCACCAGTCGGCGTAATAGTCCACGAGCACCCACTGACCTTCAGCCTGCGCGGAGGCGAGCTCGCGGTCCAGTACGGCGGGATCCTTGATCGTCAGAAAAGCATCGTGCCGTTCGCTGTCGCCCTGCGAACGTGAACCACTGTAGATCTTCAACGGCTGCCACGGATCGTCGCCGCCAGCGCCTGCGCCAATCAGCATCATTGCGCCCCACAGGCCAACCGCCAGACCGAACGGGGCGCAAATCTGTGCGGCGCGCTTGAGCGCTCGCGTCTGAACGATCGCGCTGTAGGCAACGATCAGCAACAACACGCCGAACAGCGCCAACCAGTGGGGCTCAGCCAGCAATGGCCGGATCATGAACAGCGCAGTGCCCAGCAACAAGAAGCCGAAGACGCCTTTGACCAGGTCCATCCACGCGCCCGGTTTGGGCAGGAAACGGTTGCCAACGGTGACGACCAGCAAGAGCGGTAAGCCGATGCCCAGCCCCAGCACAAAGAGTATGAGGCCGCCGTGCAGGGCGTTTCCGCTTTGCGCAATGTAGAGCAGGGTGCCCGCCAGAGGCGCTGTCATGCACGGACCGACCATCAGCCCCGACAACGCGCCCAACATACCCGCGCCGAGCAAACTGCCGCCCTGACGCTGGCGACCGGCGGTCTCCAGGCGATCGCGCAGGAAACCAGGCAGTTGCAGCTCGAAGAAGCCGAACATCGGCAGCGAAAGAATGACGAACAGCCCCGCAAAACTGCCCAGCAGCCACGGCTGTTGAAGGGTCGATTGCAGATTGCCGCCCAGCAGCGCCGCGATCACACCGAGGCCCGCGTAGATCATCGCCATGCTCAGCACGTACACGCCCGCCAAGGCCAACCCTCTGCGCGGCCCGGCACCGCTCCCGACGACGACGCCCGCCAGGATCGGCAGCATCGGCAACGAGCACGGGGTGAACGCCAGCAGCAGTCCCAATCCGAAGAAGATCAACAGGCTCCAGCCCAGCGAACGCTCCTGAAGCGTACTCGCCAGTGCCTGGTCCTGCGCCTGGCCGTTAACGACCTTCACGGCGGCGTCGCCCAGATCGATCACTTGGCTTTGCGGCGGATAACACAAACCGGCATCGGCGCATCCCTGCCAACCGACCTTGACCTGACCGTGGGCAGATGCCGGAATCACCAGTTCGAGGCCTTGGCGGTACACCTGTTGTCGCCCGAAATATTCGTCGTTATGGTCTTCGCCAACCGGTAGCGCGGGTTGCTGATTGGCGCTCAGGCCCTCGAATTTCAGGCGCTTCTGGTAAAGGTAATAGCCATCAGCAATTTGCCAGTACAGCCGGGTTTCGCCGGACTCCAGGCGTTCCGAACTGAACATGAAGGCCTGTCCGACCTCCAGGAATTCCGGCTTCTTGAACAGGTCCCCGCCGGGCAGCGCGTTCGCCAGCAACGGAAACAACATCAGCATCAGTACCAACAACTTGCGCATGCACACACCCGGCAGATCATGAATGAAGCGAGGGTGACGGGCGGTGATTAAGGGCCGATTAACGGCGTGTCGGCCCCTTTGCAGGTGCCTGAGTCTGATCGTTCCCACGCTCCGCGTGGTAATGCCTCCGCCGACGCTCCGCGTCGAACGATCAACAGCAGATATTTCCTGGCTGCTGCATAATCCGCCGTTAATCCCGGACTGTTTCAATCGCCTTTTTTTCGAGGCCGCTTCATGCACGTATTGCTCTGTGAAGACGACGACCTGATTGCCAGCGGCATCGTGGCCGGGCTCGATGCCCAAGGCCTGACCGTGGACCGTGTGGCGACCGCCTCTGCGGCGCGCGCCATGCTGGCGGCAGCGCATTTCGACGTCATGGTCCTGGACCTCGGCTTGCCCGACGAAGACGGGCTCAAGCTGCTGCGCCAATTACGCCATCAGGGCACCGACATTCCGGTCCTGATCCTCACCGCGCGCGACACCGTCACCGATCGGGTCGATGGTCTGCAGGCCGGTGCCGACGACTACCTGCTCAAACCGTTCGATCTGCGCGAGCTCAGTGCCCGCCTGCACACTCTGGTCCGGCGCATGGCCGGGCGCAGCGTCAACGTGATCGAGCATGGCGCCTTGACCTACGACCCGAGCAGTCGTGAAACCCGTCTCGCCGGCCAGCCCGTGGACCTGTCGCGGCGCGAGCAGGCGTTGCTTCAGGCGTTGCTCAACAACCACGGGCGGGTGCTGTCCAGCGAACAACTCAAAGACTGCGTCTACGGTTTTGGCGACGAGGTCGAAAGCAACGCCCTCAACGTTCATATTCACCACCTGCGACGCAAGCTGGGCGGCGGCATCATCGAAACCGTTCGCGGCCTGGGTTATCGACTTGGCCCCGCCGGTGAACCCCCGGAGCATCACGGATGATGAGCTTGAGAACACGCCTGAGCCTGATCCTCGGCTCGGCGTTCATCGTGATCTGGGTGCTGGCCGCAGCCTGGATGCTGCGTGACTTGCGCACGCAGATGATGGAGTCACTGGATCAGCGCCTCGAAGCGTCGGCGCGCATGGTCGCCGGGCTGCTTGAACAGATTCAGATGCCCGCCGACGCCGAAGGCCGTTCGCTGCGAGCCGGTGAGTTGAGCATTCCCAACGGCATGGCCTGTCAGCTCAGCTCGTTGCGCGGACAGGTCCTGGCAAGGACCGACAGCTCGCCCGCTGAGCCGTTGAAAGCGGATTCCAGCGGGTTCCACGACCAGATGATCAACAACGAACACTGGCGCGTGTACACCATGATGCACGGCAACGTACGGGTAAGCACCGCGGACCGGCAGATCGAGCGCGACGTGCTGGGCCACTCGGTGTTGCTGGCCGCCTCGGTGCCGGTGCTGGTGGCGTTGTTCGGCAGCCTGATTCTGGTCTGGTTCGGCATTGGTCGCGGGCTCGCGCCGCTCAACCGAATGCGTGACGCCTTGAACCGCCACAGCGCGGACTCGGTCGAGCCGCTGGATGTGCCCAACCTGCCGAGCGAGTTGCAGCCGCTGCTCAAGAGCCAGAACCAGCTGTTCCAACGCATCGCCCAGACACTGGAGCGCGAGCGCCGGCTGACCGGCGATGCGGCGCACGAGTTGCGCAGCCCGTTGACCGCGATCAAGACCCACCTGCAAGTGGCGCGCATGACCGAGGGCGAGAAGCGCGACAGGGCGCTTGCACACGCCGAAGAGGGCGCCGATCGCATGCACCGCACCCTTGAGCAGCTTCTGTTGCTGGCGCGGGTGGAGGGCAGTCTGTCGTTCGATGATGGCGTGCAGTGCGATGCCGAGAACGTCGCGCGGCTGGCGATTCACGACGCCAACCACGGCGATGATGAGCGCATCGAACTGATTCTGCCGTCGCAGTTATCCACAGCGCCCGTGGAAATGCCGGCAGCGCTGGCCGTCGCGGCCTTGCGTAACTTGCTGGACAACGCGCTGCGCCACACGCAACCCGGCGCACGGGTGGAGTTGAGCCTGGAAACGTTCGACGGCCAGGCACATTTCCGGGTGCGCGATTACGGCCCCGGCATTCCCGAACCCGATCTGGACAAGCTGACCCAGCGCTTCTGGCGAAATGGCAAAAGCCCTGGCGCCGGGCTCGGCTTGGCGATCGTTCAGGCCATCGTCCAGCGCTGCGCATGCTCGTTGAAGTTCGACAGCCGCAGCGACGGGTTGCGGGTTGAGTTGAGCGTGCCGCTGCGAAGAGTGCAGTGATCCATGGGCATGCGGACTGAACGGTGGTGCGAATTCACTCACGATGCATGGCGTCACGCGACTTTGGCTGACTCAAGCTTGTCTGCAGAGACTCTCTCGGCGATCGTGTGCGTCGCAACTACGGATGCACCATTTTTAAGCTGCGAGCGAGGTCCCTCTGGATTTCCGGGTATCTGTCCAGCGCTCGCCTGACATTTGTTGGCGAGATCATTGTGGAGAAACGACGTTTTAGAAATGGGTGCCTACCCTGAACATCAGCGCATTTGATCTGGAATCGTCACCCATCCCGTAGGAGCCTTGGTAGGTCACTCCGGTCGTCACACCTGACTTCAAAGCGAAGTCGACCCCCATCGCCAACGTCATCGTGTTCTCGCTCTGCCCAATAGTCGAGATCGAGTAGGTCGAGTCGCTGATGTCGGCGTACCCGACCCGTGCCGTGCTGTCCCCGCTAAAGGTATGGCTGTACTCGACACGTCCGCGCAGTGTCATCGCGGCATGCGCTAACGGTATGCCGTACTGCCCGCGCAGGCCGCCAACACCCGAAAGTACCGTCAGGCGCTGGTCGGCATAGGCTAGATCAAAGCTGCCGCTGCCGGTTTCGCGGAAGCCATCCAGCTCTGTCGAAGACACGTCCATTCTTCCGTAGGGGGCCAGTCGCCAGGAAGCGTCTCGGAACTCATACCCGGAACTTAGAGAGGCAAAATATTGGTCCCCGTCTCTCGATCCTCTGGCATAGCCACCGGTGTCAGTCACATAGCGTCGACTGTCGAACGACAAGCTGCTGTAGCCCAGCAACCCGTCAACAAAAATCTGACCCGGGTGGAAGCTCCCGTAAAGAGCCGTGCTGAACGAGTCGCCCTTGCTGCGACTATTCTGGGAGCCGATATCACTGGAGTCTCTGCCGTATCCGAATCCGATGCCAGCGGTAAAAGAGTCCAGGAACAGATAGTCAGCACCGACGCTGATGCCCACCATGGTGCTGTCGAGTTTTACATCGTCACGGTGCGCGTCGCTGACGTTGACGTAGCCGCCACTCCATACCGAAATGTTCCCGTCGCCAAACCAATCGGCGTCCTTTTCTGAGGAAGCCTGTTGCGGCGTTGCTGGCGCACTGGAGGCCTTTAGAGTAGACAGCGCTTGGTACATCTGCGCGGCACTTGTGCTGTCCGTGCGGGACTGACGGGACTGCGGCAAGCCCAGCTGCAGATTGAAACTCCTGTTGCGCCGGCTGTCATTGTCGTGAAGTTGCTCAAGGCGATCATTGAAGTTGTCGATCTGGGCGCGAGCAAATCGTGTTGCGCTCTGCGCCTGGGCAGCGAGCATCCCGATCACTTCCTGATCCTTGCTGGGGTCTGACCGGCCGGTTACCTGTAAGGTAAGACTAATGGGTTGCGAAGTGCCCCAGCGATTGCTCACTGTGTATCGGATGACAACTGCACCGGATGCCTGAGCCGAAGCGAGGAAGGTGAGGTTCAACCCATTGAGTGTGGTCTGGCCCACGGACCTGGGTGGAGTGTTTACCAGTGCCGCGCTCGTGAACGGACCACCGTTGACTGCATCGCTCAGGTTTACCGTGACGGACTGTCCAGCGAGAAGCGAAGCGCTGCGATCGGCGCCGCTTGGGGTAGATCCGCCGATCACGAGGCTGTAACTCATCGTTGCCGAAACACCGAAAGCGTCAGTCACCGCTACAGAGATAGAGGCCGAACTGGCTGCCGAGGGCGTACCGGAAATCGTCCCTGTGGATGGATCGATGTTGAGTCCTGCGGGCAGGCCTGTGGCAGTGAAATGGTAAGGAGCCGTTCCGCCAGAGACGTTCACTGACTGGCTATAACTAGCACCTATTGAGGCGGCTGGCAGCGCACCTGAAGCCGGTAGCACGCTGAGCGTTGGGGCTGTCACGGTGATGTTCACCGTTGCAGCGGATGATGTACCCGTCGCATTGCTGGCTGTGTAGGTAAAACTGTCCGTACCCGAATAACCCGCTGTGGGCGTGTAGATAATCGAAGTGCCGCTTGCCACCGCGCTGCCATGTGCCGGTGCAGAAGCCACTGCTACTGAGGTAGCGGCTGCTCCTGAAAGCGACAGCGTGAGAGGGCTGGCACTGTCCGCGGAAACGGTGGCGGAAACCGGGCCTGCCACTGGGGCCTGTGCGCTGGCGACGTTCAGCGTATAGGTCGCGTTGCCCGTGGCGCCGTGGTTATCCGTGACCGTGACCGAAAGGGTGAAGGTGCCTGGACTACTCGGCGTACCGCTCAGTGCTCCGGTGGAGGAATCGAAAGTCATTCCCGTCGGGTATCCAGCACTGACGTAGCGATAGGGGGCGTTGCCGCCGGAGGCGTGGAACGACTGATTATACGCGCTGCCAACTTGCCCGGCGGGTAGTGCTCCCGCACTTGGCGCCAAGGTCAGAGTAGGCGCCGTGACTGTCAGCATGACTGTCGCGGGGGAAGAGGTGCCGGATGCGTTACTGGCGGTGTAGGTGAAACTGTCTGCACCTGAATAGCCAGCCGTTGGCGTGTAGGTAATTGAAGTGCCGCTCGCCACTGCGGTGCCGTGTGTCGGAGCTGAGGACACTGCTACCGAGGTCGCCGTCCCACCGGACAGCGACAGTGATACGGCGTTGCTGCTATTGGCGGCTACGGTTAGCGAAACCGGGTTTGCGACGGGTAATGCACCGGCAGCAACAGTGAGCGTGTAATTCGCACTTCCTGTAGCGCCATGACTGTCAGTGGCTGTGACTGAAAAGCTATAGGTGCCGGCGCTGGTCGGTACCCCACTGAGCGACCCGGTCGCCGAATCAAGACTCAAGCCGGCAGGAACGACAGAGCCCACATATCCATAGGGGGCAGTACCCCCAGCGGCTGCGAAAGATTGGTTATAGGCGGTTCCCACCTGGCCTGCAGACAGTGTGCCGGACGCAGGGGTCATCACTAACACAGGGGCTGTTACAGTGATCGAGATGGTGGCAGCGCTGGATGTACCAGAACCATTACTGGCGGTGTAAGTAAAACTGTCGGTCCCCGAGTAACCTGCCATCGGTGTATAGGAAATCGATGTGCCGCTGGCTGAAGCCGTGCCGTGTACCGGACCGGATGCAATCGCGACCGACACCGGACTGCCTCCTGAGGTGGAAAGCGTGATGGGATTGCTTGAGCTGTTTGCCGCGACTGTGGACGAAACCGCATTGGCGATCGGCGGGCTGACAGCTCTGGTCACCGTAATGCTGTAGGTGTGAGTGGTGTTGTCTTGTGCCGTGCCCACCACGCTGACGGCGTTGGCGCCTTCGCTCAAGCTGATGGCAGGGGATGCTGCACCCGAAGCAACAGTGTTGCCATTGACTGTGATCGTGGCGTTGCTGTCACGGGCTGTCGGGGTGAACGCGATTGTCGCCACGCTGTTAGGAACAGCGACGTTGTAGCTGTCGGTTCCGGATGAGAATGTCGGCGAAAGCGTCCCGGTTGAAGGGATCAGGCTCGATAGCGTTGCGTCGCTGGACGCTGCCGAACTGCAGGAAATCGTTACAGGGCCAAGATAAGTCCCTGCCTTGACGCTGATGAACAGGCCTGCGCTCAGTTGCGCGGAGGATGCACTGCCCGTGTGATTGCCTGCGCTACCCGTGTTACTTCGGTAGTCATAGTACGCAGCGAAAGTGGTGGGGTTGCGCAGGATCACGGAGTCCGCGCCAGCCGGGTTGCTATTGCCCGCGTTATTGCCGTTATCGTTAAACGTAACGTTCACACTCTCGCCGGAGTCGAACGATGCGGCTGGAAAAGAATGAGAATAGCTAGCGCTCACGCCACTCTGCGCGTTGAGGGTCGAGCAGGCAGACGACAGCGCGTACGCGGATGGAGTACCCAATAGCAAGCATGTACAGACCAGAGCCAAAGATGCCAACGCATCAGTAAATCTGGACCGGGTAAATACGCCGATTGAACTCGGGGTTAATTTCTTCAACATCCATGTCATACGCATTTACATGAACCTGTATCAACTGCAGTTATACAACCAGGGCAACGAATGCACGCGCGCAGCGTCCTGTGTCAGCACGTCAGATTGTCGGCTGAACAGCGTTAACCTTTAGCGACATCCAAGGGGACCGGGGGGGAAGGTTTTGTTCACTATCCTGAGGAGGCGAATAGCGCCGGACGTTTGTTAGCCTGCTCACCCGCTATGCATCAGCGGGGCTGGAAACCGTTCCATAAGATCGTGAAAAAAGCCCAAACCCTGGTGAAACCCGTCGGTAATCTTGTCGCAGTTCCCCGTGCGAAACCTCCGAAACGACGACCATCCCTCCGACAACCCTTTGATTCTGTTCCCTAATCCCGGACAATCGCGCCCCTTTCCCTGTAGAGAACCGGTCAGGGGCGCTGACTGCCGAGCTTTTCGACGCGCTTTTGACCTTGTAGCTATCACCGGCAACGGAGAAATCGACCGGATGAATGATCAGGCCAACAGCGTCGAACAACGCATCGACGCCGCGCCCGCGAGCGTGACGACGGAATTGACCGCATGGAGCCGCCACGACACCACCTGGATGCTCGGGTTGTTTGGCACCGCCATCGGTGCCGGCACATTGTTTCTGCCGATCAACGCAGGCATCGGAGGTTTCTGGCCGCTGCTGATTCTCGCCTTGCTCGCATTCCCCATGACGTTTTACGCGCACCGCGGGCTGACCCGTTTCGTGCTGTCCGGGCGCGCGAGTGCCGACATCACCGAGGTCGTCGAGCAGCACTTCGGCAAGAACGCCGGCGCGCTGATCACATTGCTGTATTTCTTCGCCGTGTTCCCGATTCTGCTGATCTACAGCGTGGCGCTGACCAACACCGTCACCAGCTTCCTCGAACATCAACTTCACGTTCAGCCGCCGCCACGCGCCGTGCTGGCGTTCCTGCTGATCCTGGGCCTTCTGGCCGTGGTGCGGTGCGGCGAGCGACTCATCGTCAAGGCGATGAGCCTGATGGTCTATCCGTTCATCGTCGCGCTGCTGTTCCTGGCGGTGTTCCTGATCCCGCACTGGACCGGCGGCATCCTTTCCACCGCCTCCAGCGTCCCTGCGCCTTCGGCCTTTTTGCGCACGTTGTGGCTGGCGATTCCGGTGATGGTGTTTTCCTTCAACCACTCGCCGATCATTTCCGCGTTCGCGGTCGATCAAAAGCGTCAGTACGGCGAGCAGGCAGAGCAGCGCAGTTCGCAGATCCTCGCTCGCGCCCACGGTTTGATGGTCGTCATGGTGCTGTTCTTCGTCTTCAGTTGCGTGCTGACCCTGTCGCCTGAGCAACTGGCCGAGGCCAAGTCACAGAACCTGTCGATCCTGTCGTATCTGGCCAACCACTTCAGCAACCCGACCATTGCGTTCGCCGCGCCGTTGATCGCGTTCGTGGCAATTACCAAATCGTTCCTGGGTCACTACATCGGTGCCAGCGAAGGTTTGAAAGGCCTGGTGGTGAAGAGCGGGCGTCGTCCGTCGCCACGCACATTGGATCGCCTGACGGCAGCGTTCATGCTGGTGGTCTGCTGGCTGGTGGCAACGCTTAACCCAAGCATCCTCGGCATGATCGAAACCCTCGGCGGCCCGGTCATCGCGGCGCTGCTATTCCTAATGCCGATGTACGCCGTGCGCAAGGTGCCGGCCATGCGTCAGTACGCTGGCAAACTGTCCAACGTGTTCGTGGTGGCGGTGGGTCTGGTGTCGATCTCGGCGCTGGTTTATTCGTTGCTGCCGTAACGGTGGGGTAGGGGATTGGTGCGGTGGTTCAGCTGCATTGATGCTGCATGACACACTGCATTCGCTGCCCTCGTAACCTCGGACGTCTCCTACAGGGGAACGGGTCGATGCGCAAACGTGTGCTCAGACCTCAAACTCGTGGGAGTTAGCTTGCTGACGAATGCGGTGTGTCAGGCATTTGATGTATTGGCTGACCCACCGCGTTCGCGACCGTCGTAACCTCCGATTGCTCCTACAGGGTCCGCGTCATTCCAAAGACTCGGGGACGACGCTGATACTGTGGGAGTTAGCTTGCTGACGAATGCGATGGGTGAACAACATTGAAGCCGCATGACCCACCGCGTTCGCGACCGTCGTAACCTCCGATTGCTCCTACAGGGTCCGCGTCGTTCCAAAGACTCGGGGACGACGCTGATACTGTGGGAGTTAGCTTCTGACGAATGCGATGGGTCAACAACATTGAAGCCGCATGACACACCGCGTTCGCGACCGTCGTAACCTCCGATTGCTCCTACAGGGTGCGCGTCGTTCCAAAGACTCGGGGACGACGCGGATACTGTGGGAGTTAGCTTGCTGACGAATGCGATGGATCAACAACATTGAAGCCGCATGACACTCCGCATTCTCTGCCCTCGTAATCTCGGACTTCTCCTGCAGGTGACGAGTCGAACATCTCACTTGCGCAAGCGGTGATCGTTGCGTTTCATCTTTCGGGTCAGCCAATAGAAACTGCAACTGAACCCCGGAAACATCGCCACCACTTTGCCGCTGCTGTTCTGATACCAGCTGCGGCATCCTCCCCATGACCAGACGGTCTTGGTCATCTCGCGGTGCACGCGGGAGGTGTACGCGGCTTCGGCTTCTTCGCGCACCTCGACGCTTCGCATGCCTTGATCGTTGACGGCGTTGATGCAGGCCATCACGTAACGCATCTGTGCTTCGAGCATGAACAGCGCCGAGGTATGACCGCTGCCGGTATTCGGCCCTGCGAGCACGAACAGGTTGGGAAAGCCCGGCACGCTGGTGCCCAGATAGGCGCGGGGGAACGGCTGCCAGGCATCGTTTAACGATCTGCCGTTCTGACCGATGACGGGGTAAGGGATGGCGTCGTCTGTGGCATTGAAACCCGTGGCCCAGACGATCAGGTCCACGTCGACAGGTTGGCCTTGCGACGTCACGATCCCGGACGCGTCGAGACGCTCGATGCCTTCCGTGTGCAGGGTCACATTGTCCCGGCACAGCGTGGGGTATAACTCGCTGGACAGCACCACGCGTTTGCAGCCCAAGGTGAAGTCGGGAGTTAACTGGCGGCGCAGCTCGGGGTCTTTGACCTGCCGCTCAAGGTGACGTCGGGCCATCCGCTCAAACACGGCGATCCCTGCTTTTGAATACTTTAAACCGATGAAGCGGCTCTCCAGCTTCAGGTAGATCAGGCTGCGCAACAGTCGGTAGAACAGCGGCCACCTGAGCAGTCTGCTCTCAAAGGATTTGAACCGGTGATCGGGCCTGGGCAGCACCCAGTGCGCGGTCCGTTGAAAGACGTGCAAGTGCGAGACCTGCGGTGCGATCGCTGGAATGATCTGCGCCGCACTCGCGCCGTTCCCGACAATCGCCACCCGTTTCCGTCGGTAATCGAAATCGTGTTCCCAGCGATTACTGTGAAAGCTTTTACCCTCGAACAGGTGCATTCCCTCGAACGAGGGGAGTTTCGGCTGGCTCAAGGGGCCGGACGCGTTGATCACGAACTGACCCTGAAACACGCCTTTCGCGGTTTGAACCACCCACTGCCGCGACGCGTCATCCCAGGACATCGACTGGACATCGGCGCCCAGTTCGATCTTTTCCTCCAGCCCGAAGCTGTCGACGACGTGCCGGGTATAGCGATGCAACTCGTCCTGTTCGGCGTACATCTGCGTCCACGGGTAAGGCGCTGACGACAGCGAATAGAGCGGCGAGGGGACATCCACTGCTGCACCGGGGTATGTGTTCTGGCACCAGGTCCCCCCGAAGAAATCGCGTCGTTCCAGCAGACGGAAGTCGGTGATTCCGGCTTGGAGCAGGTTGATTGCTGCGCATTGACCGCCAAACCCGCTGCCAATGATGAGCACCCTGAATGTCTGCACGGCCCGCCTCTTCTCGTTGTTTGCCTGTTCATCTTTGTAGCAGCGTAGCGTGCGCCTCTCTAAAGGGTGCGCGTGTCTTGCTCGCGGCATGAGCCAAGCCATCACAGCCTGCTTCACCGACCGTCTGGAAACACGATCCGCTGCACGGTCCCCGCTTGCGCGGCATGGATGGTGGCAACATGATGTCGCCACCTTCTTGTTCTCTGGAAACCGGTCGACCATGAGTGACGAATCTCTGCCCTCAGGCACTGACAGCGATGTCTACAGAACCCTGCTTGAATCGACAAAGGCCATCCCGTGGCGGATCGACTGGCAGAGCATGACGTTCAGCTACATCGGTCCGCAGATCGAACAATTGCTGGGCTGGGAGCAGGGCAGTTGGGTCGGCATCAATGACTGGGTCGAGCGCATGCACCCGGATGATCGGGATTACGTGGTCAACTTTTGCGTGTCGCAATCCGAGGCCGGTGTCGATCACGAAGCCGATTACCGCGCGTTGACCAAGGACGGCGAATACGTCTGGATCCGCGACGTGGTGCACGTTGTCCGCAAGAACGGCGAAGTCGAGGCGTTGGTCGGCTTCATGTTCGACATCAGCGAGCGCAAAAAGACAGAAGAGCATCTGGTGCGCCTGCAGAAACAACTGGAGGCGTTTTCCTATCAGGACGGCCTGACGGGCATTGCCAACCGGCGGATGTTCGATACCGTGCTTGAGCGTGAGTGGACCAGTGCTCAGGAAACCGGGAAGTCAATGTCGCTGATCATGATGGATATCGACTACTTCAAGCAGTACAACGACCACTACGGCCACATCAAGGGCGATGAGGCGTTGCGCACGGTCGCGAAGACGTTGTCGCAGGCCGCTAATAACCCGCGTGATTTTATCGCCCGTATCGGTGGCGAAGAGTTCGTCTGGCTGCTGCCCGAGACCACGCAGGAGCAGGCACGCAGGGTGGCGGAGAAGTGCATGCAGCTGGTTCGTCAGCAGCAGATTCCCCATGAAAAGTCAGAAGTGTCTCCGCTGCTGACGCTCAGTCTGGGCGTCGGCACCCTGGTTCCCTCGGCTGGGGAAAACGTTGTTTCGTTCATCGAAAAAGTGGATGGCCTGCTGTACCACGTCAAACGCAACGGGCGCATGCGTGCGGAATACGCTGAGTTCTGAGGGGAGAGCTTTCACTTCATGACCAGCGGGTCGTGAATCGACGAGCGGTTCACAAAGCTGGTCTATAGTTTCCCAGCGTTCTTACGCGCATCTTTGGACAGGGAGGCTCAAACATGGCTGACAAATCCGTTGTATTGGCGAGCGCGGAGATCTTCGACTCGTCCGTGTCATTTAAACCTACTGACTTTCCCCGGATCGGGAGGGCCAGAGCGGAGTCAGACAATTTCGAGCTGAGCGAACTGAAACCCTGGTTCACGTTGGTGGACGACGAGGAAGAAGAGGAGGAATAGACACCTTGATACCGCCGAGAAAGACCAGAGGTGTCACTGTCGTGCGCCTCTGGTCTCCCGCGTCACATTCTCCGTCCTTTCTTGCAACCCCTCCCCGAACGCATCACGCGATCGTGTCGACCACGCCGCCGTCCACGCGCAGTGCCGCGCCGGTGGTCGCCGACGCCTGTTTCGATGACACGTAGACCACCATGTTCGCCACTTCGTCGATGGTGGCCGCGCGCTGAATGATCGAGCTGGGGCGATGTTCCATGACAAACGCCGCGCCGGCTTCTTCCAGCGACTTGCCGGTTTTCTTGACTTCCTCCTGGAGCATGTCCGCCACCCCTTCGGACAGGGTCGGACCCGGTAGCACGGCGTTTACCGTCACGCCAGTGCCGGCCATGCGTTTGGCCAGACCGCGCGAGATCGACAGGTTGGACGTCTTGGTGAAACCGTAATGGATCATGTCGGCCGGGATATTCAGGGCCGATTCGGACGAGATGAAGACAATGCGTCCCCAGCCGCGCTTGGCCATGTCGTCCGCATAGGCGCGGGACAGCCGCACACCCGACATGACGTTGACGTCGAAGAAGCGCTGCCAGACGTCATCCGGCGTTTCGAAGAAATCCTGCGGGCCGTAGATCCCGACGTTGTTGATCAGGATGTCCACCTGCGGCACCGTCTTGACCAACGCTTCACAGCCAGCAGCGGTGCCGACGTCAGTCGCCACACCCCGCAGTGTCGCGCCGGGGACATCCTGCTTCAGCCGAGCTACTGCGGCGTCGACCGCCTCCTGCTTACGACCATTGACGATCACCTCAGCCCCCGCTTCAGCCAGGCCTTTGGCAATCGCATACCCGATGCCCAGCGTGGAACCCGTTACGAGAGCGGTTTTACCGGTCAGATCGATTTTCATGTCGGATGTCTCCGTTATGGTCGAAAGAAAGATGGAGTGCTGGAATCGGCTTGGGTTCCGTGTCTGCCCCAGGTCTGCGGATCAACACGAAACCTGGACTGCCCCGAAAATTGGATGGGTGCCCCACTTCTAGGGGCGCAGTCCAACCTGTGGGAGCAATCGGAGGTTACGACTGTCGCGAATGCTGTCTGTCAGCGACATTGACGCAGCTGAGTCACCGCGCAGGCAAGCCGCTCATGACGCGCTGCTTCATTCGATTTCGACGCAGAGCGTCGGCGGATGCATTCCCACGCGGAGCGTGTGGAACGATCAACAAGGCATTCGTGAGCAAGCTCAGTCCCTCAGTCCCTCGGTGTTCGGGCTCGTCACGATTCTGCGGATCAACACACAACCTGGACTGCCCCCCAAAATTGGATGGCCGTCCCACTTCTTGGGGGCAGTTCAACGTGTGGGAGCAGTCGGAGGTTACGACGGCCGCGAATGCTTTATGTCAGCGACATTGGTGCAACTGACCCACTGCAGGGTAAAACCGCTCATCACGTGCTGCGCCATTCGATTTCGACGCAGAGCGTCGGCAGATTCCCACGCGGAGCGTGAGGAACGATCAACGGTCGCGAATGCGGAGCGTCGGTCGACATTGAGGCAACTGACCCTCCGCGTGATCAAGCCGCCCATGAAGCGCTGCGTCATTCGATTTCGACACAGAGCGTCCGCAGATGCATCCCCACGCGGAGCGTGCGAAACGATCAGGCAGCGTCTGCAATCTTCGATACGACGCGACATATCCACCCTGTTCGCCAGAAGGCTCTGCTCTTAAACTGCCGGGCTACGGCCGTACTCAATATCGAAACTTCAGCTTTCTTCAAGGACGCACTGCAATGGGTGACCGGAAAACACTCGACGTCACGTTTCGCAGCGCCACGACGGCCGATGCGCTGTGTATCGCCGTCTTGGGCATGCAGGTTTTTCTCGACACCTATGCCACCGACGGTATTCGTGATGCCATTGCGCGCGAGGTGCTCGAATCGTTTTCTGTCACCGCCATCTCAGCGTTGATCGCTCGTGCCGACACCACGTTCATTGTCGCCGAGGTCAACGATCATTTGGTCGGCTTTGCTCACCTGACCACTCACACCTCCCATCCCATGATCGGTGATCCTCAGGCAGCCGAACTGAAGCGTCTGTACGTGCAGGAACGCTTCACGGGCTTCGGGATTGGCTGGCAGTTGTTGCGTCGGGGAGAAACGGAAGCCGCTTCACAGGGCGCTTCCATGCTGTGGGCGACCGTTTGGGTGGGGAATGAGCGCGCGTTGCAGTTCTATCCTCGGCAGGGTTATGCCCACATCGGATCGCCGATGTATGAGTTTCAGGGCGAGGCCCATGAGAACCTTCTCTATCGCAAGGTGCTTCTCAATGGCTGACAGAGGTCTCGCCCCTGATGTCCTGTAGGCCTGTTTGACTTTTTCGCCGCCGCAACCGCATGATCCTGCTCGTTTATGATCGGTTCAGCATGTTGTCGAGGTCTTTTATGTCTGCCAACCCCGAAGCCTTTCCTGGCGAGCGTCAGCGTCTGATCACGGAGCGTCTGGCCGTGCACGGTCGGGTGATTGCCGCCGATCTGGCGGCTGAGTTCAATGTGTCCGAGCATTCGATTCGCCGTGACCTTGGCGCGCTGGCCGCAGCGAGGTTGTGCAAGCGGGTGTATGGCGGGGCGATTTCGCTGGCGTCGGACGGGCCGCTGACTGCGCGCATCGAGCAGGAACCCAACCGCAAACGCACGCTGGGCGTGGCGGCGGCGGGGCTGATCAGCGCCGGGCAACATGTGTTCATCGACGGCGGCTCGACCAATCTGGCGATTGTGAGAGCCATCGATCCGCAGATGGCGCTGACCGTGACTACCAATTCACCTGTGCTGGCCGTTGAGCTGATGAAGTTGCCGTCGGTGGAAGTGATTCTGCTGGGCGGTCGCCTTAGCCCGATTGCGGGAAGCACGTACGGCTTCACGACGATTCAGCAGTTGACCCACTTCAATTTCGACCTGTGTTTCCTGGGCGCTTGCGCGCTGGACGCCGTCAAGGGCGTGACGGCGTTCGACATGGACGTCGCCGAGTTCAAGCGAGCAGTGGTGGCGCGCAGCGGGCAGGTGGTGGTGGCGGTGATCAACGAGAAACTGTCGAGCATCGCCCACTATCAGGTCGCGCCGTGCGAGGAAGTGGGCGCCTTGGTGGTCGAGCACGATGCGCCGACGGACCGGCTGGAACTGTTTCGCGGCAAGGTCGCGCAGATCGTCAACGCGCAGCCGGGTGCCTGACCGGCATTTGCGCTAAATCGTCGTCGTGCCTTGCCAGATTTCGGTTCGGTTGCGTCCTTCATGCTTGGCGACGTACAGCGCGGCGTCCGCACGTTCCACGAAGGTTTCCATGGTGGAGCATTCCTGCGCCTGACAGCCGTAGACGCCCAGGCTGATGCTGACGATGCCGCTCGGGTTGCCCTGGTGTTCGATGGCGCGTGTCAGCACCGCCTGACGAATTTTCTCCGCAAGCAGAAAGGCGCCTGGCGCTTCACTGTACGGCAGGAACACAGCCATCTCTTCTCCGCCGTAGCGCACGGCCAGGTCGCCTGTCCGGTTGAGGTTGCCGCGGATGCACTCGGCTACGGCGACGATGCATTTGTCGCCCGCGACGTGCCCGTAGTTGTCGTTGTAGCTCTTGAAGAAGTCGATATCGATCATGATCAGGCTCAACGGGTGCAGGTTGGGCTGGCCTTTGGAGAACTCGAGCCCGAGGATTTCATGGAAGTGACGCCGATTCGCAAGCCCGGTGAGGCTGTCTTGCAAGGCCAGTTTTTCCAGTGAGTGACTGGCGATTCTGAGTTGAGATTCAGCGTTCAGCCCGTAACGAATCTGCTGAAACAGCAGCACACCGAACAGCAGGTTGGCGACCACCACGCACACGATGATTGCCAGCGAGCGCCATGCGTACTGGCGCCACTCGTCGAGCACCTCGTATTCGGACAGGCCCGCCAGGACCACCAGCGGGTAGCGGTCCAGACGTTTGTAGCCGTACAGCCGGATTTCGTGGTCGAGGATCGACTGCACCGTCGCCGTGCCTTCGTAGTGTTCCTTGAGGTATTTGCGAAACAGTTCACCGTCGGCGATGGAGGCGCCGCGCACGTTTTCCATGGTCGGACGACGCGCCAGGACGGTGCCGTCGGCCATCGTCAAGGTAATCACCCCTCGCTTGCCAATGTCGAAGCGGTCGAAGAAACGATCGAAATACGCAAGCTCTATGGTTGCCAGTACCACGCCAGCGAAACGACCTTCGGAGTCGTTGACCCGTCGCGAGACCGGTATGATCCAGTCGTTGGTGGTGCGGCTGCGAATGGCCTGGCCGATGTGCGGCAGATTGCTGTCGATGGCTTTATGGAACTGGAAATATTCGCGGTCGGCGTTATTGGCGTTTGGCGGCGCATGACTCAGCGAGGTAGCGGCCCAATTGCCGTCCTTGTCGTAGATGAACAGGCCCTGAATTTGCTCGACGCCGGCGGCGGTGGCGCGCAGGTATTCGTGCATGCGCGAACTGGTGGCGGCGCCAAAGCCGTCGTAGGAGAGACGCTCGACGATTCCGGCCACCGGAATGTCCGCCTGATCGAAGGTGTCGTCGGCCTGCTGCGCCATCGAACGCGAAAGGTTGGCCACCGTGGTGTTGGCGATATCCAGTTCATGGCTGCGCGTCTGACGCAATTGCCACAACGTGATGCTGGTGATGGAAAGGCACACCAGCACGGTAAAGAATCCCGCCAGCCACAACACAGGCATGCGCTTCAGGCGCCTGTTCCTGGCGTCGAAGACCGTTCCTTCTACTTGTCTCAATCCCCGCCCCCACTGACGCCCACGATTTCAGACCCACCGTGTGACGAACGCTCCCTCATTCGTGGCACACGGTATCGCAACAGCGACCGTCTGACACAGAGAGTAGGACAAGTCGGGGATTTTGAAGGAAAAAGTGTGCCGAAGGTGAGACTTCGGCAGAAGACACTGTGGCGGAGGTGTGAAGACCCGCTGGACTGCCCCAAGAAGTGGGACACCCATCCAGTTTTCTGGGAGCCCAGGTTTTTTGTTGATCCGCAGACCTGTGGCAGACACGGAACTCAAGCCAATGATCGTTCCGCACGCTCCGCGTGGGAATGCATCCGCCCACGCTCTGCGTGGAAATCGAATGGCACAGCACGTGATGAGCGGCTTGCCCGCGCGGTGGGTCAGTTGCCTCAATGTCGACTGACACACCGCATTCGCGACCGTCGTAACCTCCGATTGCTCCCACACGTTGAACTGCCTCAAGAAGTTGGACACCCATCCAATTTTTTGGGGCCGTCCAGCTCATTCAACGTTCAAGAACGAGTCGCGCCTTAAACCTGCCGTCCTGGCACCTCATCGACCTTCGGCTGCCAGTTCTTCTGCCCCGTGTGGGTGGTGTGCACCGGAATCGGTGCCTTGAGCAGGACGAAGTACGCCACGGCCGAGAGCAGTGCGACGATGGCGCTGACGGCAAATGCGGTGGCGAAGGTGCCGGAGTACTGCACGCTGAACCCCGTCACGATCGGTGCCACGGAGCCGGCGATGTAGCCGCCGAAGTTCTGGATCGAACCCAGTGAGGCCACGCGCTTGGTGTCGACCACCGTGTTGACCACCATCCACGCCGTGGCGCTGGACAGATTGATACCGAACAGCGCCAGGCAGAGCAGGGCGATGCAGCCGCCCAGACTCGTGACGAAGGTCAGTGGCAGGGTGAACACGGCCGCGAACACCAGACCGCCAATCACCGTGTACTTGCGGCTGTTGAGCACGCCGACGCCGCGTTTCACCAGACGGTCGCAGATCCGGCCGGCGGCGATGGTGCCGATGGCGCCGAACACGTAGGCGAAGGACACCACCCAGGCCGTCGAGTACGGATCAAGACCATGCTCGCGCTGGAAGTAACCCGGCAGCCAGGTCAGGTGCAGCCAGAGCATGTAGATCACGCCCATGAAACCGAGGAAGGTGCCCCAGGTGCTGCGATGTTTGAACAGGTCGAGCCAGCCCGCGAAGAATGATCCTTGGGGCGCCGCGTCGACCACCACGGGTTCGCGTGCCGCAGTGACCGGCTGTTCGCCGCGTGCTTCCAGCTCCTTGAGGTATTGCGCACGACTCTTGTAGAACATCAGCCAGCACAGCGCCAGGACGATGCCGAGCACGCCGGTGATGATAAACATGCCGCGCCAGCTGAAGTTGACCATGAACAGCGTCAGGATCGGTGGTGCCAGGCACGGTCCGATGCAGGTCGCCGACCAGACGATCCCTGTCGGGGTACCGCGCTCGTGTTCTTCGAACCATTCATTGAGGGTTTTCGCCGCCGAAGGAAACATCGGCGCCTCGCCAATCCCCAGCAACACCCGCAGCGCGAAGAAGCCGCTGAAGCTGTTGATGAAGCCTGATGCCGTTTGCGCCACCGACCACACCAACAGCGCGCCGCCCAGCGCAATCTTGCTGCCCAGCTTGTCGATGATCATGCCCATCGGCAGCTGTGCGAACGCGTAGGCCAGTGAAAACGCCGACAACAGAATGCCCATCTCGGAAGGGCTGATCAGCATGTCTTTCTGGATGGTGGTGTTGGCGATGGAGAGGGCGCTGCGGTCGAGATAATTGACGATCCCGAACAGCATCAGAAAGACGATCGTGATCGTCTGGTAGGTCTTGAGGCTTTTCATAGGCACCTTTTTTATTGTTGTTAAGGTTGCTGGCGGCGGACCCGGATCACGAGGCCGCCGCGGATTTTTACCCTGTGTCGCCCGGGTGTACGTGAATCAGGTGATTGCGCCGATCTGCCACGGCACGAACTCGTTCTGCCCGTAGCCGTGTTGCTCGCTTTTGCTGCGTGTGCCGGAAGCAATGTCCAGCATCATCTGGAAGATGTACGCGCCGCGTTCTTCAATCGTGGTGCTGCCATCGGCGATGCCGCCGCAGTTGACGTCCATGTCTTCCTGCTGGAATTCGAACACGCGGTTGTTGGTCGCCAGCTTGATCGACGGCGTCGGCGCGCAGCCATACGCCGAGCCACGGCCGGTGGTGAAGGCAATCAGGTTGGCACCGCCTGCGACCTGACCCGTCGCCGAAACCGGGTCGTATCCCGGCGTGTCCATGAACACCAGACCTTGCGCATGCACCGCTTCGGCGTACTCATAGACGCCCATCAGGTTGGTCGAACCGGCTTTGGCCACGGCGCCGAGCGACTTCTCCAAAATGGTCGTCAGACCGCCTGCCTTGTTGCCGGCGGACGGGTTGTTGTTCAGTTCGGCGTTCATCCGCTTGCAGTAGTCTTCCCACCAATGAATCCGCTGAACGAGCTTTTCACCCACCGCGCGGCTCACTGCCCGACGTGTCAGCAAGTGCTCGGCGCCATAGATTTCCGGGGTTTCCGACAAAATCGCGGTGCCGCCCGCCGCGACCAGCCGATCCACCGCGTTGCCCAGTGCCGGGTTGGCGGTGATGCCCGAATAACCGTCCGAGCCGCCACATTGCAGGCCGACGATCAGGTGCCGGGCGCTGACCGTTTCACGCTTGATCTGATTGGCCTGCGGCAGCAGCGACTTCACCTGCTCAATGCCGCTGGCGATGGTCTTCGACGTGCCACCCGTGCCCTGGATGGTGAACGCGCGCAATTGGTCCGAGGCCTTGAGCCCCTGACTGTCGAGCAGGTCCTGAATCTGATTGGTTTCGCAGCCCAGCCCCACCACCAGCACCGCAGCGAAATTAGGGTGCACGGCATAACCCGCGAGCGTGCGGCGCAGCAGATCGATGGCTTCGCCCTTGGAGTCGATGGCGCAGCCTGAACCGTGGGTCAGTGCGACAACGCCGTCGATGTTGGGGTAGTCGGCGAGGGCCTCGGGATGGATGTCGCGACGAAACTGGTCGGCAATCGCCCGGGCCACGGTGGCCGAGCAGTTCACCGACGTGAGAATGCCGATGTAGTTACGCGTGGCGACCCGACCGTCGGCGCGCACGATGCCTTGAAAGAACGCCTCGGTTTTCGGCGTCTCGTGGACGTCTACGCCAAAGGCGTAGTCGCGAGAGAAATCCGACATCTCGACGTTCTGCACATGCACGTGCTGACCGGCCTCGATCGGTTGCGACGCAAAACCGATGATCTGCCCGTACCTGCGCAGCGCCTGGCCCTGTTCGACGCGGATCGTCGCCACCTTGTGCCCGGACGGTATGTCCTGCAGCACGGTGATGCCTTCTTCTTCGAGGCGCGTGCCTGCGCTCAGCGCTTGCCTGGCAACCAGCACGTTGTCGAGGGGGTTGAGGCGGATGACCAGGGCGCTACTGTCGAACGCTGGCGTTTTGGCGATGAGTTCCATGCGGCCTCTCAGGACGGTTACCCCCTGCGTCTGCGTCGTGACAAGTCGCGACGACGCAGCACAACGGCTCCCGGACAGGGAACGACGCCGTTACAGGCGGCCAAAGTTCTTGTTGTTCGTATTGGGCGGACTGGCGCAGGCACAGCCCGGCCCCCGTTGTGAATCACTCTATGAAGCGTTTTGATAATTTCCCAATGAAAGGTTTCGATTGATCGATAACGGGTGGTTATCAAAAAAACATGAAAACGGTTCGTTTTTCATGGCGAAGGTCCTTGCGCCTGCAGTTCGTCGGTCTTTTTCAGATAGCCCAACAACTCTTTCACCGCCGCCGACATCGGCCTGGCCTTCGAGGTCAGCAAGCCCAGATTAGCCATGGCCAGCGGCAGTTCCACCGGCAGCATGGTGATCATTCCATAGCGGGCGTAGTGCTCGGCCACGTCGTTGGGCACCACGGCGATCATGTCGGACGACTCCAGCATGGCCGTTGTGGCGAGGATCGAGCTGGTTTCGATGATGTCCAGCGGCTGGATCAACTGCGCGGCTTTCAACGCGTTTTCCACCTGCCGCCTCATCGGACTGTCGATCGGGTGCAGGATCCAGGTCAGTGGCGCCAGGTCTGCCAGACCCGTGTCGGGCCTGTTGGCGAATGGATGGCTGGGGCGAGCAATGATGCGCATGCGTTCGCCCTGTTCAAACAACTGAATGTCCAGCCCCTGACTGTCCAGCTGATCCGGCAGCCGGCCCAATACCAGGTCAAAATCCCCACGAATCAACGCCGGCAGCAGCGTGTCGCTGGTGCCGACCTCGATCGCCACCCGCACTTTTGGGTGTTGAGCCTTGAACGCCAGCACACCGCGGGTCAGCAAGGTCGGCACTGGGCCCATCACCGTGCCGATGCGGACCATCCCTGCCGCGCCGCGCGCCAGTTCAGCGATCTGCGCTTCGGCGTACTCGAACTCATGCAGCGCGCCCTGGGCGTAACGGATCATCACGTCCCCGAACAGCGTCGGCTGCATGCCTCTGGGCAGTCGCTCGAACAGTTGCACGCCCAGGCGCTCTTCCAGCTGCTGCAACAACAGACTCGCGGCGGGTTGCGTCGTGTGAATCGCCGACGCCGCCTTGCGCAGGTTGCCCAGTTCGCCCAACGCGTTGAGCAGTGCGATCTGGCGGCTGGAGATCTTCAGCGTGGCAAATTTTTCAGGCAGGTCTGACATACCGGATTTGATATCGATGATTAGGATTTCGCGATTATGCCTGTATCGGTGATGGGTCTACAGTCACAGCATCGCCTGCCGACGATTATCGCGAATGAATTCGCTCCCACAGGATTAACGCGAATCTCCTGTGGGAGCGAATTCATTCGCGATGACGGCGATACGGACGCATCGATCTTTCAGAACAACAAGAGAGCTATCCATGACGCTGATCATCACCTCCGTCTCCATCCGCGACATCCGTTTCCCCACCTCACTGTCCCTCGACGGCTCCGACGCCATGAACAGCGCGCCGGACTATTCGGCCGCCTACGTCGTTCTGCACACCGATTCCCGCGACGGTCTGGAAGGGCACGGCCTGACGTTCACCATCGGCCGGGGCAACGAGATCTGTGTGGCGGCGATCCAGTCGCTGGCGCCGCGTATCGTCGGGTTGAGCCTGGAAGAGATCACCGCTGACATGGGCGCGTTCTGGCACGACGTCACCGCCGGCGACAGCCAGTTGCGCTGGCTGGGGCCGGAGAAGGGCGTGATCCACCTGGCCACGGCAGCGTTGGTGAACGCGGTCTGGGATTTGTGGGCGAAGGTCGAAGGCAAACCGGTCTGGAAACTGCTCACCGACATGACGCCCGAGCAGTTGGTGAAATGCCTGGATTTCAGCTACGTCACCGATGCGATCACGCCGGAAGAAGCCATCGCGTTGCTGCGTCGGCAAGTGCCCGGCAAAGCCGAACGTGAATCGCACCTGCTTGAAGAAGGCTATCCGGGATACACCACCGCGCCCGGCTGGCTGGGGTACTCCGAAGAGAAAATGCGTCGTCTGGCCCGCGAAGCCATCGCCGACGGCTGGACCCACATCAAACAGAAAATTGGCTCGGACATTGAAGAAGACCTGCGTCGCGCCGCGATTCTGCGCGATGAGCTCGGCTGGGACCGCACGCTGATGATGGATGCCAACCAGGTCTGGAGCGTCGAAGAGTCGATCAGCAACATGCGTCGGTTGGCGGCGTTCGAACCGTGGTGGATCGAGGAGCCGACCAACCCGGACGACATTCTCGGCCATGCGACCATTCGCCAGCGCATCAAACCCATTGGCGTCGCAACGGGTGAGCATTGCCACAACCGCGTGATGTTCAAGCAGATGTTCCAGGCCGAGGCTCTGGATTTCTGCCAGCTGGATGCGGCGCGTCTCGGTGGCCTGAACGAGGTGCTGATCGTCTTGCTCATGGCTGCCAAGTTCAATGTGCCGGTGTGCCCGCACGGCGGCGGCGTGGGGTTGTGCGAATACGTGCAGAACATCTCGATGTTCGACTACATCGCGGTGTCAGGTTCGCTGGACAATCGCGTGCTGGAGTACGTCGATCACCTGCACGAACACTTTCTCGACCCGGTGGTAATTCGCCGTGGCCGCTACATGCCGCCCCAACGTCCCGGTTACAGCATCGAAATGACCGCCGAAACGCTGGAGCGCTATGAGTACCCGAACGGGCCGGTATGGGTGGATCTGGCGCAACGTCACCAGGCATGACCTTTGTAGGAGCGCGCTTGCCCGCGAAGACGTAAGAACGTCCGACAGAGATGTATCGCCTGGAAGTCGGCTTTCGCGGGCAAGCGCGCTCCTACAAATGAGTTACGGCCACAGACACACCAATGTCGCTGCCGATACGGGCCTTTCGCGGTGATGACCGGTATGATCGGGATCATCTACCCGACCTCGGTGTGACATGAATTCTCCGGATCCTGGCAAAATTCCCGCTCCAGACCGTGATCGCCTCTCCGCGTCATTGCTGGGCGGCGGTTGCGAGCCCGACCCGCGTTTTACCCTGGCAAACGAACGGACCTTCTTGGCCTGGATTCGCACGGCGCTGGCATTCCTGGCGGGCGGGATTGCCGTCGAGGCGTTCACCGGCGACGTGTTCAGCCCGGGCCTGCGTCGCGCGGTGGCATTGTCGCTGCTGTTGCTGGCGATGCTGGTCAGCGCCAGCGCCTGCATCCGTTGGCTGAAAGTCGAGCGCGCGATGCGTCAGCGCAAACCGCTGCCGTTGCCGGTGTTGGTGCCGATTCTGTCGCTGGGTGGGGCGTTGGTGGCGGCGGGGTTGATCGTCTTCCTTATATATGGCGCGTCGTGAGTCGCCGAGGTCCGGTCTCTCTGGGGCACGACGATCCGGGTTTACAGCCGGAACGCACGCTGCTGGCGTGGCGGCGCACGCTGCTGACGCTGATCGTCGTCTGCACGATCTTCCTTCGCTGGATTCCTCATTTCGGTCTGGTTGCCTTGCTGCCGATCATTGTGTCGCTGGCGGCCAGCCTGCTGATCCAGATCGCCCTTAATTCCCGCTACCGCAAGAGTGCCCGCGGTCTGAAGAACGAGCGCATCCCGGCGCCGCTGCGTGAGGTGGTGGTGTTGGGCGCAACGGTGATGGTGCTGAGCGTGGTGGGGATTTATGCGGTGGTGTCTGCTTGATGGCAAATATCCTGGTCGTACGCTGAAAAAACGGTGGGAGCGAATTCATTCGCGAGGCGTTATTTCAGGCGATGAAGCGCTGTCGTCCACATTGATTTCTCGCGAATGAATTCGCTCCCACCGGTTGTTTCGCATTCGGTGTGTACAGCGGTGGTGATTGTTCAATCACCACCTTAACGCCATTGGAAGGTGGTTTACGCCGTCGCCTCTTCTTTATAGAACGCATAGTCGGTGTAACCCACTTCCGTGCCGCCGAAGAACGTCGGGCGGTCGTACGCGTTCAGCGGCAGGTGATGGCGCAGGCGCGCTGGCAGATCAGGGTTGGCGATGAAGTGGCGACCGAAGGCAACCAGATCGGCGTCGCCCGCCTGAAGAATGGCTTCTGCGCTTTCGCCGTCGAACCCGCCCGCCGC
The DNA here is from genome assembly GCF_039697315.1 of Pseudomonas abietaniphila. Lineage (NCBI taxonomy): Bacteria > Pseudomonadati > Pseudomonadota > Gammaproteobacteria > Pseudomonadales > Pseudomonadaceae > Pseudomonas > Pseudomonas abietaniphila. Next base: position 1,382,180 of record NZ_CP155619.1, on the reverse strand, counting down.
GATGATCACGCCTTTATAGTGCTTGCGGATCAACTGAGCCGCCACCGGCGCCGGGTCGGCATTTTCATCTTCGATGTTGCCCAGAATACGCGGCTCGATCAGGTGCAGGTACGCCAGGTTCAGCGGTGCCAACTGCTGCGCGACGTAAGTAAAGAGGCCTTCCGGGTCGCTGTCGCCCATGTCACCCCACGTGCCGCTTGGGCCAATGCGCACCGCAACCCGTTCACTGCCCCAGACTGAAATCAGTGCCTGGGTCACTTCCAGCAAAAAGCGCGTGCGGTTTTCAAACGAGCCGCCGTAGCTGTCGGTGCGCTTGTTGCTGTTGTCCTGCAGAAACTGGTCGACCAGATAACCGTTGGCGCCGTGCAACTCCACGCCATCAAAACCGGCTTTGACGCCACGCTCGGCTGCGGTGCGGAAGCTTTCAACCAGGTCTGCGATTTCTTCGACGGTCAGTGCGCGGTTGGGTGTGTTCGGCACCCAGCCTTCAGTGGTGTACGCCACGCCGCCGTGCGGCACTTCGGACGGGCCAACCGGGAGGCTGCCTTCAGGTTGCACATCGACGTTGGATTGACGACCGGCGTGGTAGAGCTGCAGGAAAATCTTGCCGCCTTTAGCGTGTACCGCGTCGGTGACCTGTTTCCAGCCCGCGATCTGGCTGTCATCAAACAGGCCCGGTGCGCCGAGGTAACCATTACCGTTGGGCGCAGCGATGGTGGCTTCGCCGATCAGGAAACCGCCTTCGGAGGTGCGCTGAGCGTAGTACTCGGCCATCAGTGGACCCGGGCGAGCGCCTTCTTCGGCACGCATGCGGGTCAGGGGAGCCAGCACGACGCGGTGAGCAAACGTGAAAGGGCCTACGTTAACGGGAGAATGAAGTGTGGACATGATTGCCTCGGTCGCAAGTGCAAAAAGAAAAACCGTTGCCCGTGCCGAAAGCCGTGAGGACTTTCGCGTTCGGGGCGCTTGAGACCAGTACACGCGATTTCCCCGTGCGGATAAACGGGCCGCGTTTCCCAACACTTCGGACTTTTCGGCTGTAATGCCTCACGACGGTGACCTCCACTTCTCGTCGTACCACGATACGTTTCTGGCCGAAGGCCGTGGGAGCCGGCTTGCTGGCGAATGCTATGAGTCGCTAACCTCCATGGTGACTGACACACTGCATTCGTCCGAACGCGACCCGCACCAAGCCGGCTCCCAAAGGTTTGGCATTACCGCCGTTTATTCGTCTACCTGCGTCACCGCAATGTGCTGACTGTCCGCGCCCGCGGCGCGACTTTCCTTGCGCTCGCTCAGCCAGCTGCTGATCTGACCGGAGAATTCAGGCGGCGCTTTGCGCCCGGTGCGCCGCGCAAGGTCGAGGATGGTCTGCTGGTCCAGCGCTTCTTCCATACGCTTCTGCGCGGTCAGCATCGCAGCGTTGATGCCGCAGATCCCTTCGGTCGCCCATTCCGGCGCGCACCCGTCGAACACCGCACAACGGCCGCGAATGTCCCGGCAATCGAAAATCAGCTTGCGCCCGTCGATGGCCGTGACGATGTCGAGCAGGGTGATTTCGTCCGAAGGCCGGCCCAGTTTGAACCCGCCCCGCACACCCTCGGTCGCCACCACCAGCCTGGCTTTCGCCAGCTTGGTGAACACCTTCGCCAGGTATTCCTGAGGCACGCCTTGCAGTTCGGCCAGGTCGCGCACGCTGGCTTCGCGGCTGTCGCCACGCTCATCCACCAGATAAAGCAGACAGTGAATGCCGTATTCGACCCCCGCGCTATAGAGAGACATGTCGATCTCCGACTGAGTTGATCGTGCGAAACCTAACAATTTGACGCGTTGGCCGCAAGGAGCGGCAAGTTTTGATGACCGGCGGCAATGACCGTTATTAGCACGAATCAATCAGTAGACGGCCGGTAATAGCGTTTATCTGATTGAAATTAAGGGATTTTATTGATCGGTCTGAAGCTGGGAGGAAAAGTTGAGTGAAAAACGGCTTGCCGAAATTAACTACGATCAATAGAGTCGTAGTTATGTTGGGTGGGTCGGGAACTCCGACCTGGACGCACCGGCAGGGGGCGCTACAGCGTTTACCTGAGCCTGCCCATGACGTACTCAATGTGAAAACGACTTTTTTCTTCTTTGGAGCACACAATGAAAAAGCAAATCCTGATCGTCGGCGCGGGTTTTGGCGGGATGTGGAGCGCACTGAGTTCTACGCGTTTACTGGACATGCACGGTCGCAACGACGTCGACGTCACCGTGCTGGCCCCTGAAGCCGTGCTGGGTGTTCGCCCGCGTTACTACGAGCAGGAAGTGCATCAGATGCAGTCGCCATTGGGGCCGTTGTTCAATGCGGTCGGCGTGACTTTCATTAAAGGCATGGCGCAAACCATCGACGTCGCAGGCAAAACGGTCAGCTACACCGACGCTCACGGCGTACAAGCCTCGATCAACTACGACAAACTGGTTCTGGCCACCGGCAGCCGCGTCGTTCGTCCTGCGTCAGTGCCGGGTGTCGAGCATGCATTCGACGTTGACCTCATGGCAGAAGCCACCCGCCTTGAACAGCACATCAAGTCGCTGGCGCAACAGCCAGAGTCGGCGATGCGCAACACCGTGGTCGTCGCCGGTGGCGGGTTCACCGGTATCGAAACCGCGACTGAAATGCCAGCGCGTCTGCGGGCTGCCTTGGGTACGGACGCCACTATTAAGGTGATCATCGTGGATCGCGGCGAGAAAGTCGGCGCGGCCTTGGGCCAGAACATCAGCCCGTCGATCATCGAAGCCACCGAGGCGCTGGGCGTGGAGTGGGTCGTCAATGCATCGGTTGCTGCCGTGGATGCCAACGGCGTGACCTTGGCCGACGGTCGTCGTATCGACGCCAGCACCGTGGTCTGGACTGTCGGTGTGCGGGCCAGCTCGCTGACCGAGCAGATTCCGGGCGAGCGTGATGCTTACGGCCGTCTGCACGTAGACCGCAACCTGAAAGTCATCGGCCAGAACGACATCTTCGCCACTGGCGACACGGCATACGCGGCCACCGACGACGAAGGCCACTACGCCCTCATGACCTGCCAGCACGCCATCGCGCTGGGCCGTTCGGCCGGCAACAACGTGGCCGCCGACCTGTTGGGCGAGACGCCAATCCCCTACAGCCAGGTCAAATACGTCACCTGCCTGGACCTCGGCGCCTGGGGCGCGGTGTACACCGAAGGCTGGGACCGTCAGGTCAAGCTGATCAAGGAAGAAGCCAAGCAACTCAAACAGCAGATCAACTCAGTATGGATCTACCCACCCGTGGCCGAGCGGGCAGCGGCACTGGCGGCGGCTGACCCGATGATTCCTGTTGTGGCGTAAGCGAGCAGCGAACACAAAGGCGCCTTCGTGTTTTGGTTCGATCCTCCAACCGCCGTGGAAGTAGGCGGCTGATTACGTCGCAGGTTCCTACGGGGTTTAACCGTCCTTCCCGATTGTTGACCAAGGCTTCCATCTCGATCCGACCAATTCATTCGATGACGATGAACTACCGATCGCGGAAAAACCTGAGGATCCGAGAGTAAAAGGCTCTTTACTCTTGCTCGGGCTGATCTCTGGCTTGTGGACGGAGGAGCTAGCTGCGGGGCTGGGCGGCTTCCTTTCTCGCAATTTTCCAAGCGTTTTTGGAATGTTCAGTGTGCCAGCAGATGAGGCAGCCGTTGCTGGATCGGGCGTGTCTGGCGGCTCCTTGGTTGATATCGGCACAGGCACTAGCGACGCAATTGCTGGAGAGGGTGACGTCGCCAGTGAGATTTCCTTTAATTCGCAGCAGATTGGGAAGAAACTTGGAAAGCACGTGGAAGATTTCGGGCTTGATCCTTCAAATCCAGCAGATCGTCAATTCGTCATCGACAAAATTAATGATATTGCCACCAGCCCAGACAGGGTTGTGAACGGAACATTTGCAGGACAAGGGGTTAATGGCACTCGTGGAGAGGTTATATTTCGAGTCAGGGGTGATGATGTGGTAATGACTAAGCCAAACGGAGTGTTCGTCACGATCATGAAGGATGGTATCAATAACCTTCAGTTAAGGCTGCTTTGAATGCGGCGAAATGACTTTGAGGTATCGTCATGATGGAAGTTTGGTTGAGAAGTATCCAGGGGAAGCGGCTGCAGTAAGTTATGGGATTGTTTCACGAGTATGAAGCTGACCGAGATCGTCGGGCGCAGCAGTTTTGTTTCGTGGTTGATACTCTCCAACCATTCAAGCTTTTTGGGGGCGGGGACGGCGTTTCAATACGTATGTCAGAGCAATGCATGTCTGAGGTGGATATGCAAGAGTTTGGGCGGATGGTTCGTTTGGAGCTTAGTCAGAGTCATCCTTTTTCACAGTTTATATCAAAAAAATTAGTTCTGTAGCAGTAGTTATATCGAATCGTGAGGAGGCAACTATAGGGGTTGTTATCAATTTTGATGGAAGAGGATTTTCAATTTTAAACTTGGGCGACGAATTTTATATTTATGACGAAATACCAAAGGATATTTTAGTGGAGGAGAAGTTGTCAATCGTGCTTGTAGGATGATTAAAGCTGTATTGTGGTGTGCGTTGGATCCTGCGGTCGGGCTTAGCATTAAAATGATAGGTCTTACTGATATGCCACTTGGCAATACCAGTGTGTACCAGCAGCTGACCACTATGGCGAGGGCATCGATCTCGGTGTGGCGATCGGTAACGAAGCCATCGGTGATCTGACGGCGGGGCTTCAAAGAGGCGGAATAGATGCTGACTTGAAAGATAAGATACTGATTAAATTTGGTAAGTAAACTATATTGCGAATACTGCAGGTGCTGGATTGGCAAAAAATTCGATTCAAACTAAAATATGCAATTTTAGGATCTGTGGGTAGTGATATGTACGATTACAGAGAACGTGTTGAGTATTTAGCGAGTAATGGATTAAAAAGGCTATCAAGCATTCAGTATCAGCCTGAATTGCCCATGGGGAAGATTGCCAAGTCGATGGTTTCTGATGTGTTTGCTGCGTGGTTTGCAGGATTGGAGAAAATGTATTCTCATATCTTTCCAAGAGCTATTGAATGGATCGATCTGGCGATAAAGCGTTCAGAGAATTTTGGTGAGCATGAACATCTCTACAATGCTGATATTTTGTGGGGTCAAGGGCTTGCGATTTGGGCAAGAGAAAATATCAACGCTACGGAAACGTGGAGGATTGTCAAATCGTACGACGATAAACAACAGACAATTTATGCGGGGTGGTCTCCTAAGCAGATGGCCACAAAATATTTAGACGATCATTTAGCTTTTTGCTATCTGGCTGGCGAATACGATGCTGGCATCGCTGCGTATCGAAAATATCATGGAGTAAAGGATCTAACTGTAAAAGCGATAAGGTATCCTCGGGACTTAGGTTATGCGTTATGTTTGCGCGAAGCACATGGCGAGTTTCTGGAGGTGGATTTTATTGCTGTCGGCAGGAGGGTCCTAAAGTCTCATCTTGATCGAGAGTGGTTGAGTAAAGGGCAGTATATTCGCGCAATGACTTGGCTGAAGATTGTATATTGGAACTTGGGAGCTGTATCGTCACCATTTCAGTGTGTAGTCAATGGGTATGATGACATGCCAGATGTGGTTAGGCCTGAGTTTTGAGATGTAAAATTTGACCATGGAGTCATGGTTAAAAGGTCCGATTTTAAGGTGTTTCGGATGGAAAGCTGATGAGTTTTATTGTGGTTTTGAGTGATGATGTGTCTCATCAGTACAATGAGCCTGTAATAGAAGGCTCGTTTGATCTGTCGGGAAGTCACGAAAAATTTTCACTAGCACTTTCGTATTGGAGTAGAGGGCAGTACCTGGAGAGCTGGAGGTGTTCTATAAACGCTGGATTAAAAATAGGGCAGCATACAGCCATAATCACATCAATGCGGGATCCCCAAAACGCCAATTTTATACCTGTATGGATATTTTACCATGGCGGCTTAGAGTGCTTTGTGCAGAATAAGATTTTATTTCTCCAGGACTATGGTGGTGAGTTTAATCCGAACAGTGTCAATAGCTATATCGGGCAGAGGGAAACGCACAATGAAGACGGAGCTCGCATATCGGAATGGGTTGTACCTGTACAAGAAGTTTTGGCTGGGTTTGATGCACTGATTTAACATATCATTATATAGCTGTAGGGCGGTTATTTTCTGAGGTAATAGCAAAGCCATGATTAGAGACACGATGGGAGATAAAGCCTACTGGTCGAGTCGAATAGAAGCTGATTTAGCTTCAATCGCTAACAGTAACCAGCGTCTCTCTATGCCCGTTGCTAATCCTGTATACGAACCACAGTATCTTTTCGATCTCGCCGAGCGTCATCTACGGCTTATGATGAGACAGTATTCCAGAGGGGATCAAGTTGCCAATATAGGTCGGAATTTTCCAGATCTTATCGAAGCATGGGAGCGCTCAAATCAAAAAGCAACTGAGGTCTGCGAAAAAGAAAGCATTCAAAGCTGCAGGGATTGGGTGTTCAGGTTAGATAATTTAAATCACTACAATTGGTGCTTCAGGTTGATTGGGCTAGCGCTAGCGCTCAATATCCAAAGTTCTTTGTGGGATAGGTTGGTGAAACTGGTGGGCGGTGAAGGAGAAGATGTGCTGCTGGATAAAGTGATAGGCTCTCGTGATACTAGCAGGCGCATCGGTGAGGCTATACTTCACCCCGTCCCTTATACTAAGTTACTGGATTGTGTTGATGCCGATCCTGACGTCCAACCTGGCTTATTAAAGTTGTTTGTCGAAAATTGGTATAAAGGTTTGAAGCGCCCCCAACAGCAAAAAAGTAAGTCCGGGATGATTGAACCGTACTGGTACAGCTTTGGTGACCCTGCGAAAAATCCTTTATCCATGGGTAGTTACTTTGGGCGGTGGTGCACTGAGGCGGTTGGCGTAGTGAAGGCGTTCAGTATCGATGACTCGCTTTGTTTGGGCTTGGAGCATTATCCCGGAGATCTGATTCACCCCCGTGAGCGCAATGCCTCTTCTGGACAAACTACCGAAAAAAGATGGTTTAGAAAGCTTTTTTGGTAACTTTTTCAAATGTTTGAAAACCAGCTTGTGGCTTTTATTAGTGCCTAGGCAGTTGGATGTGTCTTTAGTGTGATGTTGAAAGACCGCGAGGCCCTGTAGGCCGCGCGGTCCTTCAAGCATTTTCATCCCGATACCGGTCCCGTTGAAGTAAGCCTGCCCAGACCCGCCATCACACCAGGGAACCGATGCACTCTCTGCATCTTCGGCCCATGAGGCTGAGTCCTTGCGGGCAAGCTCACTCCCACAGTCCTTGCATCGGTCTGGTCCGTGCCAGTTGCCTCAATACGCCGCCACCAGCCCATCCTTCCTCGGATCGGTCCCACCCACGTACCCATGGGCGGTGCGCTGGATGATCTGTGCGCCGCCAAAGGCGAACACGCCGCTTGGGTCTTCGATTTCCACTTCATGGCCTTTGGCGCGCAGCTCTTCGACCACCAGACGATCGTACGAGCGCTCAACGGCGACTTTCAGTCCCGCTTCGATCCTCCAGCGGGGTGCATCGGCGGCGGCTTGTGGGTTCTGTTTGTAGCGCAGGATGCGCATCATCATTTGCAGATGACCCTGTGCCTGCATCGGGCCGCCCATCAAGCCGAAAGACATCAATGGCGTGCCGTCGGCGTTCATCACGAAACCGGGAATGATGGTGTGGAAAGGGCGCTTGCCGGGCGCGACGATGTTCACGTGTTCGGGGTCGAGACTAAACCCGGCGCCACGGTTTTGCAGGCTGATCCCGGTGCCCGGCACCACGACGCCGGAACCGAAGCCCATGTAGTTCGACTGGATGAACGAGACCATCATCCCGCTCTCGTCGGCGGCGGACAGGTACACCGTGCCGCCGGCCTTGGGCGAGCCGTGTTGCGGGTCGGCGGCCTGTTCGGATACCTGCGAAGCGCGCTCCATCAGGTAGGCAGAGTCCAGCAGGTGTTCGGATGCCACGCGCATGTGGTCGAAGTCGGCGACGTGGTGATTGAGGTCGGCGAGGGCCAGTTTCATCGCTTCCAGTACCGGGTGAACGGTCTCGACGCTGTCCACCGGGTGTTCGCCCACGCCGAGGGCTTCGAGCATGGTCAGGCCCGCCAGTGTGGCGATGCCTTGGCCGTTCGGTGGCAGTTCGTGGACGACCGCGCCGGCGTATGGCACCGATATCGTGTCGATCCAGTCGACGCTGTGGTTCGCCAGATCGTCGAGGCTCATGACACTGCCATTGGCGTTGGCATGGGCGACGATGGCCTGTGCCAGCTCACCCCGATAGAACGACTCGCCCTTGGTTTCGGCGATCAGCTCCAGCGTGTTGGCGTGGTCTTTCAGGGTGATTTTTTCGCCCGCGGCCGGTGCCTTGCCGCCGGGCAGGAAACACTCGGCGAAGCCCGGTTGATCCTTCAGCAATGCGCCGCCGCGACGCCATAGTTCGGCAATGATCGGCGTGACCTGATAACCGTTGCGCGCATAACCAATCGCCGGGCCGGCGAGGGTCGCGAACGGCAGTTTGCCGTAGCGCTCGGACAACGCGACCCAGGCGGAGACGGCGCCTGGCACTGTCACGGATTCCCAGCCGCGCTGCGGCATCTCTGACTGCCCGGCGAAGTGTTCCGGCGTCCAGCCCTGCGGCGCGCGACCGGAGGCATTCAGGCCCTGCAGGTTTTTTCCGTCCCAGACGATGGCAAAGGCGTCGCTGCCAATGCCGCAGCCGGTCGGTTCGACCACGGTCAGGACCATGGCGGCGGCGATGGCGGCGTCTACGGCGTTACCGCCACGGCGCAGCATGTCCAGGCCCGCCTGGGCGGCGAGTGGTTGCGAGCAGGCGACCATGTTGTTGCCCATCACCGGCGAGCGGGCGGACGCGTAAGGTTGGCTGTAATCCAGATCATCGAACATGAATGACTCTCTTCGGCAGTTGATCAGCTTTTCGGGTCGAGTGCGTCACGCAGCCCGTCGCCCAGCAGGTTGAAGCACAGCACCGTGATGTAGATCGCCACGCCGGGCGCAATCGACATCCACGGTGCCTGCTCCATGAAGTTTTTCGCGGTATTGAGCATCGAGCCCCAGGACGGCGAGGGCGGTTGTTGGCCCAGGCCGAGGAACGACAGACTGGCTTCGGCCAGAATCGCCGACGCAATGGTCAGCGTCGCCTGCACCACCAAGGGCGAGAGCACGTTGGGCAGTACGTATCGCAGGATGATCCAGCGGTCCGGCAGGCCGATGGCGCGCGCGCCTTCGAGGTAATCCTCGTGACGGATCGCCAGCACCTGACCACGGGTCAGGCGGGAAAAAATCGGCATTGCCGACAGGCCGATGGCGATCATCGCGTTGGTCAGGCTCGGGCCGAGAAACGCGCCCAGCGCAATCGCCAACACCAGAAACGGGCAGGACAACAGCGCTTCCATGATGCGAGATATCACGGCGTCCAGCTTGCCGCCGAAGTAGCCCGCCAGCAGACCCAGCGGCACGCCGATGATCATGGCGATGGCGACGGAAACACCGCCGGCCAGCAGTGAACTGCGCGCGCCCCACAGCAGGCGGGAAAACAGGTCGCGGCCCAGTTCATCGGTGCCCAGCCAGTGCATCATCGACGGCGCTTTTCGCACCGCGAGGAAGTTGGCTTTCAGAGGATCGAAGGGCGAAATCCAGGGCGCCAGCAGGGCGGCGAGGATGAAGACGATCAACACCGCCGCGCCGATCACCGCGCCCTTGTTGGCGAGGAATTTCTTTACGAACGGCGAGCGTGTGCGTGGCTTCAACGGTTCTTTGTGGGGCACTGCAGGATTAACGGCAATCGAGGTCATCAGGCCGTCCTCAGACGTGGATTGATCAGGCGGTACAGCACGTCGGCCAGCAGGTTCAGCAACAGGAAACCGATGGCCACGCACAGCACCACGCCTTGCACCACGGCGTAGTCGCGGTTGAACACGGCATCGACAATCATCTTGCCGAAGCCCGGGATGCTGAACACTTGTTCGGTCAGCACCGCGCCGCCGAGCAACTCGCCAAACAGCAGGGTGGTCAGGGTGACGATGGGCATCAATGCATTGCGCAACGCGTGCTTGAGAATCACCGTGCGCGGGAACAGACCCTTGGCCCGCGCCGTACGGACGTAATCGGCGCGCAGCACTTCGAGCATGGCGCTTCGGGTGTGGCGCATCAGCACGCCAGACAATCCGGCGCCGAGCACGAAGGCGGGCAGGATCAGGGTCTTGAGGTTCTGCCCAAGGTCTTCACCCAGCGGCACGAAGCCCGAGGCGGGCAGCCATTGCAGCTTCACGGCGAAGATCATGATCAACAGAATCCCCAGCCAGAAGTGCGGAATGGAGATCCCCGACAAGGCAAACACGTTGGCCGCGTAATCCGTCGCAGTGCCTTTGCGCACCGCAGAGATCACCCCGGTGGGAATGCCGATCAGCAGCGCGATGATCAACGCCAGCACCGCGAGCTCGAGGGTCACCGGTAGCTTGGACGCGAGCAGCGTGGTCACCGGCTGTTCGGTGCGCAGCGACGTGCCGAAATCTCCTTGCAGCACGTTGCCGACCCAGTGAACGTACTGCAGCGGAACCGGGTCGTTGAGCCGGTATTTTTCACGCAGGTATTCCATCACCGCCGGGTCGCGCTCTTCGCCCGCCATGGCTTGCACCGGATCGCCCGGCAGCAGCTTTTGCAGGGTGAAGACGAACAGCGAGACCAGGATCAGCGTCGGAATGGCGCTGAGCAAGCGTCGCAGAATGAAAATCAGCATGGCGATTCCTCGCGGCCGAAGCGGTTATCCACAGGGGCCGTGATCATTTGAAGGCGACGTTGTTCAGGCGGATCAGGCCATCGGGGTTCGGCACGAAACCGGTCAGGTTGCTGCGCATGGCGATGATGCGCGGATCGAAGTACAGGTAGCTGGTCGGCACGTCCTCGGCGAGCAGGCGCAGGGCTTCGAAGTACAGCGCCTGACGCTGCACCTGGTCGTTCACGGTGCGGGCCTTGTTCAGCAATTCGTCGAGTTTCGGGTCGCAGAAATGGCCGTCGTTCTGGCCGCCCTTGCAGGTCACGAACTGATGGATGTCGCCATCCGGATCGGGACGGCCGGACCAGGCACTCATGCCGATCTGGAAGTTGCCGGCCTGCTGTTCGCTGAGCAATGTCGCGTATTCGGTGGCGATCAGATTGACCTTGAAACCGGCCTCTTCGGCCATGGCCTGAATGATCTGGCCGACCTGCTGTGCGATCGGGTTGTTGGCGACTTTCAGCTCGACATTGACCGGTGTTTTCACGCCAGCTTCAGTCAGCAGTTTCTTGCTGGCCTCGACATCGCGGGCTGGGATCGGCAGGTCCTTGTCGTAGTAAGGACTGCTTTTCGGAAACGGCTGCGCGCTGGGCGCGTACAGGCCTTCGAACACCACCTGATTGATCGCATCGCGGTCGATGGCCAGCTCGAACGCCTTTCGTACGCGCTTGTCCTTGCCCAGCGGGTTGTTGGCCTTGTCGCCGTTGTTGGTGTTGTACATCAGCTGCATGTAACCCAGCCCCGGTGTGCTGAACACTTGCACGTGGCTGTCGGCCTTGGCGGTCTTCACGTCGGTCGGAGCGACGCGTTCGATGATGTCCAGATCCCCCGAACGCAAGTTGGCCAGGCGTACGGAAGTGTCAGGAATCGGCAGGAAAATCACCTTGTCGAAGTGGTACGCCTGCTTGTTCCAGTAGTTGTCGAAACGCTCCAGCACGATGCGGTCCTGCTGCACCCGCTGGACGAATTTGTAGGGGCCTGAGCACACCGGTTTTGAGCCGACATCGGTCGCCGACGCTTTGGGCGCCAGCATCATTCCGGCGCGGTCTGACAGCTGCGAAATCAGCGTGGCGTCGGGTTGCCTGACCTTGATCGCCACGGTTTTTGCGTCGATCACGTCAACGCTTTCCACCGACGACAGTTCGCTCTTGCGCAAGGAGTCGGGCAGGGTGCGTGCGCGGTCCAGGTTGAACTTCACGGCGGCCGCGTCGAACACTTCGCCGTCCTGGAAGGTCACACCGTCGCGCAGGGTCATGGTCAGGGTCTTGCCATCTTCGCTCCAGTTCCAAGCGGTCGCCAGTTGCGGCACGTAGGTCAGGTCCGGGCTGATGTCCACCAGCTTGTCGCACAGCGCGGTGTACACCAGGCGGCCGGAATAGGTGCGCGAGCGATGCGGGTCGAGCACGTCAGGGTCGTCCTGAATGCCGATGCGCAGCGTGGTGTCGGCGACAGCCGCATTCGCAGCGAGCAGCAACAACGTGGTTGTCATCAGGTGGGCGAACTTCATGGCTGACTCTCCAGAGAAAGGGCTTGATGGCTTTTGAACAAATTCAGGCGTTGGCTGTAGGCGGCGCTGGGCGTCGGTACGATCAGCGAACCGGCGCCAGCGTTGGCGATCTCGCGCCAGTAATGGCAGGCGACCTGACGTCCCGCTTCGACGGTTTCGAATGCCGGTTTGAGCTCACGGCACAGCGGCCTGGCGTGGGGGCAACGGGTATGAAAACGGCAACCGGACGGCGGCTTGCTCGGGCTTGGCATGTCGCCGCCGAGCAGCGGGCGAGGGCGGCGCAAGTCAGGGTGGCTGACGGGCACAGCGGCCATCAGCGCCTGGGTGTAGGGATGAAAAGGCGTTTCGAACAGCGCGTTCACCGGCGCCAGCTCGACGATTTCCCCGAGGTACATCACCGCGACCCGGTCGCTCATGTGGCGAATCACCGCCAGACCGTGGGCGACGATCAGCAAGGTCAGGCCGAACTGATGCTTGAGGTCTTCGAGCAGGTTGACCACTTGCGCCTGCACCGACACGTCCAGCGCCGACACCGGTTCGTCGCCGAGGATCAGACGTGGCTCGGACGCCAGGGCACGCGCGATGCCGATGCGCTGCCGCTGGCCGCCGGAAAACTCGTGAGGAAAACGAGTGCCGTGTTCAGGTGCCAACCCGACCGTGCGCAGCAGCTCGGCGACCTTGTCCTGACGCGCACTGCGGCTGTCGTCGCGGTGCAGCCAGATCGGCTCGCCGATGATCGATTCGACGTTCATGCGCGGGTTCAGGGAAGCGAACGGGTCCTGAAAAATGATCTGCAGGTCGCGACGCACCTGGCGCAGTTTGTCGGCGGGCAGATTTCCCAGATTGCGACCCTCGTAGATCACGTCCCCGGCCGTGGGTTTGAGCAGGTTCAACAGCACACGGCCCAACGTCGATTTGCCTGAACCGGACTCGCCTACCAACGCCAGCGTTTCGCCACGGCGCACGGCCAGCGAGACTTCGTTGACGGCTTGCACAGGCGGTTTCTTGCGTTGAAACAAGCCGGTTTCACTGTGGAAATGTTTGCTGACCGCGATGCTTTCCAGAATCGGTTTTTCCGGCGATGCAGCGTCGAGGATTTCGTTCTGCGACGGGTTCATGCGCTGACTCCCAGGTGCTGTTCAAGTGGCGCACGAATGCAGGCGGCGAAATGACCTTCCGAGATTTCCAGCAGCGGCGGACGGGCTTCGCGACAGGCTGGAATCACGAACGGGCAGCGGCTGGCAAAGCGGCAACCGCTGGGCATTTCCGCGGGCGTGGGAACGCGGCCGTGAATCGTCGCCAGACGTCCCTCGCGAGGCCCGACCGACGGCATCGAGCCCATCAGGCCGATGGTGTACGGGTGCTGCGGATCGTCGAACAGCGTCTTCACCGAGCCGCTTTCGACGACGCGACCGGCGTACATCACCATCACCTCGTCGGCGACTTCGGCGACCACCCCGAGGTCGTGAGTGATGAGGATCATCGAGGTACCGGTCTCCGCTTGCAGGCTGGCGACCAGAGAAAGGATCTGCGCCTGAATGGTGACGTCCAGCGCGGTGGTGGGCTCGTCGGCGATAATCAACGCCGGATCGTTGGCCAGCGCCATCGCGATCATCGCGCGCTGACGCATGCCGCCAGAGAGTTCATGGGGATAGGCGTTCAGGCGCTGAGCAGCGTCGGGCACTCGGACCTTTTCCAGCATCTCCAGTGCGCGCTGCCGGGCGGCGCTGGCAGACAAGCCTTGATGACGGATGACACTTTCAGCGATCTGATCGCCGATGGTGAACACCGGGTTGAGCGAGGTCATCGGCTCCTGGAAAATCATCGCCATGCGGTTGCCGCGCACGTCCAGCAAACGTTCATCGGACATGCCGAGCAAAGGCTCGTCGAGCAGGGTGGAAGCGCTGGCGGTGACGGTGGCGGTGTCGGGCAGCAGGCCCATCAACGCCATCGACGTTACGCTCTTGCCGCAACCGGACTCGCCGACGATGGCCAAGGTCTTGCCGGGTTGTATGGAGAAGGAAACGCCATCGACCACGTTGGCCGGCGCCTCGTTGAAACGCACGGTGAGGTCGCTGACGCCGAGTATCGGATTGCTGCTCATACGCTGGCCTCAAGGTCTTGTTGGATGACGTTGTTCAGCGCCTGCTGCAGCGCACGCAGATGCCCGCGCATGGCGGTGGCGGCCTTGATCGGGTCACGGGTTTCGATGGCGCTGACGATGTCGTCGTGATCGTGGCTGTAGGTGTCCAGGCGATCGGCATTGCGTGCGCGCTGACGCAGGTCTCGCCAGGCGGGGTCGAGGCGAATGGCGTCGAGCATTTCGAAGATGTCGAGCATCAGTCGATTGCCTGCCGCTTCGGCGATCCCGCGATGCAGCGCGCTGTCCCACAGTTCGATGCCTTCGGCGTCGATTTCGGTCGCGTGCTGCTGGCGCTCGGTGCGTTCGGCCAGGCGACGCAGGATTGCCATCTGTTCGCCGTTGGCGCGCAGCGCGGCCAGGGATGCCAGCGCAGGCTCCAGATAGAGGCGCGCTTCCATGACCTCGCTGAAATTGGTCCGGCTCGACAGCTTGGCAAAACTCATCGACGCACTGGGTGGCGTCGGACCGACAAACGTGCCTTTGCCTTGCCGGCGCCAGATCTGCCCTTCAGCCTCCAGCACCGCCAGCGCCCGGCGAATCGCTCGGCGGCTTACACCGAAATCCACCGCCAGTTCACGCTCGGTCGGCAGTGCACGCTGGGGAAATGCCGCGTGTTGCGCCACCATCTGACGCAGCGCATCCAGGGCCATTTTCGACGAGTTGTCGTGGAGCGCATCAGTCTCGAACCTTTCCATCTTGGTCTCTCGTGACAGGATGAAAACAGAGGGCCGCTGGCAGCGAGAGCCGCAAGCAACGATGCAGGGATGAGTGCAATAGCGATGCCAATGGAAATTGGTTCACTGTTTGAAAGCACGATGAGGACGTCAGGATGTCAGGTGGCGTGAGGTTCTGGGCCAATCGTCAAAGGTTCGGAACGTTGGTTCAGCGGATGACGTGACATTGGTTCGGGAGTGGGCGAACCAATTTTTTGAGGATGTTACGCAAGTGCCTGATTATGGTTCGGGTGCATTGTTACGGGGCGCATGAGCGAGATGGGTTGCCGAGGTGACCGTGCGGGTCAGACGCCTCCGAGTCACGGTCACCCGAGCAGTATCAAGAGTGGCGAAGTTGCTCGATCAATCCCAATGCGGCGCCAGACTGGCCGGGCTGGTCAGGCGATGGCCGCGATCCAGGCCGGCGATCTGCGCCATGTCTTCGTCGGTCAGTTTCAGGTCCACTGCCTTGAGGTTGCTCTCCAGATTGGCGCGTTTGGTTGAGGATGGGATCACCGCGTAACCCAACTGCATCGCCCAGGCGAGTGTCACCTGTGCCGGGGTGGCTTGATGGCGCTGGGCGATCTGCTGGATCACCGGGTCTTTCAGCACTTCGCCATACGCCAAGGTCATGTACGAGGTGATCTTGATCCCATGTTGCTGGGCAAACTCTGCCACGGTGCGGTTTTGCAGGTACGGGTGCAGTTCGATCTGGTTGGTGGCGATGTTCTCGGCGCCAACCGCTTCGATCGCTTCTTTCATCAATGCCACGGTGAAGTTGGAGATGCCGATTTCGCGCGTCAGGCCTTGCTTCTTCGCCTCCAACAGCGCGCCCATGAACTCGGCGACCGGCACCTTGCCTTGCGGCGATGGCCAGTGAATCAGCGTCAGGTCGACGTAGTCGGTTTTCAGCTTCGCCAGACTTTCCTTCAGGCTCGGGATCAGCTTGTCGGCGGCGTAGTGATCAGTCCAGATCTTGGTCGTGATGTACAACTGGTCTCGCGCAATACCGCTTTGGGCGATGGCCTGGCCGACTTCGGCCTCGTTGCCATAGATCTGCGCAGTGTCGATAACGCGATAACCCAGGTCCAGGCCGTTGCTGACCGAGTCGATGACGACCTGGTCTTTCAATCGGAAGGTGCCAAGGCCAAATGCAGGAACAGTCATGGGGTTCTCCATTGCGAAGGGTAGAAATCTGAAGCCCAGTATCCCGATTCGATCCCTGCGGAAAAACCGGGGGATCGGAAAGGGAGTTTTGACCGGGAATCATGAATGCAGTGGAGATTGGGGCAGCTATCAGTCGGGTTCGTTCAGTCGGGTTAAGCGGGGGATGTTCCGCCGTCATCGCGAGCAAGCTCACTCCCACCGGAGAATGCGATCAGCTGTAGGAGCGCGCTTGCCCGCGAAAGAGTTATCAGGCGCAGACAATCGACCTGACGGAAAACATCAAACCGCCTCAAGCAACGTCGCAATGCCCTGACCACCCGCGATGCACTGGGTCGCCACCGCATAACGGCCACCCTGGCGCTTGAGCAACGACGCCGCCTTGCCCGTGATCCGTGCGCCTGTCGCGCCCAGCGGGTGACCCATCGCCATCGCGCCACCGTCCAGATTGACCTTCGCCATGTCCAGACCCAGCTCCCGCACACACGCAATGGACTGGCTGGCGAAGGCTTCGTTGATCTCCACCAGATCGATGTCGGCAATGCTCAAACCGGCGCGCTGCAGCAGTTTGCGAGTGGCGTAAACCGGGCCCATGCCCATGATTTCAGGTGGGCAACCAGCCACCGCGACGCCTTTGATGCGCGCCAGAATCTCCAGGCCATGCGTGCGCGCGAAGTCCTCGGTGCAGACGAGCACCGCCGCACTGCCGTCGGTCAAGGGTGAAGCCGTGCCCGCCGTGACCGTGCCGCCGAAGGCAGGCTTCAGCCCCGCAAGACCTTCCAGGCTGGTGCCGGGTCGGATGCAGCCGTCTTCGCCGACCACGCCGTCGGGTGTCGTCACCGGTACGATTTCATCGACGAAGAAGCTTCGCTCACGGGCATTGGCTGCTTTGGCGTGGGAGTCAACGGCCATGGCTTCCTGTTCGCTGCGGCTGATGTCGAAGCGCTTGGCGACTTCTTCGGCGGTCAGACCCATGGGCATGTACACCTGCGGCATGTCCTGCATCAGGGTTGGATTGGGTGAAATGTTGAAGCCGCCCATGGGCACGCGGGTCATGGATTCGACGCCCGCACAGAGAAACGCATCCCCCGCGCCGAGCATGATTTGCCCGGCTGCGTAATGCACCGAACTCATCGAAGAGCCGCAGAAGCGGTTGATGGTCGCGCCACCCAGCGTCTCGGGAAAGCCTGCGCGGAAGCTGGCGATGCGGGCGATGTTCATGCCCTGTTCGGCTTCGGGATAGGCGCAGCCCATGATGACGTCCTCAAGCGCGGCGGGGTCAAGGTCCAGCTTGTCGACCAGGCCTTTGAGCACTTGCGCAGCGAGGTCGTCGGGACGCAGGTTGATCAGGCCGCCTTTTTTGGCGAAGTGAAACGGCGACCGGGCATAGCCGGCAATGACGATCGAGGCAGTGGCGGGTTGCATGGCGATTCTCCAGGTGGTCGTGGGCAGTCGGTTACGATCAGCGGTTCATGTCGAGGATCATGCAGGTGGTGGTGCCGGTCGCGTACAGACGGCCTTCGGCGTCATAGATCCTGCCTTCAGCCAGCGCGGTGGAACGGCCCAGGTGCACCACCGTGCCTTCGGCGCGTATCGGACCCGTCTTGTTGGTCAGCGCCCGGATGTAGCTGATGCGCAGGTCGAGGGTGGTGTAGCCCTGGCCTTTGTTCAGCCGGGTGTGGATCGAGCAACCCATGCACGAGTCGAGGAGGGTGGCGGCATAGCCGCCGTGAACGCTGCCGAGCGGGTTGTAGTGCTGTGGACCGGGTGTGCCTTGAAAGACGAACCGACCGGGCGTCCACTCGATGGGCACGAAATCCATCAGCTCGCCGATCGGCGGATGCGGATATTGGCCATTGCCGATCCCGTCGAAAAATTCCTGCGGCGTGAGCTGCGCCACGTCCATCAGGCTCATGCTGCCGGCCTTGCCCAGCCGGGCGCGCATGTCTTGCTCCTGAGCGAGCCAAAGGGCCAGGGTTTCTTCACGAGGGGTGGTCTGCATGGCGTTCGCTCCGGGGAAGCATCGAGTTGTTCAGTGGGGAAAAATTACGGTCATAATCCCGCTGTTCCATGACAACCGCAATATCATAAATGTCCAGCAGTGGCCAAAGCGCTCAATCCGCTGTTCAACGTTAGCCGACTGGGCTGCCCACGGATTTTCTGAATAAGGAGGGATAAGGGCTGTCGATTTGGCCTGGCGCCGTTCGACTACTGTTCGAAACCCTGGACTATGGTGTCCAGGAGCCTTGTCAGAAGCCGTCTACAGAAGGAAGCCTGCCATGCGATTCATGATGTTGATGATCCCCAAGGGATATGAAACCGCCGCCCCCGGCACTCAACCGGACGCCGCAGCGGTCGAACGAATGATGAAGTACAACGAAGCGCTTCAACAGGCGGGCGTGTTGCTCTCGCTCGATGGCTTGCACCCGCCGAGCGTGGGGGCGAGGGTGACGTTCAGCGAGGGGCAGGCGAAAGTGATCCAGGCGCCGTTTCCCGGTGTCAGCGAAGTCGTTGGCGGTTACTGGATGCTCGAACTGGGCTCGCTCGATGAGGCGATTGAATGGGCCAAACGCTGCCCGGCCGGGGACAACGAGACCGTGGAAGTGCGCAAGGTCATGGGCTTCGAGGATTTCGCGCCGGAAGTGCAGCAGGCCGCGGCGGGCTTCAAGGAGATGCACGAAGCCAAGCCCTGATCAAGCGTGCCCGTCCTTCTTCACAAAATGCTTGTGCATATCGGCGGTCAGCGCTTCGACCCGTTCGGTCAGCACTTTGGTCATTTCGGTCAGGCGGGTGTTCTGCTCCAGCAATTCAAGCATCTGCGCGGTGTGCTCCGCCGCGCGGGCCATGCGTTCTTCGTTGGCCACGGCCAGGGCTTCCCGGTGCTGCGCGTCGGCATCGGCATTGGCTTTATCACGCGCCGACTGGCGGGTCTGCGCGAGCAGGATCAGCGGCGCGGCATAGGCCGACTGAAGGCTGAAGGCCAGGTTGAGCAGGATGAAAGGGTACAGGTCGAACGTCACCAGGCCGCTCATGTTGGCGCCCACCCACAGCAGCACGATCAGTGTCTGTGCGCCGAGGAACGCTGGCGTCCCGAAGAAACGCGCAAACGCTTCTGCCTTCAGTGCAAAGGCGTCGTTACCAAATGTGGGCGTCAGGTGCGCGTGAGCTTTGTGAAAGCGCAGGTGATCGACTTTCGCCGGGGCGGCGGAAGGTACGTCTGTGGTGACGGGGTCGGGCGTGGCAACGGGCATGACAGTTTCCTGAAGGCAAAAAACATCTGCCCACTATAGGCCCGGATCACCCGACTTTGGCGCCGCGTGTGACGGCCGTAGAGCGCGCGCTGGCAAATGTCATCATTTACACCGCACCGGCGTTCGCTGCGCTGGCGTCTGGCGAGCAAACTCGCTCCCACAGGTTCGGTAACGACCTGAACGTCAATCCACGGGATCGGGGTGCAACGGCTTGGACCGCGACATGATGTTGGCGTAGTCGTACACGTATTGGCGGCCTGCATGGCTGGTCATGCGCAGGCGGTCGATCAGTTGTCGCTCTTTCTTGTTCAGGTATCTCAACCCTTGGTGGTCACTGGACTTGAGGCGATCACGTTCATGGGCGTCAGGGAAAGTGATGACGTTCGTCATGAAAAATCTCCTTGGTTAAATCCGTGTGCCCGGCTCCATCTTCCGGGTTCACCGTTTGTCGTGCGACTGCGCACCTTACCCACAAAAAGTCAGACCCTTCAACCCTGCAAATGATCAATGGATCACACGACGTGCGTGATCTCGAACGATTGCCGGCTGCCATTCACGCTGATCTCCACCTCATCGCCATCGAACTTGCCCAGGAGGTTCTGGCCCAGTGGTGCTTTGGCGGTGATGACGGTGATCAGCGTGTCATCGACGCTGATTTTCAAGCCTGCCGCATCCGGCCCCAGGAACAGGTGCTGCGTGACGCCGCTCACGGATTCCAGAACGATGAGGTCGCCCGATTGAATGCCACGTCTGTCGTCGAAAGGCCTGAGCACGAGGTTCTGGTACAGCGTCAGCGACTGGCGAATCTCCTCCACGCGACGCGCCTGTCCGGCCGCCAGGTACGAGGCCTCCAGGCCCAGCGTGTCGTACTTGTTTTCGGCGATGTTCTCTTCATGGGTCGCGGTTTCGTACGCGGTTTGCGCGGCACGAATGGCGATGTCCAGATCGACCTCGAGT
Source organism: Pseudomonas abietaniphila (assembly GCF_039697315.1). Classification (NCBI taxonomy): domain Bacteria; kingdom Pseudomonadati; phylum Pseudomonadota; class Gammaproteobacteria; order Pseudomonadales; family Pseudomonadaceae; genus Pseudomonas; species Pseudomonas abietaniphila. Next base: position 1,361,614 of record NZ_CP155619.1, on the reverse strand, counting down.
TTTTCAATGATCCGTTGCAGGACCTGTTGCTTGTTCATGAGTGCTGCTTGTCTCGTGTAAGGAATCAACCGCAGAACTGGTAGATCGCGGCGCGGCTCTTCTCGCTGGGTGCGGTCTGATTCTGCTGCATCCAGAACTGGCATTTGGGGCCATTGAAGTTGCGCTGGCGTTCAGCCTGCTCGGCCTCCTGCGTCTGACGGGCCTCGCTGTCGCGCAAAATCTGCCGGTACTGGTCAAACATCGGGTTGTCGCTTTCAGGCTTGGCTTTGGCGGCGGGCGGGCTGGTCAATTGCGTGGCCGCATTGCTCAGGGCCTGGGTCTGTTCGGCGGGCAGCGCTTTGTAGATCAGCCAGCCCGTGAGTGCCACGGCCAGGAAACCCAGCCAGATGCCGGCGGCAATGGACAGAATCAGCTTCAGCGGTTGGAGCGTAACGGACAATTGGCGATGGTTGACGTACATAGCAGACTCCCTACTTGTATGACGTTGGCGCCGATTGTCGCACGACCGGGGCTGGTGATTCTGCGCTGTTATGAAGGACAATCCGCTTTTTTGAACATCCTCAGGGAGCCCGGATGAAAGCCTCTTGGGATATTTTCTGCACCGTTGTGGATAACTTCGGCGATGTCGGCGTGACGTTTCGTCTGGCCCGGCAACTGGTCGCCGAGCACGGGATGGACGTGCGCCTGTGGGTCGACGACCTGTCGGCGTTTGCGCGCCTCTGTCCCGGTGCCGACGCGCAGGCATTGCAGCAGTGGCATGACGGCGTCAACGTCTGCTTCTGGGCGAAGGACTGGCAACCGGCCGAGCCTGCCGACGTGGTCATTGAGGCCTTTGCCTGCCATCTACCTGCCGCTTACATCGACGCCATGAAGGCCCGCAATCCGCGCCCGCTGTGGCTGAACCTTGAATACCTGAGCGCCGAAGAATGGGTCACCGGCTGCCATGGTTTGCCGTCGTTGCAGTCCAGCGGCATCCAGAAATTCTTTTTCTTTCCGGGTTTCCGGACCAGCACCGGGGGTTTGCTGCGCGAAGCCGGGCTGATCGAACGCCGGCACGCCTTCGAACAGGACCCTGCCGCGAAGCAGGCGTTTTTAGCCAGCCTGGGCATTTATCCACAGGCAGACGCTGGACAGGGTCCGACCCGGCTGATTTCGCTGTTCGCCTACGAACACGCAGGATTGGGTTCGTGGCTCGACTGTCTGGCGTTCGATGATCGCAAAACCCATTTGCTGGTGCCGGAAGGGCGGATCTTGGGAGACTTGGAGCGCTGGCTGGGCGTTGATGCCTTGAAAGCGGGTGATTTGAATCAGCGCAACGCCCTTACGATTCAAGTGTTGCCGTTCGTGCGCCAGGAAGATTACGACCGGCTGCTGTGGTGTTGCGAGTTCAATGTCGTGCGTGGCGAAGATTCGTTTGTTCGCGCGCAATGGGCAGGTCGCCCGCTGATCTGGCACATCTACGAGCAGGACGACGATGCCCACTGGGCGAAGCTGGACGCGTTCCTCGAGCTGTATCTGGCAGGGTTATCCACAGAGGCAGGGCAGGCGCTGACCGAGGTCTGGCGTCACTGGAACGCGGGTCAGACCATGACGCAAAGCTGGAATACCCTGGAAAAGCACCGTGGCGAGCTGGTCGCGCACGCTGAGCGGTGGTGTCTGGAACAGGCCTTGCAAGACGATCTGACGACTGCGCTGGTAACGTTTTACCGAAATTGGATATGATACGCGGCCTTGTATTAAGCCCTGTACGAAAAGTGGCTTTTCGTACAGGGCTTAGAAAGAACTTCAATCCAAATTCGGATACTCGTAATGAAAACTGGTAAAGAGCTTAAACCCGGCACCGTGATCCGTATCGACAACGATCCTTGGCTGGTTCAGAAAGCTGAATTCACCAAGTCGGGCCGTAACAGCGCGATCATGAAGACCAAGCTGAAGAACCTGCTGACCGGCTACAAGACTGAAACCGTCTATAGCGCCGACGACAAGCTGGACGACGTGATCCTGGACCGTAAAGAAGCCACCCTGTCTTTCATCAGCGGTGATTCCTACACGTTCATGGACACCACTGACTACACCATGTACGAACTGAACGCCGAAGACATCGAAAGCGTTCTGCCTTTCATCGAAGAAGGCATGACCGACGTCTGCGAAGCCGTATTCTTCGAAGGCCGTCTGGTTTCCGTAGAACTGCCGACCACCATCGTTCGCGTCGTTGACTACACCGAAGGTTCGGCTCGTGGCGACACGTCGGGCAAGGTCATGAAGCCTGCCAAGCTGAGCAACGGTACCGAGCTGCAAGTGGCTGACTTCATCGAAATCGGTGACAAGATCGAGATCGATACCCGTGAAGGCGGTTCCTACAAAGGCCGTGCTAAATAAGCATTGCTTTCGTAACGCCGGATACGAAAAAGCCCGACCATTGAGTCGGGCTTTTTTGTGGGGGGTGTGTTCGATTACCAATTCATGGTGTTCGTCCCTGGGTCCTGAATCGTTTTCGAACATACCGGCCGCATCCGGCCGACATCGTTTTTACTTTAGATGAACCTTCAGCTCTTGCGAAGCCTGCAACATCGCAGACCGCACTTCCGGCACCTGGCTGACCACGTTCAGCAGACCGTAGTCGTGAATCATGCCGTTGTAGCGCACTGCGGTGACCGGCACGCCGGCCTGATCCAGCTTGCGAGCGTACGCTTCGCCTTCGTCACGCAGGACGTCGGCACCGGCGGTCTGCACCAGTGCAGGCGGCAGGCCTTTCAACTGATCCAGCGTGGCGCGCAGCGGTGAGGCATAGATCTCCGCGCGTTGTTTTGGATCGGTGGTGTAGTTGTCCCAGAACCACTTCATCATGTTGCGGGTGAGGAAGTGACCCTCGGCGAACTGGTCATACGAACCGGTATCGAAGTTGGCGTCGGTCACCGGCCACAGCAGCACCTGATACTTGATCGCAGGGGTGCCTTTGTCTTTGGCCATCAGGCTGACGACCGCCGCCATGTTGCCACCGACACTGTTGCCCGCGACGGCAAGACGCTTGCCATCAACGTTGATTTCTTTGCCGTGCTCAGCCACCCATTTGGTCGCCGCATAGGCCTGGTTGATCGCGGTCGGGTAGTGCGCTTCAGGGGAAGGCGTGTAGTTGACGAAGACCGCCACCGCACCAGAACCCTCTACCAGATCCCGCACCAGGCGCTCGTGCGTCGGGTAGTCACCCAGCACCCAGCCGCCGCCGTGGAAGTACATGAACACGGGCAAGGTGCCTTTCACGCCCGCTGGACGCACGATGGTCAGGCTGATGTTCTGGCCATCGACCGAAATGGTCTTCTGGCTGACATCGGCTTTGGGCAGGGTCAGCTTGACCCCGGCCTGAGCACCGGTGAGTACCGCACGTGCATCCTTGGGCGAAAGCTGTTCGATCGGCTTGCCACCACCGGAATTCAGCGCATCGAGGAATGCCTGCGTGTTGTGCTCGACACCAGTGTCGGTCGCTGCGAAAGCGTTGCCGACCGACAGGGCGAGGAGCGAGCCAGCCAGAATCTTGCCGAAAGTGTTCATGTTTATCTCCTACGGGGTCGGGTGAGTTAGACGGTTACGTGCAGACGTACGTCAACGTTGCCGCGAGTGGCGTTGGAGTAAGGGCAAACCTGGTGAGCCGCGTCAACCAGCGCTTGAGCGTCAGCCTGTTCCAGACCTGGCAGGTTGATGTTCAGGTCGATGTCCAGACCGAAACCGCCAGGGATCTGGCCGATGCCGACGTGGGCAGTGATCGAGGCGTCGGCCGGGATGCTGCGTTTGCTTTGACCGGCAACGAATTTCAGTGCGCCGATGAAGCAGGCCGAGTAGCCGGCTGCGAACAGTTGCTCAGGGTTGGTGGCTTCACCACCGGCGCCGCCCAGTTCTTTCGGGGTGGCCAGTTTCACGTCCAGGATCTTGTCGCTGGAAACAGCACGGCCATCACGGCCACCGGTTGCGGTTGCGACTGCGGTATAGAGAGCTTGCATGATATTTCCTCACTTAACGATGTTGGTTTAGGCCGGTTGTGCTTAGCGCTAAAAGTTTGTGCGCTAAGCAAGTGAGATGAAATGTACTGCGCTAATGTTTAGTGCGCAAGATAAATTTTTGAGGTTTTTCAAAAAAATCGTGCTCCGTGGGCTGTCACTGATGTAACTGGTTGATAAATAAAGATTTATTTTAAATAAGATTTTCGGCGCGACGTCGAGGTCTTTAGCAGTCCTGCTTGCGGCTGAAACGTTCTTGGGTCCGCTGCCGCCACCAGACCGTGTTGCTACCGCGCTATCACCGCCCAACTTCTAGGAGCGCGCTTGCCCGCGAAGGCATTCATGCAGGCGCCCTCGCGTTATCTGGGGGGACGCTTCGCGGGCAAGCGCGCTCCTACAGAGATCTGTGGCAAGGTTTGGCTGAAATGAAAAAGGCCAGCAATAAGGCTGGCCCTAAGGTGGAGGAGAAGGTAATCAGATGCTGGCGTGCAGGTTACCGCGCAACCCCAGCAAATCTTTTTGTAACGCTTGCAGTTGCTGAACGCTGATGCCGCTGGCCGCCAGGATGCATTGCGGAATGCTCTGCGCTTTGGTGTGCAGTGCCTTGCCCTGTTCGGTTAGCGTGAGCAGCACGACGCGTTCGTCCTCCTTGCTGCGCGTACGACTGATCAAGCCTTCGGATTCCAGTCGTTTGAGCAAAGGGGTCAGCGATCCCGGGTCGGTCAGCAGCCGCGTGCTGACTTCGCCCACCGTCAAACCATCCCGCTCCCACAGCACCAGCATCGCCAGGTATTGCGGATAGGTCAGATTCAGTTCTTGAAGCAGTGGCTTGTACACCTTGGTCATCATCAGTGACGTGGAGTACAAGGCAAAACACAGCTGGTTATCCAGCAGCAAATCGTCGCAACTGCCAGCGCCCGCCGTGGTGGAGCTCTCGTCGGCGTTCATCGGGTGTTCCTCGGTTGATCGGTAGTGATCACTAATTTAGTGCCATGATCTTTATTGCACCAGATAATTTCGGTAATCGGTGGTGCGGTGTTTCTCTATCGTAATGCCAGGGCTTGATTCTGGAGACGTTGAAACACGAATCGTGAACCGACTGATCACGTTTCGTTGAGCGTAATGTTTGTCTGCGGATTTCCCCGCTTCGCTCGACTGCGTAGCATGCGCGCAGGATTAAATTGAGGACCGCGCGTGATTGTCGATGTTGTGATGTACCTGCTGTTGGGCGCTGCCATGGGCACTTTAGGCGGGCTGTTTGGCATTGGAGGCGGGCTTGTTGCCATCCCTGCATTGGGCGTGCTGTTCGGACTTGATCAGCAATTGGCGCAAGGCACGGCATTGTTGATGGTGCTGCCCAACGTGCTGCTCGCATTGTGGCGCTACAACCAGCGCAACCGGATTTCGGTGCGCAACGCCATGATGCTGATTGGTCCCAGTTTTTTCGTCTCATGGCTGACGTCGCTCTGGGCGGTACGGGTCGAGGCGCAGAGCATGCGCATCGGCTTCGTTGCGTTCCTCATGGTATTGACGCTCTTCAACCTGATTCAGATGTACTGGCGAAAAGGCGATGCAGGCCTTGAATTACGTCATCGCAAATGGCTGTGGTTGCTGGGCGTGGGTTCCGGCGTGACAGCGGGGATGTTCGGTGTCGGGGGCGGGGTGATTGCGACGCCGATTCTGACGGGCATTTTCGGCGCCACCCAAGTGGTCGCTCAGGGCCTTGCGCTCGCGCTGGCCGCACCTGCCACAGTGATCACCCTGACGACCTATGCGGTGCACGGTCATGTCGACTGGCTGATGGGCATCCCGCTGGCGGTCGGCGGGCTGGCGAGCATCAGTTGGGGCGTGGCGCTGGCCCACAGTCTGCCGGAGCGGTTGCTGCGTTCGCTGTTCTGCGTGTTCCTGGTGATCTGCGCAATCATGCTGTGCTTCAGGGTTTGACGCAGGCTACAGCTTGAAGCCTTCAGCGATGTGATCGGCCAGGCACTCGGTGATCGGCGAAGGGTTATTGGGGTTGCGCAGCAGGACAATGCTCGCCGAGGGCAGCTGTGGCAGCCCTTCGGCTTCCCCAAGAACGCGCAGGTCCGAGGTGATCAGACTCTGCAATTGGGCCGTCACCGCCAGCCCGGCGCTGACCACCGCCATGATCGCCGACAGGCTGGCGCTGGTATACGCCACGCGATATTCCCGACCTGCCGCATCCAGCGCGTTGCTCGCCCACAGACGGCAGAAACAGTCACTGTTGAACATCGCCAGCGGGATCGGCGTTTGCTCGTGCGGGCAGAACCCTGCGGCCTCGGCCCAGACGAAACGCTCCTGACGCAGAATCTGGCCGATCTCCTTGCCCGGCTCGCGGGTCACGATGCTCAGGTCCAGGTCCTGACGTTGCAGCAGCTGCGACGATGATTCGCAATGCACCTCCACTTGAATCAGCGGATACGCCTGCGCGAAGCGCGACAGAATGCCTGGCAAAAAACGCATGACGTAGTCGTCCGGCGTGCCGATCTTCACGGTGCCGATCATGTGCGGTTCGCGCAGGGTATTGAACACTTCGCTGTGCAATTTGAGGATGCGCCGGGCGTAGCCCAGCAGCACCTGCCCTTCGGCCGTCAGGTTCAGGGCCCGGCCGTCTTTCTGGAACAGCGGCCGCTGAACGACGTCGTCTTCCAGCCGCTTCATCTGCATGCTCACCGCGGACTGGGTGCGATTGACCACCTCGCCCGCCTTGGTGAAGCCGCCTTGGTCAGCGATGGCGACGAAGGTCCTCAGCAGTTCACTGTCGATACTTGGATAGGTGGCCATTGCATCAATCTCCCAGATGCAGTGCATCAGAAACATTCGTTGGATTGATCTTAAGCCTGGGCAGAAAATCTAGCCATCCCCACTTGGAGGGCAAGACGATGAAAGGTCAAAAAGGTTATGTACTGGTACTGAAAACCCTGTCCCACGATTCGGCCATCGAGCGCGCCTGGCATGCCGCGACGTCGCAGATCGCCCGCTGGCGTAAGCTGCACCGCGAACGCATCGAGTTGGCCAGCCTGAGTGACGACGCGCTCAAGGACATCGGCTTGAGCCGCGCCGATGTCTATGAGGAAATTGATCGTCCGTTCTGGGATGACCCGATGAAGCACTGACAGGGCAGGGGGGATCGGGTAGCTTTGCGAATCGATCAGGAGGTCTGAATGCCCGCAGAACTGCCGACCCAAATTCAACTGTCCCTCAAACAAGCTCGACGTGTGGCGCTGGCGGCCCAAGCTTTTAATGGCCGCCAGGCGCCGACGACAATTAAGTCCAGCCATGTCATGCAACTGATCGAGCGCCTCGGCGTCCTGCAGATCGACTCGGTGAACGCGCTGGTGCGCTCGCATTACCTGCCGCTGTATTCACGACTGGGCAACTACCCGCAAAAGCTGCTGGATCAGGCCGCATGGAGTCAGGGCCGTCAACGCAAACTCTTCGAATACTGGGGGCACGAGGCTTCGTTGCTGCCGGTCGAGCTGTACCCCTTGATGCGCTGGCGCATGCAACGCGCGTCTCAGGGCGAGGGCATTTATCAGCAACTCGCCAAATTCGGACGCGAAGAACAGGCGACCATCGCCAGGGTGCTGCAAGCCGTCCGCGATCAGGGCCCGTTGGGGGCGGGCAGCCTCAGCACACGTCAGGAGCGTGCAGGCCCCTGGTGGGACTGGAGCGCAGAAAAACACGCGCTGGAATGGTTGTTTGCCGCGGGCGAGGTCACCGTTTCAGGCCGTCGCGGCTTCGAGCGGCTCTACGATTTGCCTGAGCGGGTGCTGCCGTTTTCCATCCTCAATCACCCGCCGATCAGTGAGGCCGATGCGCAACGCGGGCTATTGCTGCGGGCGATCACGGCATTGGGCGTTGGAACCGAAAAAGACATCCGCGATTATTTTCGTCAGGACCCTGCACCGGCGAAGGCGAGGCTTGCTGAATTACTGGAAGAGCGGGCGATCGAGCCGGTTCAGGTGCAAGGCTGGAAGCAACCGGCGTATGTGCTGCCGGGACTCAAAGTGCCAAGAAAAGTCACTGCAAGCGCGCTGCTTTCGCCCTTCGATTCACTGATCTGGGAGCGGGCCCGCACGGAGCGATTGTTCGATTTTCATTACCGACTCGAGATCTACACCCCTGCGCACAAGCGCGTGTACGGCTACTACGTGCTGCCGTTTCTGCACCACGAACGCATCGCCGCGCGCATAGACCTGCGTGCGGAAAGAGCGGCGGGACGGTTGGCGGTGCACGCCGTGCATGAAGAGGAGCCAGGACTGGACGAGGAGGGCATGCACGCCTTGGCGGCGAATCTGAGGCAACTGGCGGACTGGTTAGGGTTGCGGGACGTGTTGATTAACTGCCAGCGCGCCAGTGCGGCGCGCTTGCGGGTGGCGTTTCTCGCCCAGGGATCACGGCATCTATAACCGTTGGAGGTTTGCGTGGTTCCTGTAGGAGCGTGGCTTGTCCCGCGATCTGGCGCGAAGCGGCAGTAAACCGGTTGAATGCGGTGTGTCAGTCACACCGCATTTGCAACGTTGCTGCCGGTGCCCGGCAGATCGTACGAACTCGGCTCATACCAAACGCGCTTTACAGGGCTGAGTGTTGTTACCGGCGCACCTGCTTCAACGTCTCGGCAATCAGAAACGCCAACTCCAGCGACTGATCGGCGTTCATCCGCGGATCGCAATGGGTGTGGTAGCGGTCCGACAAGCCGTCTTCGGTAATCGGACGCGCGCCACCGATGCATTCGGTGACGTTCTGCCCGGTCATCTCGATGTGAATCCCGCCGGCATACGTGCCCTCCGCCTGATGCACCTGGAAGAACTGCTTCACCTCGCCCAGGATCTGCGCGAAGTCACGGGTCTTGTAGCCGCTGCTCGCCTTGATCGTGTTGCCGTGCATCGGGTCCGAACTCCACAGCACCTTCTTGCCTTCGCGCTCGACCGCACGGATCAGCCCCGGCAGGTGATCGCCGACCTTGTTGGCGCCCATTCGCGCAATCAGGTTCAGGCGACCGGGATCGTTGTCCGGATTGAGAATGTCGATCAGGCGAATCAGATCGTCGGTGTTCATGCTCGGGCCGACTTTCACCCCGATGGGGTTCTTCACGCCGCGCAGGAACTCGACGTGCGCGCCGTCCAGCTGACGGGTGCGGTCGCCGATCCACAGCATGTGGGCCGAGCAGTCGTAGAAATCGTTGGTCAGGCTGTCGCGACGCACGAAGGCTTCTTCGTAATTCAGCAGCAGTGCTTCGTGCGCGGTGAAGAAGCTGGTTTCGCGCAATTGCGGCGACGTGTCCATGCCACAGGCGCGCATGAAGGCCAGGGTTTCATCGATGCGGTTGGCCAACTGACTGTACTTGTCCGACAGCGCCGAGTTGGCGATAAAGTCCAGGTTCCACTGATGCACCTGATGCAGGTCGGCAAAGCCGCCCTGGGCGAACGCACGCAACAGGTTCAGGGTCGCGGTGGACTGGTGATAGGCCTGCAACAGGCGATCCGGGTCCGGGACGCGGCTTTTTTCATCGAAGCCGATGCCGTTGACGATGTCGCCGCGATAGGCCGGCAGCGTCACGCCATCCACGGTTTCGTCGTTGGAAGAGCGCGGTTTGGCGAACTGGCCCGCCATGCGCCCGACCTTGACCACCGGGCAGCCCGCCGCAAAGGTCATGACGATCGCCATTTGCAGCAACACCTTGAAGGTGTCGCGGATTTTCGCCGCGGAGAATTCGAAGAAGCTCTCGGCGCAGTCGCCACCTTGCAGCAGAAACGCGCGACCCTCGGTGACCTCGGCAAACTGTCGGCGCAGCTCGCGCGCTTCACCGGCGAACACCAACGGCGGGTAACTGGCCAGGGTCTGCTCGACACGCAGCACGTGATCGGCGTCGGGGTACTGAGGTTGCTGCTGAATAGGCAGCGCCCGCCAGCTGTCGGGGCTCCAGGGTTGGCTCATGATGAACTCGAATTCCATGCGATCGGACGGCCATGGTAGCAGTTCATCCCGATAATTTGCGTGACCTGCCGGGGCTGCATGCCTGACAATCCGCGCTTTCCCGCGCTCTGATCGCTTTAACAGCGCGCGCGGCGGTCTGGAATCTGTGGGAGCGAATTCATTCGCGAGACAGCCGTTCAGCCTACACATCTGTATTGGCTGGGCCACCGTATCGCGAATGAATTCGCTCCCACAGGGTTAATCCCCAAAACTTTTGGCAAGAGAGCAGCAATGACCGAGGAGCGTGTAGAGCGCGTGCTGGCTGAAGTTCATGACGACTTCGGCATGATTCGCGTGCTGGAAGTGGACGATTACCGCTTCCTGGAGTTTGGCGATGCCATCGAGCAGAGCTGCACGTTCACAGCCGATCCGGCGTGGCTGGAGTACGATTACACCCGTGCAATGCTGATCGGCGCGTTGTGCCATGAGTCGCCGGAGAGCGCACTGTTCATGGGGCTCGGCGCAGGAACGCTGACCCAGGCTTGCCTGAAATTCCTGCCGCTGGAAGACGTCGAGGCCATTGAACTGCGCCCGGACGTGCCCCGTCTGGCGATGGAGTACATGGGCCTAGAAGACGATCCCCGGCTTTACGTGCGCATCGGCGATGCTCTGGAGCTGCTGCCGACGGCGGAAAGCGCCGACCTGATTTTCGTCGATCTCTACACCGACACTGGGCCGGCAGTAGGGCATCTCGCGTGGGGCTTTCTGGAAAAGTGCCAGCAACGCCTGCACCCTGGTGGCTGGTTGATCATCAACCAATGGGCCTCGGACGACGGCAAGCCGCTGGGCGCGGCGCTCTTGCGTGGCCTTTACCATCGCCATTACTGGGAGCTGCCCGTGAAGGAAGGCAACGTGATTCTCATCGTGCCCGCCGATCTGGAACAGAACCTGGACATGGATGCGCTGATCGAGCGCGCCGAACGTCTGGCGCCGCAACTGGGTTACTCGTTGTTGCCGCTGATCAAGACCCTGCGCCCGGCGACCTGATCAATGTCCGGTGAAAACCGGGCTACGGTCTTCCAGCAGAGCGTTCAGGCCTTCTCTAGCGTCGTCGCTGTCGATCACCCGCTTGACCAGCATCGGCAGGGTTCGCGCCGCCGCTTCCTCGCCTTCGAGCAGCGCCTGGCGCGCCGACTCCAGCGTGGCGCGAATGCCCAGCGGGGCCCGATCGGCAATATGCTGGGCCAGCCGCAGAGCTGAAGGCAGCAGTTCTTCGGGTGCCATCACTTCCTGCACCAGCCCCATGCGGCAGGCCTCGTGCGCGTCGAATTCATCGCCGGTCAACAGCCAGCGCATGGCATTGCCCCAGCCGGCGATCTGATGCAGACGCAGCGTCGCACCGCCGAACGCGAAAATGCCGCGCTGGACTTCCAGATGGGCGAAGCGCGAATTGCTGGCGCACAGGTTGATGTCGGCGGCGAGCATCAGTTCGATACCCAGCGTCAGGCAGTAACCTTGGGCAGCGACGATCACCGGCTTGCTGACCCTGGGACCGACAAACAACCCCCAGGGATCGCAGCCTCCCGGTGGCACTTTCCAGCCTTCTCTGAGCGAGGGACCTGCCTCGGCGAGATCCAGTCCCCCGGTGAAATGATCGCCGTGGGCGAACACCACCGCCACCCGGGCCTGATCGTTGCGCTCGAACTCACCATAGGCGAGGCTGAGCTGGTTGAGCATTTCCATGTCGAAGGCGTTGCGCTTGGCGACTCGGTCCAGCCCGATAAGCATGATGGCGCCACGCTGTTCCCGGCTGACGTGGCCTTTGATCGAAGAGGTCATGTCCGAATTCCTGCGTGCAGAGGAGAAGTGGAGGGTGGGCTGCCTGACTGATGAGGTGAATCGTTTAAGCCCCCGCCGCCAGTAATACCGGGCTCTTGAAAAATAGACACTGACACAGGTTTGCGCAAAGCCTGTGACAGTTGGACGCAAGGTGTTCTTTCTCTGAAAAAAATCCTCACTTTTTTCAGCAATTCCGGTATAGTGCGCGCCGGCCTTTCATAGGGCCCTCGTCACGGTATGGGTTTGCGAAGCCATCTTCGCAAGCTGGTTCGGTAACGAACTATCCTTGACGATCCATTCATCAATACGTTTTCGCAAATCCCCGCCGACAAAGCAGCCAGGGTGACTCTAGGGTCTTACACGGCACGCGCAGCTTTGAAGCATGGGTCTTTGCGGATGCACTCAGAGGCAGACCCATGACCCAGGAAACCTGCGGCTTCGCCGCTTTTAATCTTAATCCGAATATTCTTGCAGCCGTCGCCGCGACTGGCTACGAAGAGCCTTCGGCCATTCAGCAGCAATCGATCCCGATCATCATGGCCGGCCAGGACATGATCGGCCAGGCGCAGACCGGTACAGGTAAAACTGCCGCATTCGCCCTGCCAATCCTGCATCGCATCGATCCTGCCAAGCGCGAACCGCAAGCCCTGATTCTGGCGCCCACCCGTGAGTTGGCGCTGCAAGTAGCAACCGCTTTCGAAACCTACGCCAAGCAGATGCCGGGCGTGACTGTTGTGGCTGTCTACGGCGGCGCGCCGATGGGCCCACAGTTGAAAGCTATCCGTAACGGCGCTCAAATTGTCGTCGCCACCCCAGGTCGTCTGTGCGACCACCTGCGTCGTGACGAAAAAGTCCTGGCGACCGTGAACCACCTGGTTCTCGACGAAGCCGACGAAATGCTAAAACTCGGCTTCATGGACGACCTGGAAGTCATCTTCAAGTCGCTGCCGGCAACCCGTCAGACCGTTTTGTTCTCGGCCACCTTGCCGCAGTCGATCCGTGCCATCGCCGAGCGCCATCTGCGTGATCCGCAGCACGTCAAGATCCAGACCAAGACCCAGACCGTTACCGCGATCGAGCAGGCTCACCTGCTGGTTCACGCTGACCAGAAGACCTCTGCCGTCCTGAGCCTGCTGGAAGTCGAAGATTTCGACGCCCTGATCATGTTCGTACGCACCAAGCAAGCCACCCTGGATCTGGCCAGCGCCCTGGAAGCCAAAGGCTACAAGGCCGCTGCGCTGAACGGCGACATCGCCCAGAACCAGCGTGAGCGCGTCATCGACTCGCTCAAAGATGGCCGTCTGGACATCGTTGTCGCGACCGACGTGGCTGCCCGTGGTCTGGACGTTCCGCGCATCACTCACGTGTTCAACGTCGACATGCCGTACGACCCGGAATCCTACGTTCACCGTATCGGCCGTACTGGCCGTGCCGGTCGCGAAGGCCGTGCGCTGCTGCTGGTGACTCCACGTGAGCGCCGCATGCTGCAAGTGATCGAGCGTGTGACCGGTCAGAAAGTTGCCGAAGTTCGCCTGCCAGACTCGCAAGCCGTTCTCGATGCCCGCATCAAGAAGCTGACCAACAGCCTGGCGCCGCTGGTTGCCGACGCTGAAGCCAGCCACGGTGATCTGCTGGACCGTCTGACCGCCGACATCGGTTGCACCCCGCGTGCACTGGCTGCTGCGCTGCTGCGCAAGGCCACCAACGGTCAGGCGCTGACCCTGGCGGCCATCGAGAAAGAACGTCCACTGGTGCCGAACAGCGCGCCGCGTGGCGATCGTGCTGAGCGCCCATCGGGTGACCGTCCTGATCGTGGTGATCGTGAACGTCGTGCGCCAATGCCGCTGGCTGAAGGCCGTGCACGTTGCCGTACCGCGCTGGGCGCGCGTGACGGTATCGCTGCCAAAAACCTGCTGGGCGCCATCCTCAACGAAGGTGGTCTGGCTCGCGAAGCGATCGGTCGCATCCAGGTGCGTGACAGCTTCAGCCTCGTCGAGCTGCCAGAAGATGGCCTCGAGCGTCTGCTGGCCAAGCTGAAAGACACCCGCGTTGCCGGCAAGCAGCTGAAACTGCGTCGTTATCGCGAAGACTGATTAGCGCTGAGCTGATCGTCTGAACAAAAAATCCCCGACTGGTTCGGGGATTTTTTTTGTCTGAAGGTTTATGTGGGAGCGAGCTTGCTTGTATGGTGTGCATTTCCACTATTTCGGGTGACGCTGATGGTTTGGTTTGTCCTAACGTCCAAACTGTTCCGCCTTCGGCGGGTTACTTGAAAAGACACCAAGTAACCAAGTGTCTGAACTGACCCCCAAAAGTTGGACACCCAGTCCAACCGAGGGGACAGTCATGACGAAGTACAATCCAGCCTTCAAGCTCAAGCTGGTTAAACAATGCCTGGCCGGCAACAGCACCAATAGGGTTGCAGTTAGAAATGGTATCGGTCACTCCATCCTGCAGCGCTGGGTGCGCAGCTATCAGCAACACGGTCTGCCCGGCCTTGCCAAGCAATACAGCCGCTATGACGCCCAGTTCAAACTCAATGTTTTACGGCGCATTGATCAGGATGGATTGTCGGACCAGCAAGCCGCCATTCTCTTTGGCATCCGCGGGCAAAACAGCATCGGGGAATGGAAGAGGCTGTACCATGCCGCAGGGATCAATGCGCTGAAACCGCATCGCGAGAGAGAACCTGCCATGCCTCAAAAACCGCCTGAAACACCTCTACAGTCCTGCCCTGACGATGACGAGCGTACTCGTCAGGAACTGCTCGATGAGCTGGGTTACCTGCGAGCGGAGAATGCCTACTTAAAAAAGCTCGATGCCTTGATCCGGGAGCAGAATGCAGCGCGAGCCAAAAAGCGCAAATAATCCAGGGGTTGAGGCATGAGCATTCGATGCAATGGCTGTTGCGTGCTGCTGGCCTGGCCCGAAGCACGTTCTACTATCAGGCCAAGGCAGTTGCCCGCGATAAATACGCCGGGCTCAAGGCTCACGTGCGACGCATTTATGAAGAGCACAAGGGACGCTACGGCTATCGCCGTATCACTGCGGTCCTGGGACAGATAGGCGAACATGCCAATCACAAGACGGTACAGCGGTTGATGCAGATGATGGGGCTCAAATCGTTGGTCAGGATCAAGAAATATCGCTCCTACAAAGGTCCTGAGGGCGAGACGGCGCCTAATCGGTTGGCGCGCCAATTCAAGGCCGACCTTCCCGACCAGAAATGGGTAACCGATGTCACCGAGTTCAAGGTCAACGGGCAAAAGCTGTACCTGTCGCCCGTGCTGGATCTTTGTACCCGAGAGATCGTGGCTTACCAGACCAGCAGGCGGCCGGTGTTTGAACTGGTGTCAAAAATGCTGGAAAAAGCTGTGGCACGACTGGGTCCAGGACAGACTCCGTTGCTGCACTCGGACCAAGGGTGGCAGTATCGTCAGCTCAACTACCGGCATCGGCTGGCCCAAATAGGCCTTCAACAAAGCATGTCTCGCAAAGGGAACTGCTACGACAACGCTGTGATGGAGCGCTTCTTCGGTACCCTGAAGAGCGAGTTTTTTTACCTTGAGCGCTTCGACACCGTTGAGCAATTAGAGGCCGGGCTCGACGAGTACATCCATTACTACAACCACGAGCGGATCAGCATGACGCTCAACGGCCTCAGTCCGGTGCAATTTCGAAAGCAGGTAATGAGTCAATAATTTTGTCCAACTTTCGGGAGGCAGTTCATGTCCTGGCTCCTGGTTTGGCGACTCCTTCGTCGTCGTTCCCTCACTCCGGCGACGCTCCGTGGGCCCGCGCTGAACGGACATCCATGTCCTAGCAGCGCTCTCGCGGCATCCATGCCGCTCGACCCACTCCGCGCCGCCTACGTTCAGCCTGCACCCAAGTCGCGTTTTGTGGTGTCTGGCCTGCTGCGGTATGAAGATCAAAAGCCAGAGCGCGCTTTGCGCTGTGAGATTCAACATCTCAATCGTTGAATGAACATAAAAACTGTAGGAGTTAGCTTGCTCGCTCCCACAGGTTTTTTGGGTTCTATACAACGCTGGCAGGCTGAACACAAAACCTGTGGGAGTTAGCTTGCTGACGAATACGGTGTGTCATTCACCTTTGAGGAAACTGGCAGAATCCCATCGCGAGCAAGCTGATGGTTCCCACGCTCCGCGTGGTAATACAGTCCATGACGCTCTGCGTCATCCAGAATGTGGCGCATGTTGTCAGGCTTTACGACGCTCAAGAAACGCACCCACATCATTGGTTTGAGAACCACAGAATCCCCCAAAGATGGTAATCGCCTCGGCGCAAGTTGACGGCTCATCCGAACCTGTAAATATCCATCCCCAACGCGCCCATGGTGAAGCCTTGGTGCGCGATGCTGAATGCACCGCCCGCGCCGCGTGCGAAGTAGAGCGGCAGCAGGTGCTCGTCTGTCGGGTGATTGCGTACGGCATTCGGTGCCTGGCGGCGATAGTCGTGCAGCGCCTCTTCGTCGTTGGTGGCCAGTTTCTCGACCATCCAGTCCCGAAACGTCAGTGCCCACGGCTCAACGCTCTCCGGTCCGGCGTGCCAGTCCAGTTCGCGCAGGTTGTGGGTGATGCTGCCCGAACCAATGACCAGAACCTCTTCCTCGCGCAGGCGGTTTAATGCCTGACCCACGCGTGTTTGCAGCGCAGGGCCCATGCGAGAAGGCAGCGACACCTGAACGATCGGGATGTCGGCCTGTGGGTACATCAGCGACAGCGGCACCCAGACGCCATGGTCAAACGGGCGACGTGTGTCCACCTGCGCGGGCAAATCCGCCGCAGCGAGCAGGTCCATCACGTGGCGGGTCATTGTCGGAAGGCCGGGCGCTGGGTATTGCACGGCGAACAGGGCGGCCGGGAATCCGCCGAAATCATGCCAGGTTTCCGGCTGCGGATTACCATTGACCCGTAACTCGTCGCTCTCCCAATGGGCCGACACGATGACGATGGCCTTGGGCCGGGGCAGTTCGGCCGCCAGACGCTTCAACGCCGGGCCGCTCTCGCCGGGTTCCAGCGCGAGCATGGGTGAGCCGTGAGAAATGAACAGGCTGGGGAACATGTCGGGCCTCCTGAGCGTATAAGATAAGCCGCATGATCAGGCAGATCATTGATCTAAATCTAATATAAGTTTTAGTGCCGTTTGATCGAATTATCAGGAGCATTTATGGAGCCGCAGTTTTGGCATGAGCGCTGGGCGATCAATCAGATTGGGTTCAATCAGTCAGAGGTGAATCCATACCTTCAGAAGTTCTGGCCGGAATTGAACCTCAAACCCGGCGAGCGAGTGCTCGTGCCCTTGTGCGGCAAAAGCATCGACCTGCACTGGCTAAGCCAGCAAGGCCTTCACGTGGTGGGTGTCGAGCTTTCCGAGAAGGCGGTTCAGGACTTTTTCAGCGAGGCCCGGGTCGAGCCGGGGCTGGAAGAGAAGGGCAGGTTCAAGGTGTACAGCCATGGGGCTTGCGAGATCTGGTGCGGTGATTTCTTTGCGCTTAAAGCCAAAGACATCGGCAATTGTTCGGCGCTGTACGACCGCGCCGCCTTGATCGCACTGCCGCCTGACATGCGCTGGCGCTACGTTGAGCACCTCAACCGTATCCTGCCCGCCGATTGTCGCGGCCTCCTGATTTCTCTGGATTACGAGCAGTCGGAGATCGAAGGCCCACCGTTCTCGGTTCCAGACGACGAGGTGATGCAACTGCTGTCACCCGAGTGGCGGGTGAAGCTGATTGCCGACGAGGACGTGCTGCAAAAAAGCCGCAAGTTCCTGGATGCCGGTGCCAGCCGGCTGATCGAGTCGGCATACCGGATGTTCCGGCGTTAGTTTCAGGCAAAAGAAAAGGGCGACTCGCGTCGCCCTTTCTCGTTATTGCAGGTCAATCAACCGCGACGGCGCAGTGCTTCAATGCGGTCTTCCAGCGCCGGGTGGCTCATGAACAGGCCAGCAAGGCCGTGCTTGAGGCCGCCGTTGATGCCGAACGCGGTCAGGCTGTCAGGCATTTGCACCGGAACGCCCTGTTCCGAGCGCAGACGCTGCAGGGCGCTGATCATCGCGCCCGTACCGGCCAGGCGGGCACCGGCATCGTCGGCACGGTATTCACGCTTGCGCGAGAACCACATGACGATGGCGCTGGCCAGGAAGCCCAGTACGATCTCGGCGAAGATGGTCGCGATGTAGTAAGCGATGCCCTGGCCTTCTTCGTTCTTGAAAATGACTTTGTCGACGAAGTTGCCGATGATCCGGGCGAAGAACATCACAAAGGTGTTCACCACGCCTTGCACCAGCGCCAGCGTGACCATGTCACCGTTGGCGACGTGGCCGATTTCGTGGGCCAGCACAGCTTTCACTTCATCCGGGGAAAAGCGTTCCAGCAAGCCCTGGCTGACTGCGACCAGCGCGTCATTCTTGTTCCAGCCCGTGGCGAAGGCGTTGGCCTCGTACGCCGGGAAGATCCCGACTTCCGGCATCTTGATGCCCGCTTCGCGAGCCAGTTGCTCTACGGTTTGCATCAGCCACTGTTCGTGACGGGTGCGGGGTTGGGTAATGATCTGGGTCCCGGTGCTCATCTTCGCCATCCACTTGGAGATGAAAAGCGAGAACAGCGAGCCGGCGAAACCAAATACGGCGCAGAAGATCAGCAGCTGATTGAGGTTGAGATCAACCCCGTTGGCCGCCATGAACCCGTTGAAGCCAAATAGGCTCAGGGTGATGCTGGCAATCAGCACGACCGCAAGGTTAGTGGCCAAAAACAGCAAGATGCGCATCATGGTGTGGAATTTCTCCTCGTGAAGAATGTGTAACGTGTTGCGGGGTATATAAGGTGATGTCGGTGCGTATTCAACCGGGCGACTATTTCAAACTGTGTCGTTTGGCATCACCAAGGCAATTATGGACCCTTGGCGAGAGGCTGGAGGTAAAGCGTTTGTTGCGTGATCGACTGTGACGACATGGATTGTAGGCGCGCGCTTGCCCGCGATTGCGCTTTGTCAGGCGATCAATACTTCACAGACAAACCGCTATCGCGGGCAAGCGCGCTCCTAAACGAGCAGCATTACTGCTTGTACGACTTCAGGAAATTGCCGATTCGGCCGATCGCCTGCTCCAGGTCATCCACACGCGGCAGTGTCACCACACGGAAATGGTCCGGCCATGGCCAGTTGAACGCGGTGCCCTGAACGATCAGCAGTTTTTCCGAGAGCAGCAGATCCAGCGCGAATTTTTCGTCGTTGTGGATCGGGCAGACCTTCGGGTCGATGCGCGGGAAGGCGTACAGCGCGCCCATCGGCTTCACGCAGCTGACACCGGGAATATCGTTGAGCAGTTCCCAGGTGCGGTTGCGCTGTTCCAGCAGACGGCCCGGCGGCAGGATCAGGTCGTTGATGCTCTGATAACCGCCCAGCGCCGTCTGGATGGCATGCTGGCTCGGCACGTTGGCGCACAGGCGCATGTTCGCCAGGATGTCGATGCCTTCGATGTAGCTCTGAGCATTGTGCTTGGGGCCGGAAATCGCGATCCAGCCCGAACGGAAACCGGCGACCCGATAGGATTTGGACAAGCCGTTGAAGGTCAGGCAGAGCAGGTCCGGCGCCAGCGAGGCGGTGCAGATGTGCACGGCGTCGTCATACAGGATCTTGTCGTAGATCTCATCGGAGAACACCACCAGATTGTGCTGGCGAGCGATTTCCAGCATGCCCAGCAGCACCTCTTTCGAATACACGGCGCCGGTCGGGTTGTTCGGGTTGATGATCACCATGGCCTTGGTGTTGGGCGTGATCTTGGCCTTGATGTCGTCCAGATCGGGCCACCAGTTGGCTTGCTCGTCGCACAGGTAATGCACCGGGTTGCCGCCGGACAGGGCAACGGCCGCTGTCCACAATGGATAGTCAGGTGCCGGAACCAGCACTTCGTCGCCGTTGTTCAGCAAGGCCTGCATCGACATCACGATCAGCTCGGAGACGCCGTTGCCCAGGTAGATGTCTTCGATGCCGACACCTTCGACCTGCTTTTGCTGGTAATACTGCATCACCGCCTTGCGCGCGCTGAACAGGCCTTTGGAGTCGCTGTAGCCTTGCGCGGTCGGCAGGTTGCGGATCACGTCCTGCAGGATTTCGTCCGGCGCCTCGAAACCAAACGGCGCCGGGTTGCCGATGTTCAGCTTGAGGATGCGATGACCTTCCTCTTCCAGGCGCTTGGCGTGCTTGAGCACGGGCCCGCGAATGTCGTAGCAGACGTTGGCGAGCTTGTTCGATTTGCTGAACTGCATGGTGATTGATCCCGAAAATGGCGGTCCGCTGCAGACGAAGAAGGCGGACCGCTGAGCACAACGCCATCAAAATGGGTTTGTATGCGAGAAACGCGGGTGACAGACTGGCGTCTAACGAAGGCGCAATCATACGTGCCACCCGATCCGTGGAAAAGACGCAGATCGGGCTTTTTCAGTTGTGGAGGTGTACCCGTGGAAAAGCTGGAAAAAACCCTCGAAGAATGGAAACAGATGCTCGATCCAGAGCAATACAACGTCTGTCGTCTGAAAGGTACCGAGCGGCCTTTCAGTGGCAAGTACAACAGCACCAAGACCGACGGCGTCTACCATTGCATCTGCTGCAACGAAGCGCTGTTCGACTCCACCACCAAGTTCGATTCCGGCTGCGGCTGGCCGAGCTTTTACGCGCCGATCGAGGGCAGTGCAGTGGTGGAAGTGCGGGACGTCAGCCACGGCATGATCCGTACCGAAGTGGTTTGCGCCAAATGCGATGCGCATCTGGGGCATGTATTCCCGGACGGTCCGCCGCCGACAGGCCTGCGTTATTGCATCAACTCGGTGTGCCTGGACCTGGTGCCCCGCGAAGCCTGACCCTAAGCCCGGACTGTCGTGCCCGGAATGTATGGCCCGGTATCACCGTCGATAATTAAATAGCGCGCCAACCAATGGCGCGCTAATTTGGCCGCTGGATCCTATTCGAGGCATCGCCATGAGCGAGACGTTGCTGAACATTCCGGTGCAGACCATCAAGGGCGAGCAGAAGACGCTTGCCGATTACGCTGGCAAAGCGGTGCTGGTGGTGAACACTGCAAGCAAATGCGGTTTCACGCCTCAGTACAAAGGCCTTGAGGAGCTGTGGCAGACCTACAAGGACCGGGGGCTGGTGGTGTTGGGCTTCCCGTGCAATCAGTTCGGCAAGCAGGAGCCGGGCAACGAGGGCGCGATTTCCGAGTTCTGCGAGTTGAACTACGGCGTGAGCTTTCCGTTGTTCAAGAAGATCGACGTCAACGGCGGCGATGCCCATCCGCTGTTCGTGCAGTTGAAGAAAGAGGCGCCCGGTCTGCTGGGGTCTGAGCGCATCAAGTGGAACTTCACCAAATTCCTGATCGGAAGAGACGGCAAACTGGTCAAGCGTTACGCGCCGTTGACCAAGCCTGAAGAGCTGAAGTCCGACATCGAAGCGTTGCTGAAATAGAAGCGGTCACAAGCCTCAAGCTGCAGGTCACTGCGCGCACTTTAACCTGTAGTGTGCGGCTTGAGGGTTGGCGCCGTGATCCACTGATCCAGCAGATTCACCAGTTCTTCGCGATGAAACGGTTTGGCAAGGTAATCGTTCATCCCCGCGTTCTTGCAGTGCTCGCGCTCTTCCGGCATCGCGTTGGCGGTCAGGGCGATGATCGGCAGGTCAGGCCACTTCCCGCTCTGGCGTATCAGGCGCGTAGCCTCATAGCCATCCATCACCGGCATGTTGCAATCCATCAGCACCAGATCGAAACGGCTGCGTTCCAACTGCTGCAACGCCTCGCCCCCGTGACTGCTGACGACAACCTCGCAACCGAGCTTGCCCAGCATGCCTTTGGCCACCAACTGGTTCACCGGATTGTCTTCCACCAGCAGGATGCGCGTACGGTGCGCCGCGGGTAGACCGCTGGCGAGCCGATCGCCGGCCTGTTGTTCGTCCACGAGCAGAACACGCTTGAGCGCCTGATGCAGAACGCTGCGGGACAACGGCCGTGCCTGTTGCTGCAGTGGCGCCAGTGACACCACTTGCTGGCCAGGCATGAAGTTGCCATACGCGGTGACCAGCAGAATGGGAATCTTTGTGGCCGGACGAATACCGATCAGGCATTCGGGACAGTCGGTGATCAGCAAATCCGGTTGCACGTCCGGGTGTGGGTCGACGG
This sequence comes from Pseudomonas abietaniphila, assembly GCF_039697315.1. Taxonomy (NCBI): domain Bacteria; kingdom Pseudomonadati; phylum Pseudomonadota; class Gammaproteobacteria; order Pseudomonadales; family Pseudomonadaceae; genus Pseudomonas; species Pseudomonas abietaniphila. The sequence goes on along the minus strand of NZ_CP155619.1, from coordinate 1,339,655 downwards.
CCGAGAAATGCCGGTATTCGATGCCCCAGTCCGGGAGCAGTCGACTCAACATCTCAACCAGGCCGCTGTCCGCCGGGCTGACCACCACCACTCGCCCGTTAAGCCCGGGCCAGATGGGTGCCGGGGTGTGTGCAGGGAGGGGCAGATCGGCGTAAAAGCGGCTGCCGACGCCCGCCGTGGATTCGATATTCAACTGACCGTTCATGGCGTCGCACAGGTTGTGGGTCAAGGTCAGACCCAGGCCCGTGCCGCCATACTGACGGGTGATCGCTGCTTCGGCCTGGGTGAACGGCTGGAAGATTTTCGCCTGCGCGTCCTGTGCGATGCCGATACCGGTGTCGCAGACTTCGATGCGGACCTTGTCCTCATGTTGACTCAACCGCACGTCAACGCGACCCTCGCGGGTAAATTTGAGCGCGTTCGACAGCAGGTTGCTGACGATCTGGCGAACCCGTGTCGGATCACCGAGGACCAACGCCGGGAAGCGAGGATCGATCAGGCAGGTGAGCTCGACGCTCGGCGCGGCATTCTGTGACAGCAGGTTGGCGGTGTCTTCGATCAGCGTCGCGAGGTCAAAGGGAATGCGCTCCAGCTCAAGCTGCCCTGCGTCGAATTTCGACAGGTCGAGGATGTCGTTCAGCAACTCGACCAGCACCTTGCCCGAGTCATGGGCAATCGACAGTTGTTGGCGTTGTTCAGCGCTGAGCGGTCCATCCAGCGACAACGCCAGCATGCCCAGCAGGCCGTTCAGTGGCGTGCGAATCTCATGGCTCATGTTCGCCAGAAACGCCGAGCGCGCATGGGCCATGTCAAGCGCGGTGCTGCGCGCGATCTGCAGCTCTTCGTTGGACTGGCTCAGCCGTGCGTTGCTGGACTTGAGCTCCAGCGTGCGCGCCGAAACGATGTCCTCAAGCTCGTTCAGGTGATCGGTAAGGCGATTTTCGGCGTCCAGCCGGCGGCCGAATTCAGAGGCGACATTGTCGAACTGCTGGTTGGCGACCTGCACCAGGACACCGATTTCGTCGTTTTCATGCCCGGGCGGGCAGGGCAGCGGGACCTGCCTGGCGCTGCGTGAATCCCGGTCGGCCAGGGCCCGGATCACGCCGGTCAGCGGCTTGGTCAGGGTCAGGTAAAACAGTCCCATCAGGATGGCCGCGAACAGGAGGCTGCGAACGAAGCCGTTGAGCAGCGTGATTTCCGCCCGTTGCAAAAAGTGGCTGCCGAATTCGAAGGTGTCGACATCCAGGTACAGCGTGCCGATCGCCTCATTTGGCATATGGTCCAGATGCAGCACGTCTTCGAACTGACGGTGTTTACCGAACAGGCGATCGCTGAGCATGCGGTAGGGGCTTTCCGCCGGTGGGCGCGACACGGCAGCGAGGGTCACGTCGTTGTTGTCGATCAGGCGTACACCGACCACGGCGGGCGAATGCAGCAGGCCCATGGTCAGCTCTTGCGCGAGTTCGGCGTCGATGTTGTAGGCGATGCGGGAGGCGGGGTTGTGACTGATTTGCAGCAAAGAGCGAATTTCACGATCGATGGAGGCATCTTCGCTGGCATAATCGATCGCAATCTGGACCAGGCTGAGCAGGGTTCCCAACAAGAAACCGATCAGAACCGTCAAGCGGGCCTGTTTGAACGACAATCGGTGTGTGACGGGTATATCCATATGGGCATTTGATCCAGAGGGCACTTGCACGTCATGCGTCCTTCGCGGCCAAGCATAGCTGATCGCACACTGGCTTTAACCAGTTAAATCAAGGAGACATTGTGGATTCTCGGTTGAACGCATTTCTGGAACGCGCCGAATCGGTCCTGGCGCGCCTCGAGCCTCTGTTGCCGGCCGTGCGCGAGCCGGTGGACTGGGATAAGGCACTGGCTGCGCGCTGGGTGCGTGAAGGTCGCGTCGGTTATCTGATGCCGCTTGAAGTGACCTTGGACATGCGCCTGTCCGACTTGATCGGCGTCGATCATCAGCGCGAACAGCTGGGGCGCAACACCCAGCAGTTCATCGACGGTCTGCCCGCCAACCACGCGTTGCTGTGGGGATCGCGCGGTACGGGCAAATCCTCGCTGGTGCGCGCGCTCCTTGCTGAGCACGCCAAGGCGGGTTTACGTTTGATTGAAATCGAGCGCGATCACCTGGGCGACCTGCCGAGGGTTGTCGAGCAATTGCAGAAGCTGCCGCAACGCTTCGTGCTGTTCTGCGACGACCTGTCCTTCGATTCCGGTGAAGGCGACTATCGCGTGCTCAAGAGCGTGCTCGATGGATCGCTGGAGCAGGCGCCGGACAACGTTTTGCTGTACGCCACGTCCAACCGTCGCCATCTGGTGCCGGAAAAGGAAAGCGACAATGCGCACTGGCAGCGCGGCGACGATGGCGAGATTCACCCAAGCGAAGCGGTGGAGGACAAGATTGCCCTGTCTGACCGCTTCGGTTTGTGGCTGTCCTTCTATCCCTTCACGCAGGAACACTTTCTTGACGTGGTGGAACACTGGGTCGGCGAACTGGCCGCCAAGGCCGGCCTGAAATGGCAGCGCGACCAGGCGCTCGACATCCTGGCCGTGCGTTGGGCGACCGGGCGCGGTAACCGTAACGGCCGCTGTGCGTATCAGTTCGCCCGTTATTGGGTTGGTTTGAAAATGCTGGAGCAACATCCATGATCGATTTGAATGCAGCGGGCGAGGGGCTCGACGGCTATCGCCTGTTGGCTGCGCAACTGGAATCCCTGCTGGCGGACGAGCGCGACTTCATCGCCAATGCCGCGCAGTTTTCCGCCTTCCTTTATACCCAGCTCGATGACTTGAACTGGGCCGGCTTTTACCTCAATCGTGATGAGGAACTGGTGCTGGGTCCGTTCCAGGGGCAAATTGCCTGTGTACGGATTCCATTCGGCAAGGGCGTGTGTGGTACTGCGGCGCAAAGCCGTGAGACGCAACGCGTGCTGGACGTGCACGAATTTCCGGGGCACATCGCCTGCGACAGCGCGTCGAACAGCGAGCTGGTCGTGCCGTTGGTCAAGGAAGGGCGGTTGATTGGCGTACTGGACCTGGACAGTCCGAGTCTGGCGCGTTTCAGCGAGGCGGATCAGGCGGGTATCGAGCAGTTGGCGGCGATTTTCCTCAAGGCCACTGACTGCTGAGGAGCGTTTTTGGGCTGTGGAGCGAAGGCTTCGCTCCACAGTCACAGAACCGTCAGTCGTAGATCGCCTTCTTTTTCCATTCGGCATCGGCGTCGTCGGCTTTCAGGCCTTCGGTGAGTTCGTTGTGGTCGTCTTCGGTCGGTGCAATGTTGTCCAGCACCATGGCGTTGGCTCGTGCCAGTTGCCGCTCCATCGCCTGCAAGTGGTTTTTCCACGGCGCAGGTTCTGCCTGATTCTTCAGGTATTGCACGCCCCGTTCAAACGCAAGACGCGCCTGGCCAGGCTGCTCCTGGTTCAAGGCTTGCAGCCCCAGGTTATTGAAGAACTCGATATGCAGCAGGACCAGCATGTTGCGAATCTCACGAATCCAGTGCTTGGCTTCGGCGGTCTGCAAGGCACCGTCATGGGCCGCGCGTGTGACCTGACCATGCATGGCTTCCAGAAGAAAGCGCACGTCCTTGGCTTTGGCTTCGGTCTGAATCGGACTGACCGGGTTGGTCACCTTGATGGCGTCGCCTTGGGCAACCAGTGCTTCGAGCTCGGTTTCGCGTTCCTGAATGCCTGGGTTGTTTCTTCTTTCCAGAGCAATCAGGCGCTTGACCACGTTCAGCTCCAGGCGCACCAGCAACAGCTTGAGTGCCGGGCTCATCAATTGGCCGGGGAAGGTTTCAGACAGTTCGCTGCAACGACGCAGGCGGTCGTTGAGCTCAACCAGTGTGCGGGCGCGTTCAACCTTCTTGTTTTCGGCTACGTGATTCAGATAGCCAACAGCAATCAGGAGTACGATGCCTGCTACAACCAACAGGGTGATAAAGAGTGGTGTCACCGTACTAGCCTCACGTCAGGTTATTTGCGCCGAGTGTAGTGGCTAAGCACTATCGCGGAAAGGGTAATGGTCAGCTGCTTATTAATGCAGTGACCACTGACAACTCTGTATCGGCCGTCCATTACCGAAATAGAGGGCGAAGTCATTGATTTGAATAAATTTTCATTGGGGGGTTGACGACCCCTCCAACCATCCATAGAATGCGCGCCACTTGCAGCGTAAAGCACACAGCGAAGCGCGGCAGGGAGTGAATGTTGTAGCGTGTCCCCTTCGTCTAGTGGCCTAGGACACCGCCCTTTCACGGCGGTAACAGGGGTTCGAGTCCCCTAGGGGACGCCATTGCGGGAATAGCTCAGTTGGTAGAGCACGACCTTGCCAAGGTCGGGGTCGCGAGTTCGAGTCTCGTTTCCCGCTCCAATTTTAAGCAGTTTCGCTCTTGAGCGAGGCTGAGTGAAACCAGGAAGCATCTTCGGATGGATTTCTGGAACTGAAACACAACACCATGGTGTTTCAGGCAGTGTCCCCTTCGTCTAGTGGCCTAGGACACCGCCCTTTCACGGCGGTAACAGGGGTTCGAGTCCCCTAGGGGACGCCATATTGCGGGAATAGCTCAGTTGGTAGAGCACGACCTTGCCAAGGTCGGGGTCGCGAGTTCGAGTCTCGTTTCCCGCTCCAAATTCACAAAAACGCCGCTCACCAGAGCGGCGTTTTTGTTTGTGCGCGTTTTATCTTCTGCATCAGCCCCGAGCGTGCGGGGTCGATGTGAGCCTGACAACCGCATCAGGCCCACACCATGGCATTCAGCCTTTAAGCAGCTTCAACAGCGCATCGGCGTCCAGTTTCGCGCTGATCTCGCCACCGTCCAGCAGGCTGTCCGCCAGATCGCGTTTGCGCCCGTGCAGGGCGACGATCTGTTCTTCGATGCTGTTTTCGGTCACCAATCGATAGATCGTCACTGGCCTTTGCTGGCCCATGCGATGGGCGCGGTCGCTGGCTTGATCTTCCACGGCCGGGTTCCACCAAGGGTCGAGGTGAATCACGTAATCCGCCGCCGTCAGGTTGAGACCGCTGCCACCCGCTTTGAGACTGATCAGAAAGATTTCACCCACGCCCGCCTGGAAGGCTTCGACGCGTTTCTGGCGTTCCTTGGCCGGGGTCGCGCCGTCCAGGTATTGATAGGCAATACCCTGCTCGTCGAGCCAGGCGCGCACGATGCTCAAGTGATCCACGAACTGGCTGAACACCAGCGCCTTGTGACGGTTCTCCAGCAGCTCCTCGACTATCTCCTTGAAGGCCTGCAACTTGCTGCCTGGCAGCGTCGAGCCCGGCAGGACCAGAGAAGGGTGGCAACAGAAGCGCCGCAGACGGGTGATTTCCGCCAGCACTTGCATGGATTTCACCGCCTGCGGATCGATACGCGAGAGCGTGTCGACCGCTTGCTGACGCAGAGCCTCGTACTGATGAGCTTCTTCGTCCGACAGCGGCACTTTGTAGGTGATCTCGGTGCGGGCCGGGAGTTCTTCCAGCACCTGGCTTTTCAGGCGACGCAGAATAAATGGCTGGATGAGTGCTTTGAGCGCTCGTCGTGCTGCGACATCACCCTGTTCGATGGGCGTTGCGAAGCGCCCGGCGAAACTGTCCTGGCTGCCCAGCAGGCCGGGGTTGATGAAGCGGAACAGGTTCCACAGTTCGCCGAGGTGGTTTTCCAGCGGCGTGCCGGTGGCGACCATGCGGAAATCGGCGTCCAGTGCCATGACGGTTTGAGAACGCTTGGTTTGTGCGTTCTTGATCGCTTGCGCTTCGTCCAGCACCACGCTGCTCCAATGCTGCGCGGTAAAGGCAGCGGTCTCTTGTTGCAGCAGTCCATAACTGACGACGACCAGATCGCCGGGGCCAAGGTCGTCCAGACTGCGCTGCTGCTGATACAGCCGCAGTTTCAAGCTGGGCGCGAAACGGGCGCTTTCGGCTTGCCAGTTCAGAGTGACGGAGGTCGGCGCAACGACCAGTTGCGGACCCAAACCTGCCCGTTGCAGCAGCAGGGCCAGGGTCTGCACGGTTTTGCCCAGACCCATGTCGTCGGCCAGACAGGCGCCCACGCCCCATTGTGCGAGACGCGCCAGCCATACGAAGCCATCGTGCTGGTAATCACGCAATTCGGCCTGCAGGGTGCCTGGCACTTGGGGCAGGTAGTCGCGCAAGGATTCCAGTCTGTCGAGGTGCGTTTGCCAGCTCGCATCGGCTTCGAACTCACCGGCCTCCTGAGCCAGACTGGCCAGCAGCGGGGTCGTCAGCATGCTGAGGCGCAGTCCCTGATCGTTGACCCGGTCAGCCAGGTGAGCCAGTTCGTCGAGGCGCTTGCGCAGGCTGTCATCCAAGGCCAGCCAGTCATGTTCGTTGAGTTTCAGGAACCGTCCGGGACTGGCCTTGAGCAGTTCCAGTATCTGCTTGAGCTGGAGCACGCGGCCGTCGTCCAGGGCAATGCTGCCTTGCAGGACAAACCAGTCACCCTGTTGACGAAGCCCCAGTTTGAGCTGGCTCAGGCCGGAGCGGCCCTTGATGCGCATGCGTTCGCCTTCGGGCCAGATGCAGTGCAGTTGTTCGCCGTCCAGCGCGTGCAATTCGCTGAGCAGTTGCAAGGCGTGCTGAGGTTGATCCAGTTGCCATTCCTGGCCATCGGTGTCGGCATAGGCGAGTCCCGGACACGCGTGCAGCACCTGCTGCAGGGCCTGTCGTTCAGCGTCCAGATCCCTGATGACCTGCAGTGGCTTGCCATCCCGATCGCCTAACAGATTTTCTGCGCCCTGGCCGGGGCGGAACCAACTGCCGTCCGCCAGTGGACGCACCAACAGTTGCAAACGTACGCCTTCGGCCAGAGGCAGCAAGTGGGCGTAGAGGCGGGTGTCGGCGGGTTCCTGATCGAGGTGCCCGGTGAGCTCCGGGATGTCCGAGTGAATCGGCAACAGCGGGGCGATTGCGCTGACGGCTTCAATCAGTTGCGCCTTAGCCTCGGTAGGCACGTTCAGGCCTTTGCCGACGATCTCGGCGATTTTGCGCAATTCACGGCTGATCGGATACACCAGAAGGCGGGTCGGGGTTTCTTTGTGCAGGTAGACGTCCTCTGCGCCGACAATGCCCTGGGGCTCAAGCTTCAGATGAATCTGTCCGCCACGGGACTGAAGGTTCAGTGAAGCCTGGCCTGCTTGCAGGTCAATCCGCACATCAGGCGCGTCTTGCCAGTACAGCGCGGGGTGACCGACCAACCGGGGCAAGGCCAGGCCGGCGGGCAGTTCGTAATCAACGCTGCTGTAATGGTAATGGCTGACCACAATTGCGCTGATGGCCTGGCGGTCCTGTTCGCACAGGAAATCCATGACGGCGCTGTCGTCCATCAGGCGCTTCAACGCGACGGTGCGACCCTTGCTCCACTGGCCCTTGGCATTACGCTTCTGCTCCCGTGGCTCGACCTGTACGTGATAGGTGCTGAACGTAATCATCCAGGCCAGACGGGTGGGTTTTTCTTCAACAGTGGCGGTCGCAGTCACCTTGCCGGGCCGCAGCTGACTCAGGGCATTGAGTGCGTGCTGCCAGGCTTCCTGGCGGTGGAGCAGTGACACCAGTGGCTGAAGATCGGCGCTCAGGTGAACATCGGTGAATTGCCGGGGCGATCCGAATTGCACGGCGATCAGCGCGTCGAACTCTGCTGCCAGCCAGGCATAGCCTTCCCGGTCGAGTTGATCGCGATAATCTTCCAGGGTCGTGTGCCATTGGTCCTTGCGCGCCTGGGGGGCGTCCAGCCAATACAGCGCGAGGGCCACCACCAGGCCATCCAGGCCATTCAACGTGGAAGGCAGATGCGACGACGACATGGACGACTTTTCGCCTTTTAACTGTTCCAGCAGATATTCAAAAACGTCATAGGCCGCGCCGTAATTCTCTTTCTTTCCTAAGGTGATGGCTTGCTTGAGCTGCGCATGTTGTTTCGGATCGTTCTCGGCGAACAGTGCCAGGCAATAAAACGCGTTGAGCAGGGGCGGCAGATCGATCTTGCGTTTCTTGAGGACCCTGCGCATTTCGGTGAGCCAGTTGCGCATGAGCAGCAGTGTCTCGGTCACCTGACCTCGGATCATCAAGTTGATGGTCGGGTGCACCAGCTCCAGCTCGTCCGCGCCCAGGTACTCGAGTGTCTCCCAGTCGCCGCGCCACAGTGCCTGAAGCGAAAGCTCCATGGCCAGCGACGGCGAAGGCTGGACCTCCATCTCACGCAGGGCCAGTTCGTAAGTGTGACCGGCAGGACCCAGGCGTGTGTTGAGCAGATTGAGGTGGTCTTCCAGCAACACCGCTCGCGTTGCGTCATCGAGTCGGGCGAAAACCTCCAGGCCCTCCTTGTCGCCCTGCAGCATGTGCATGGGGTGCGGAGTGGCGTTATTGGGATGGACAAAAGCGTACGTGGCCAGTCGCATCGATTCCGCCATTGTGCCCGTATCGCCGATGAGCAGGCTGAGCCAGAGGTCTTGCAATATGCGTGGTCGAGTGGGCGTCTGCCAGGCACTGAGCTGAGGCAATCCGGAGATGATCTCGCCCAGCCAGTGTTCACGGTCCGGCGCGTTCAACAGCTCCAGCAACACGCGGTTGCGGCGTGCGGGTGCGACGCTGAAGTATTGCCCCTCAGGTTGCTGGACCAGCACGACCCATTCTTCGTGCTGCAGCCACTCCAGCATCTCGGCCAGCGCAGGCGCATCCACCAGCGTGTGATGGAAGTCCTGAACGCCCATCGGCCGCAGGAGTTTGAGCAGTGACGTCTTACCCTTGCCGGGAAACGAGGTCACTAATCCAAACAAGACCCTCATGCAGTTATCGGGCAGGTGATCAGGGGTTTGGGGTTCGCTGAACAGCATTCTTGACCTCATTGGACACGCGGTCGCCCGGGAGGCGATGGCTCATCCTCAGGCAAAGCTCGCATTTTTCACGAGACGGCGGCACTTGTCGAACTTCCTCCCGGCGCGGGTCGAGCTTAAGGGGGTGCATGGGTGCACAGGCCAAGCGTGCTGTGATGACCATGTGTGCGCCTTTACAAGGGCGCGTGCTGTAAGTTACGCATATTTGCTTATAACAATAATGAATTTAGCTGATGGTTTTTCAGGTGATAGAGTTCTATTCCTTCGCGCCGTAGTCTTCGGCCGATCCCTTATCGGCGACCGCACAGGCGGACCGGACTCATCAATGAACCGGTTCCGCCGGAACCTGTGTGGAGACCGCACGTGTCGATCAAATCCCGTCTGTTACGCAATACCCTGTCGGCGTTTTTCTGCTCCTCTTTCCTGGTTTGCGCCCATGCCGCTGACCTGACCGTCGGCGATCAGAGTTACGGTGCCCGTACGGTGATGGAGGCGGCTGGCGTGCTGAACGATCTGCCTTATACCCTGGAGTGGAAACAGTTCACTGCCGGCTCGCCGGTGGCCGAGGCATTGAACGTGGGTGCCCTTGATGTGGGATTGCTGGGGGACGCTCCTGTGCTGTTCCTGGGTGCTTTGGGCGCGCCGATCAAGGTGATTGGCCTCTCTCGGCAGAAGCTGGATGGCGTGGCCATTGTCGTGGGCAAGGATTCGGCGATCACCTCGGTCGCTGACCTCAAGGGCAAGCGCGTGGCTATCTGGAAGGGTTCCTGGAGTCAGCAATTGATGCTGACTGCGCTGGACCAGGCGGGTGTGCCGCGTGACGCCGTGGAGTACCGATACCTCACCGCGCTTGATGCGTCACACGCACTCGATGGCGGCTCGGTGGACGCCATCGCGACGTGGGACCCCTACGTGATTCAGCAAGAGCGGCAGGGTGCGCGGGTGCTGCTCACGGCGAAGACGCTGATTCCGGCGCAGAGCTTCATCGTCGCCAACGATAAATCGATAAGGGACAAACGGGCGCAGATCACGGATTTCATCCAGCGGCTGCAGAAGGCGCGCGCCTGGTCGGTGGCCAACAAGCAGAATACCGATGCGTACGCGACCGCCTGGGCGGCGTTGAGCAAGGCCGATGCCGACGTGGCGCGGGGCTGGTTCGAACGCTCTGCCACGGTCGTGCAGCCCATTTCCCCTGAGGCCATTACCCAGGCGCAACAGACCATCGATTTTTTCAACAAGGAGGGGCTGACTAAATCCTATCCGGCTGCCACTGTATTCGACGACTCGTTCAGCGCGGTGCTGGGCGCTGAAGACAAGCGGGCAGCGCAGGCACAGCGTTGATGCTGCGACGTCGGTAACGGCAGTTGGGCGGCGGGTCGGTGGCAGTGTTGTGATTGCTGCGGCCCTCTGCCATGAGACTCGGGAGTGATTGGATCATGGGCTTCACGTCGTTGCATTGGGGTGCTTATCGCCCACGGGTGGTGGAGGGGCGGCTGGAGGCAATGGAGCCGGTTGCCTGGGACGCCGATCCGTCGCCCATCGGCGATTCGATTCCAGGCGCCATCGACTCACCGACGCGCATCCGCCGCCCGGCCATTCGCCGCAGTTTTCTGGAGCGCTTTGCCGATCATCCGGCACTGAGAAACCCGCACCTGCGTGGGCAGGAGGCCTTTGTCGAGGTGTCCTGGGACACGGCGCTCGATCTGGTCGCCAGTGAACTGGCCCGCGTCAAAGGCGAGCACGGCAACACCGCGATTTTCGGCGGCAGTTACGGCTGGGGCAGTGCGGGGCGTTTTCATCATGCGCAGAGCCAACTGCATCGGTTCCTCAATGGATTCGGCGGCTATGTCTCCAGTGTCGACAGCTACAGCCTCGGCGCCGGGCGCGTGTTGATGCCGCACATCGTCGGCAATATGGACTGGCTGCTGGCGGCTCACACGTCCTGGCAAAACCTGGCAGAACACTGTGAGATGTTTGTGGCGTTTGGCGGGTTGCCGCTTAAAAACGCCCAGTGCAGTCCGGGCGGCGCGAGCGATCATCTGGTGCCGGGCGCTATTGAACGGATGTCGCAGGCCGGCGTGCAGTTCGTCAATGTCAGCCCGCTGCGCGATGACCTGCAAGGTCCTGTGCATAACGAGTGGCTGGCGATACGGCCTGGCAGCGACACGGCGCTGATGATGGCGTTGTGTTGGGTGTTGGTGGAAGAGGGCCTTTGCAACGAGGATTTCCTGCGCCGCTACACCGTGGGCCACGAGCGATTCGTCGAGTACCTGCGGGGTCTGCCCGACGGCGTTGCCAAAACGCCGGCCTGGGCGGCTGCGCTGACCGACCTGCCGGCCGAGCGGATCATCCGCCTTGCCAGGGAGATGGCCAGCAAGCGGACGATGATCAACGTGGCCTATTCGCTTCAGCGCTCGGTGCATGGCGAACAGCCGTTCTGGATGACCGTCACGTTGGCGGCCATGCTGGGCCAGATCGGCCTGCCGGGCGGTGGCTTCGGCCTGGGGTATGGCTGCATGAACAACACCGGCAGCGGTCGCAAGGCGTTCTCCGGCCCACGCCTGACACAAGGCGTGAACCCGGTCAAGGCGTTCATTCCGGTGGCGCGGGTCTGCGACATGTTGCTCAACCCCGGCGCTTCTTTCGATTACAACGGTCAGCAGTTGCGCTACCCGGACATTCGGCTGGTGTATTGGGCCGGCGGCAACATCCTTCATCACCACCAGGACCTCAATCGCCTGCTGGAGGCGTGGCAGCGACCGGAAGCCATTGTGGTTCACGAGCAATACTGGACCGCCCAGGCCAAATACGCAGACATCGTGCTGCCGGCGACCACGGCGCTGGAGCGCGACGACATTGGCAGCGCTGCGTCAGACCGCTACATGATCGCCATGAAGAAGGCGATCGAGCCCATTGGCGAGTCCCGGGACGACTATTCGATTCTGGCGGATCTGGCGCGGCGTCTGGCATTTGAAGACACCTTCACCGAAGGTCGTGACGTGGCGCAGTGGCTGCAGTTTCTCTATGAAGAGTCGCGACCGCGCGCTGACGGATTTCACATTGCGTTGCCTGACTTCGAGGCGTTCTGGCGCGACGGCGTTTTCGAGATCGAGTATCCGGCGCAGGATAATGTCCTGCTCAAATCATTCCGCGACGATCCGCAGGCTCATCCATTGCCGACGCCCTCGGGCAAGATCGAAATTTTCAGCGAGCGGATTGCCGGTTTCGGGTACGCCGATTGCCCGGGGCATCCGGTCTGGCTGGACAGATCGCCGACGGCATTCCCACTGCATTTGCTGTCGAATCAGCCGAAAACGCGTCTGCACAGTCAATACGATCATGGCGCCTACAGTCAGGCATCGAAAATCCAGGGACGTGAGCCTTTGACGCTCAATCGACAGGACGCAGAGGAGCGGGGCATTGCCCATGGCGATGTGGTCAAGGTGTTCAACGCGAGAGGGGCCTTCCTGGCCGGTGTCATCGTGTCCGACAACATCCGGCCGGGCGTCGCACAGATCGCGACAGGCGCCTGGTTCGACCCACTGGTCAAAGGGCAACCGCACAGCCTCGAAAAACACGGTAATCCCAACGTGGTGACAGAGGACATGGGTTCATCTCGACTGTCCCAAGGCTGCTCGGCACAGACAGCGTCGGTCGAAGTCGAAAAGTGGCTGGGAGCGTTACCGCCAATCACCGCTTTTGTGCCGCCGGAGATGCTGGTTTAGCCGGACACCCCCGGATTGTCTCAGTCGGGCGCCTGGCGTATAGGTGGGTTGATCGCCGGATGGGACGATGCCTGGTGACCTGTGGGAGTGAGCTTGCTCACGAAGACGTCGATGCATCCGACAGATCTTCATCGGTTGATCCACCGCCTTCGTGAGCAAGCTCACTCCCACAGGGTTGAGCGTTTTCACTCAAGCCTTACTGCGCGCCGTAAATACGCATTGCCGACACGCTACAACACTACGGCTTCAGGGGTGGACGCGGTCCCTGTGGGAGACGTCGGAGGTTACGACGGCAGCGAACGCGGTGTTTCATTCACCGAGGATGCTGCTGACCCACCGCCTCCGTCGAACGCCGCCCAGACCAAGCCCACTCTCGCAGCGTGGAGCGTTTTCACTCAAGCCTTACTGCGCGCCGCGAACACGGCCTTGCCCACGCCCTGCAACACCACATCATTTTGCGGAGTGTGTACGCGTCCGCAGAGCACGTTGCGGTAATGCCGTTGCAAGGGGTTGCTGCGCGACAGGCCAGGATTGCCGGTCGCTTCAATCGCGAGCTCGACGGCACGAATGGCATTGGACGTGACCAGGTATTTGATCTGCGCCGCATGGCTGGCGGGCGTGAGGCCGTGGGTGGCGGACTCGATCAGTGTGCGGTTGGCGAACAACAGCGTGTCGATGTGCCCGACCGCTTCCTGAAAACGCGGCAAGGTCGACAGCGAGGCGCCGAGATTCGACGGTGTGCGTGTCTCAAGGAACTGCACCAGCCAGTCGCGGGCGGAGTGCGCAATGCCGTCATAGACCGACGACAGCAGCACTGACATCCACAGCAGGCCCGACGCGTCCAGCTCTGGCTGTGCCGCGCTCGAGGGGCCGACGTTGACCGCGTGATCCAGCGGCACCAGCACCTCGTCGAACACGACCTCGTGACTGCACGTTGCACGCATGCCCAGATGGTCCCAGTCCTCGACAATGCGCACGCCGGGACTGTCTTTGCGCACCAGCCACACGCCCACGAGCGGATCGTCATCGTCGCTGCGGGCCCAGACGTTGAACCAGGTGAGGCCATGGCTGCCAGTCGAATAAATCTTCCGCCCGTTGATCCGCCACCCTTCGGCGGTGCGGCGAGCCGTTGTGGCAGGCAGCCCGCCACGAGAAGGCGAGCCTAGGTCGGGTTCGACACGCAGTGCGTTGAGCAGGGCGCCGTGGTTTACCGCATCCAGCCCCACTTGCCGACGCAGGTGTTCGGGCCAGTTCGGCGTCAGGGCCAGGCGCGCGTGCTGCAGGTATTGCATCACCAGGATCAGCGCAGTGGACGGCTCGCCACGGGCCACGGCGCTGATGACCTGCTGTGCCTGAGCAAGGTCCGCTTCGCCGCCGCCCAGCGCCCGAGGAACGGTCATGCCGAGCAGGCCGTGTTCATGCAGCAGACGGAAATTATCGTGTGGGAATTCGCCGCTGTCGTCATAGCGCTGGGCGGTCTGGGCGAGGCGCTCCGTGATGCCCTGCAAACGCGCGAGGAAGGCTTCACTGGGCTCATTGACGCTCGCGCGGGCGGGCTCGATAACGGCGAATTCGGCCGGTTGTCGATTCAGTCCTGCATTCATGTCGGGACCTTCACAGCGAAAACGCTGACTGGGGGTTGAAACGCTGGGCTCATCCGATGGCTCTCCTGAATCGCTCGCTTAGCGCACCGCTTGTGGGTTGGTCTGCTCGGCGGCTTGCTCAGCGGCCAGGCGAATGGCATTGAAACCCGGATCGAAGCCATGGGACACGTCGACATGCTTGTTCAGGATGCCCTCGCGCTCATAGATATCAGCGGTGTTCTGCAGGCCCTTGATGACGCTGTCATCAATGCTTACGCGTTCCATTTTGGTGTCCTGGTTGACCGCCAGATGCACCTCGAGTGGCAAACCGGTGACCTTGGTTTGTGCGGCGGCGTACTCCTTCGGATGGGCGTTGACCCAGCGATAGGCGCGATCGAGTCGCACGACAAAATCATCCAGCTGCACGCGTTTTTCGGCGATGGCCTTGCTGGTGGCAGCGACGTAGGAGTGATTGGTCAACAGGTCCGGCCCGTTGGGCAGAATCCGCGCACCACTTTGCGTCGCGACCGTGGTATAGGGCGCCCAGGTCGCCCAGGCGTCGGCATCCCCGTTGTCGAGGATGAGCCGCGACTCGCTCGGCAGGAGATACACGAAGCTGACATCGCTGGTCTTCAGACCCGCTTCATTGAGCGCCCGAATCGCCAGGTAATGGCCAATGGAACCGCGCCCGGTGACGATGCGTTTGCCCTTGAGGTCGGCCACGGACTTGATCGGCGAATCGTTGCGCACGATCAACGCGGTGGTGTAGCGACCGTTGACGTGGGTGATGCTGATGACCTTCAACGACGCGCCGGCCCCCAGCGCGAACACGTAAGGCGCGTCACCTAACGCACCGACGTCTACGGCGCCGGCATTGAGCGCTTCGCCGAGGGGAGATGCGGAAGGGAATTCGGAAAACTTGATCTCGTAAGGCACGTCTTTCAATTCGCCGGAGACCTCCAGCAATGTTTTCAGTGCCGATTTCTGATTGGCGACGAGCAAAGGCTGCAGCGCTTCGGCCGCGTGGGTATTGTGGCTAAGGGAAAGCGCCAGCAGTGTGCCGAGCAGCAGTGATTTGGCGCGTAGCCGTGGGGTGATTGAGGCTGACATGACACGAGGCTCCATGCGTTTAACGAGGGGGACTGTCCGGCGCAGGGTCCTGCGCCGGACGTCATTCCTTCAGATTCTTTAGCGTTCTGATGAGTGTTTCTGTCGACGGCGCGCTGCTCAGATCACATGAAACCCATGTGTCCCGTCGCGTCCCAGTTGCTCGACCAGACCAAACTCCCAGTCCAGGTAAGCCTGCATGGCTTCGCGGGGCGCCTCGGTGCCTTCATACGGACGTCGGTAGCGGTCGATGCGCGGGGAGGCGAGGTGGGTTTCGCCGCTTTCCTGTTCAAAACCGGCCGCGATCCAGCTGGCGGTGCCGTCGCGGAGCAGAAACACCGGTTTACCGGTAAGGGCCTCGACTTCAGGCACGGCCAGCCGCGCCAGTTTGCTGCTGCCGCAGGTCAGGACGTAGCGGTCAGCGGCAGGGATTTTTCGCAGCGCGTTGGACAGGTCGGCGCGCAGCGTCCACCAGGCGCCTGGAATGTGCTGCTTCACGTAGTTGGCGCTGGCGGTGAAATCGAGCACGGCGACACCGCCATGCTGCTGCCATTGGCGCAATGTATCGGCGCTGATTTCCTCGACCTGCCAGGGCGTCGGGATCGGGGCGTTCCAGGCGCCGGTTTCGCTGAAGTCCCGAGACGCGAGGTCGTCGAGCACGAACACTTCCCAACCCAGTTGCGCCAGCCACGAGGCGGACATGTTGGCACGTACGCCGTCGTCATCGACCAAGGCGATTCGCGCCCCGCGTACGCTGGCGTAGTGATCGGTTTCTTGCACCAGTTGCCCGCCCGGCGTCGAGCGCGCGCCTGGCAAATGACCGGCCTCGAATTCCTCCGGCGTGCGCACATCGAACAGGTACGTTGTGCGCGTCAGCTCAGACTGCCAGGTGTGCAGGTCACGTCGGGTGGCGCGTTTCACTCCCGCTGCGTCGGCCACCGTGCGGGCGTCGGCCCGGGCGACTTCAAGGGTTGTGTCGCTCACCGCGGGGAAGCGTCTTGCCTGGCCATGATCCAGCGTCTGCCCTGCCAGCAGCCAGCCAATGGTGCCGTTGCGCAGGGCAGAAACCGGATTGGGCAGACCGGCGTTCACCAGCGACTGAGTGCCGATGATGCTGCGGGTTCGCCCGGCGCAATTGACGATGATCCGGGTCTTGGGATCGGGCGCCAGTTCGCGGGCGCGCAGCACCAGTTCAGCGCCGGGCACGCTGACGCCGGTCGGAATGCTCATGGTCTGGTATTCGTCGAAACGGCGGGCATCGAGCACCACCACATCGGCTTTGCTGTCGAGCAGTTGCTTCACGTCTTCGGCGGCGAGGGACGGTGTGTGGCGATGATGTTCGACCAGTTCACCGAACGCTTTGCTTGGCACATTGACGTCGATAAACAGCTCGCCGCCCGCATCGCGCCAGCCCTGCAGGCCGCCTTCGAGCACCTTCACATCGCTATAGCCCAACTCGATAAGGCGGGAGAGGGCGGGTTGCACCAGGCCTTCACCGTTATCGTAGAGGGTGATCGCGGTGTCGCGACGCGGGATGCGCGACAGCACCTCCAGCTCCAGTTTCGACAACGGGATGTTGGCGGCGAACAGCGGATGACCTTCGGCGAAAGACGCCTCTTCGCGCACATCCACCAGCGCGACTTCTTCATGGGCGAGCAGGGCAGCGCGAATATCGGCAAATGATCGTGTGTTGGTGGTCATTGGGCTAGGTTCTCTTTGGACAGGTCCCAGATGTTCGGGAGGTGGGCATTCGAATAGCCGGAGATGAACAGTTTTTCGCTGCCGTCAGTCTGGTAGACGGCACGCTTCACAGCGCCGATGTTGGCGCCGTAGACATGGATGCTGATGGAGACCTGATCCGCGAACGCGTTGCTGACCTGATGAATATCGTTGCGGTGCGGCGACAGCGCTTCGACGTGACCCGGTTCAAGCCTTATCGCCGCGCCTTCCTTTTCCAGACGCCCATCCGCGCCGCGGGCGAAACCCTGTGAGAACTCGGCGCCGCGCAACATGCCGATCAGCCCCCAGACCCGATGATCGTGGATGGGTGTGCTCTGACCAGGTCCCCAGACAAAGCTGACGACCGAAAACCGCTGACGGGAGTCGGCGTGCAGCAGAAATTGTTGGTAGCGGGTCGGGTCGGGAACCGCGAACTCATCGGGGAGCCAGTCGTCGTGGCGCACCAGTTGTCCCAGCAACTTGCCGCCGCGGTGCAGCAGGTCACCTTCGCCGGGGTGGCTGTCGATCAGTTCCGCCAATGCGCCAATGAAAGCCCTTAGGCGTTCGGGGTGTCGGGGTTGAGTCATGTCAGCTCCGCTGCAAATTCCAAGACTCAATATAAGCATAATGCTGGCGATTAATATGCTATTTATTGATGATTAGGTTATAACGAAAAGGTATTTGATAACCCTTCGGCTGGTACTTGGGGTATCCAGTCGGGGCGATTGGAATTATGCTTTTTGCCTATCTTGTTCCTTATTTTCCATGTGCGAACCGAATGAAAATTGATGATATCGATGCTTTCGTGGCGGTGATTCGCTGTCAGTCGATCAGCCACGCTGCGGCGTCGCTGGACCTGACACAGCCGGCCATCACCCGTCGGGTGCAGAATTTCGAGCAGGCGTTGGGCATCGAAGTGTTCGATCGCAACACCAAGCCGCTCAAGCCCACGCCGATGGGGCTGCAGGTGTATCAGAAGTGCCTGTCGATCCTGCGTGAAATGGACTCGCTGCGAGAGCTGGTCGCCAGCGATACGCCGCCCAGCGGGCTGTTGCGCCTGGGCGTGCCACAGACCATCGGCGATGTCGTGTTGCTCGACGCGCTCAAGCACCTGCGCGGACAGTTCCCGGATCTGCGCGCTCAGGTGGTCACAGGGTGGGGCAGTCATTTGATCGGCAAGATCGAGAACGGTGAGCTCGATGCGGCGGCTGCGTTGTTTCCGGCGGGAAAAATTTTCCCGGAAGGCATCATCGGTGAGTCCATCGGCAAGATGGAGCTGGTGGTCGTCTGCACCAAAGACCGTTTGCCGAAAAAGCCGGTCAAGCTGGCCGACTGCTACGAGCAAGGCTTTGTCCTCAATCCGGACGGGTGCGGATTCCGCGCAGGCCTTCAGCGCACGCTGGCAGATCAAGGGCTGAGCCTGAAGGTCAACCTGGAAACATTTGGCACCGAGCTGCAATTGGGCCTGGTCGCTGACGGCATGGGGTTGGGTCTGGTGCCTCGCCCGCTGCTGGAGCGCAGCGCACACCGTGATCTGCTTGCGGTCATGCCACTCAAGGATTTCAGGCCCGTCATGGACCTGTGGCTTATTTATCCACGCTTTCTCGGCAACCTGCAGGCGCCGGTCGCCTCGTTTGGTCAGTTAGTCGCGGATGCGCTGAAGCAATCCCGGGCAGCGGCATGAGACGGGCGCACAAATAATAAAAAAATTTGATAATTAGCTTAGAAGAAAATGTGATTTTTAAACATTTTCGGGCCCGCATAGGCTCCCTCGACGCGTCTACTCAAGACCTACAGGGAGTCATGCATGAGCAATGTCAGTTCGTTACCCGTTCCATCCGGTGTCGACAACGTACGCGATCGGGTCAGCCCCGAAGAGTGGGACGTGCGGGTCAAGCTTGCGGCGGCTTACCGCATTGCCGCGCTCAAGCGTTGGACGGATCACATCTACACGCACTTTTCAGCCCGCGTCCCGGGGCCGGACGAGCATTTCCTGATCAACGCCTTTGGTTTGTTGTTCGACGAAATCACGGCCTCCAATCTGGTGAAGGTCGACATCGACGGCACCATTGTCGATGACCCCACCGGGCTTGGCATCAACCACGCCGGTTACGTCATCCACAGCGCCATTCATGCGGCGCGGCCCGATCTGCTGGCCGTGTTGCATACCCATACGCGCGATGGCATCGCGGTGTCGGCGCAGAAGAACGGGTTGCTGTTGATCTCCCAGCATTCGCTGAGCTTCTCCGGGCGTGTGGCTTACCACGGTTATGAAGGCATCGCTCAGGATCTGGGAGAGCGTGAGCGCCTGGTTGCCGATCTGGGCGACAAGAGCGTGATGATCCTGCGCAATCACGGCTTGCTCACGGCGGGCGTCAGTGTCGAACACGCCTTTCAGCAACTGCACAATCTGGAATACGCCTGCAACATCCAGATCGCGGCCCAAGCGGCAGGCCACGCCGAATTGATCTTCCCGCCCGAAGACGTGGTGAAGAAAGTCGAGGAGCAGGCCAAGGTGTTCAAGAGCGGCACGGGGCCGGGCGTGATACGGCACTGGAATGCGCTGATCCGCGAGCTGGATCGGCAGGGGACGGGTTACAGGGAATAGCGCTTAGCCATTCTGCCAACGCGGCATCAGTGGGAGTGAGCTTGCTCACTCCCACATGGGGATGGGGTCTGCGCTGGACGGTTTACGCCACCTTTTCGTTCTTCTCTTGCTCACGTTTGGCAACGAGTTCGCGGGTCAGCGGGATCAGTCTCTTGCCGTAGTCAATGGCATCTTCCAGCGGGTCAAAGCCACGGATCAGGAAGGTGGTGATCCCCAGGTCGTAGTAATCGAGCAGGGCTTCAGCCACCTGTTCCGGCGTGCCCACCAGCGACGTCGAATTGCCTTTCGCGCCCAGCAGGCCCGCAATGCCGGTCCACAGACGTTTGTCCAGGCGCGAGCCCTTGGCGGCGGCTTCCAGCAAACGTTTCGATCCTTCATTGGGCGGCTCGCGACGCTCAAAACCCGAGGCCTGTGCCAATGACTTCGCGCGTTCCAGAATACTGTCGGCGCGGGCCCAGGCCTTTTCTTCGGTCTCGGCCAGAATGGGTCGCAGCGACAGGCTGAAACGGACGGTACGCCCGTGCTTCGCCGCCTCGGCGCGAACCTGTTTGACGATGTCCCTGACCTGTTCGTAGGTCTCGCCCCACAAGGCATACACATCGGCGTGTTTCCCCGCGACCTCAAGGGCTGCCTGCGAGGCGCCCCCGAAATACAGTGGAATGTGTGGCTTCTGTGGCGACTTCACCTGCGAATGAGCGCCCTCGAACTGGTAATAGGTGCCGTGATGATCGAAGGGTTTTTCCGCCGTCCACTCCTGGCGCACAACGCTCAGGTATTCATCGGTACGCGCATAACGCTCGTCCTTGCCGATAAAGCTGCCGTCCGCCCGCAGCTCCTGGTCATCGCCACCGGTAATGATGTGCACGGCTGTGCGGCCACCGTTGAAGACGTCCAGGGTCGCCAATTGCCGCGCGGCGACCGTAGGGGAAATGAAGCCGGGGCGGTGAGCAATCAGGAATTTCAGTTTCGTCGTCACGCTGGCGGCGTAAGCGGCCACGAACGCGCTGTCCGGGCTGTCCGAGTGGTAAGCCACCAGCGCGCGGTCGAAGCCTGCTTCTTCATGGGCGCGTGCGACCTGTTCAACGTATTGCGGCTGAACCGGCTGACCGCTGCGCGGGTGAATTTCCGAGAAAGGTTGCGTGGCGATGTAGCCGATGAATTCAACGCTCATGGGCAATTCCTTATGTTGACAGTCGTCTGGATCAATCGAGGGCGCGCGGAGCATTTGCGCGTGTCGAGTCAGCAACATAAGGGCATGAGGCAGCGCTGTGAAATTCGATTTGGCGCTAAGCTAATTATAAAAACAATGCATTTAACGCGTAGTTAAGATCAGAGAAGTTGATCTTTGAGGGGCGAAGCGAGTCGCGGGCTCAGGCGACGAGTGCGTCCTGTGCCCGCGACTTCCATTCACGGTGACTCAGTGTCGAGGGCCATCCTGACCCATCGCCAGCAGCTGCTTTTCCTGGTCCCAGTCGAACGGTTCTTCATTCTCCTCGGCCTCGAAGCGGCGCTCTTCCAGCGCGGTGTACAGGTCGATTTCTTCGTCGGGCATGAAATGCAGGCAGTCGCCGCCGAAGTACCAGAGCAGGTCGCGTGGCACCAGATGAGCGATTTGTGGATAACGCTGGATCACCTGACAGAGCAGGTCCTGACCCAGATACTGGCTTTCGATGGGCTCCACCGGCAGCAGCAACATCAGCTCGTCGTAGCGCTCCAGAAACAGCGCATGACTTTCTTCGGGAACCTGTTCGGCTTCACCGAGCGCGACCAGAATGCCGCGCAGGTGCGCCAGCAGGTTGAGAGTGCGGTCGAGATTGGCGTCGGCCATGATGAAGTCCTCAGAGACAAAAACAGGCGCGGGAGTATAGATCCCGGCGGCGGTGACCGATACCCCAATGAGGACTGGTGGTCGACAGGGCTGGACGCGTCTGTCGACCGGACGTCAGATCAATGCCATAAGCCGGCCAGGTAACGGTGCCCGGCTTCGGTCAAGGCGAGGTGAGAAAAGCTGCGGTCGTGACTCGGTTGGCAGGTGATGAAGCCGATGAGTATCAGCGTCTGCAGGGTCTGTGTGGGTTTGCCGCTGTGAAGGTCCTCCCCCGAGGCGATTTCAGCAAGCAGGCAGCGATGAGTCATGCGGTGATCGATCATGATGCGTCCCCTGGTGTTTTCTTGTTGTTACGGGGGAGTGTAGGACAGGTTGCGGGGAAGTGCAGGCTAGAGCGTTGGGCCAGGTGAACATCACTCTCACTTTGTAGGAGCGTGGCTTGTGTCTGGGCCGCATCCGGACGATCTGACGCGCAGCGGCAGTAAAACCGGATGACGCGGTCATCGAGGATACCGCATAGCACGAGTTTTACGACGACTGCGTCGCCGATCGCGGGACAAGCCTCGCTCCTACAATTCGGCCGTTACCGGACCTTGCCTTCCGCTGGTTTCAGTTCTTCCTTATCAAAATCATCCACGTCGATCACTTTCCGACGCGCCGCTTCCGCCGTGCGCAGTTTCTCGGCTTCGGCGGGTTGCAGCACGCCTGCGTTCAACGCCGCATCGATGACATGCTCGCCGCCCGCAGCTTTCACCTGACCGCTCTTGAGCCCGTGATGCAGCTTGCCGTGCAGCGTCTTTGCGCCGGTCAGCAGGTCCGCTGCATGTTGCAACGCTCCCACTGGGTCGCTTTCCGACATCGGGCGATAGCAACCGGCAAGCACTGATTCCAGCGCCGGATCACCCTTGCCACGGCCGAGGATCTCGGCGACTTGAGCATCCAGTGCATCCGACGGACCTTTGTGACGACGACCCAACGGGAACACGATGACCCGCAACAGCGCGCCGAGCACTCGGTTCGGGAAGTTGCTGAGCAGTTCGTCCAGCGCCCGCTCCGATTCACCCAGCGCTTCTTCCATGGACCAGCGAAACAGCGGAACCAGCGACTCTGGATAATCCAGGTCGTGGAAGCGCTTGAGCGCGGCGGACGCCAGGTACAGGTGGCTCAACACATCGCCCAGGCGCGCCGACAGACGCTCGCGTCGTTTCAGCTCGCCGCCCAGCAGCATCATGCTCAAGTCGGCGAGCATCGCGAACGCGGCGGCCTGACGATTCAGGGCGCGGAAATACCCCTGACTCAGGCGATCCCCCGGCATGTGCTCGAAGTGACCGAGGCCCAGGTTGAGTACCAGCGTGCTGGCCGCGTTGCGAACCGCGAAGCCGATGTGTTGCAGCAACAGATCATCGAACTCGACGACGGCGCGCTCCTTGTCCTCACGCCCGGCGAGGGCCATTTCCTTGAGCACGAACGGATGGCAGCGGATCGCGCCCTGGCCGAAGATCATCAGGTTGCGCGACAGGATGTTCGCGCCTTCCACGGTGATGAAGATCGGCGCCCCTTGCCACGAGCGACCCAGGTAATTGTTCGGGCCCATGATGATGCCCTTGCCACCGTGCACGTCCATCGCATGGGTGATGCACTCGCGGCCACGCTCGGTGAGGTGGTATTTGAGGATAGCCGAGAGCACCGACGGCTTTTCCCCGAGGTCCACGGCGTTGGCGGTCAACATGCGCGCACTGTCCATCAGCCACGCATTACCGCCGATGCGCGCCAGTGACTCCTGAATGCCCTCGAACGCGGCGAGCGGCACGTTGAATTGCTCGCGAATCTGCGTGTACTGACCCGTGACCAGACTGGTGTATTTCGCAGCACCCGTGCCCACCGCCGGCAGGGAAATCGAACGGCCTACCGACAGGCAGTTCATCAGCATCATCCAGCCCTTGCCGAGCATGTCCTGACCACCGATCAGGTACTCAAGCGGGATAAACACGTCCTTGCCGGCGTTGGGGCCGTTCATGAAGGCAGCGCCCAGCGGCAGGTGGCGACGGCCGATTTCCACGCCTGGGGTGTCGGTTGGAATCAACGCGAGGCTGATGCCCAGATCCTCTTCTTCGCCCAGCAAATGCTCAGGATCGTACGCCTTGAAGGCCAGGCCGAGCAGGGTCGCGACCGGTCCCAGGGTGATGTAGCGTTTTTCCCAGTTCAGGCGCAGGCCGATGACTTCCTGACCCTCCCACTCGCCTTTGCAGATGATCCCGGTGTCGGGCATCGCGCCTGCGTCCGAACCCGCCAGGGGGCCGGTCAACGCGAAGCAGGGAATGTCATCGCCACGGGCCAGGCGTGGCAGGTAGTGATTGCGCTGTTTATCGGTGCCGTAATGCAACAGCAGTTCGGCAGGACCCAGTGAGTTGGGCACCATGACCGTAGACGCCAAGTCGCCGCTGCGGGTCGCCAGTTTCATCGCGACCTGCGAGTGGGCGTAGGCCGAGAAACCCTTGCCGCCATATTCCTTCGGAATGATCAGAGCGAAGAAACTGTGTTCCTTGATGTGCGCCCAGGCCTCGGGCGGCAGGTCCATGGCCTGACCAATTTCCCAGTCGCTGACCATGGCGCAGAGCTGCTCGGTCGGGCCGTCGAGAAAGGCCTGTTCTTCTTCGGTCAACTGGCTTTTCGGATAGCTCAGCAGGGTGTTCCAGTCAGGCCGGCCGCTGAACAGCTCGCCATCCCACCAGACCGTCCCGGCGTCGATGGCGTCGCGCTCGGTTTCCGACATCGGCGGCAGAACCTTCTGAAACCAGGCGAACATTGGCGCACTGAAATGTTTGCGGCGCAGGTCAGGCAAGGCCAATGGCAGTGCCACGGCCAACCAGAGTGCCCACGGGATGATCATCCAGCCGTGAGCATGACTGAACGCCCCCATCGCCAACAGATACACCGCCACGATGCCCAGGGCAGGGAAGGAGGCGACACGCCGATGGGCCAGCCAGGCCACGCCGATCACCAGAACCACGATCCACAACAACAGCATAAACAGCCCTCCATGAGGATGGCGAACGTGAGCGCCATCGAAAAGGCGGGCAAATCGCTCTGGCCCGCGCATCGATAGTGACCCCACGCTGTCATGGGAGTTCGAGGGCTGGCCGATGCGCGTGAAGTTGTGGCTCGAACACCCGCATCTCGGGGTAGACTGGCGACCCACAGGCATATGCCACTAATCCCGTTGATCAACGACCCGCGAGGTCGCGCACAGGAGAATACGCACCATGTTGAAGATCTGGGGCCGCAAGAATTCGTCCAACGTCCGCAAGGCGTTGTGGGTCGCAGAAGAGTTAGGGCTGGCGTATGAGGCGATCAACGCAGGCGGTGCGTTCGGTCTCAACAATCAGCCTGAGTACCTGGCCAAAAACCCCAACGGTGTGGTGCCGATGATCGAAGACGGCGACTTCGTGCTGTGGGAGTCCAACGCCATCGTCCGTTACCTGGTGGCCCAGTACGCGCCGGACTCGGCCCTTTGCCCGGCCAGCCCTCAAGCGCGCGCCCGGCAAGACAAATGGATGGACTGGACCACGTCGACGTTCGCCGCGCCTTTCAAAACCGTGTTCTGGGGTGTGTTGCGCACACCGGCCGAGCAGCAGGACTGGGCGCAGATCAATGCGGCAAAGGCTGCGGTTGAAGGGCTGTTGCGCATCGTCGACCAGGCACTGGCGGGTCAGCCCTATCTGTCGGGCGAGGCATTCGGAGCGGGCGATATTCCCCTCGGCAGCTTTATCTACGCCTGGTTCGAAATGCCGATTGAACGCATGGACCTGCCCCACCTCAAAGCCTGGTACGAGCGTTTGCAACAGCGTCCGGCCTATCGGACCGCGGTGATGACCGAGCTCACATGAAGCTGACAGCGTTAGATTAATAACTACTATCAATAGACTTCGCTGTACTTGCGCGGCGTCGGCAAGCAACATTGCCGAGTGCGCCGCGTCTGCAACAGTTTGTTTCAGAGGTAGACGTTTTTCGACACCGAGACCGGTGTGGCGATCACGCTTTTGTATTCGGTTATTTCTCCTTTTTCCCTTTTATTGGTGTGTTTTCAGTCATGAGTTCAGCTCTGTCCATCCGGCAGCTAACCAAGACCTACGGCAACGGTTTCCAGGCCCTGAAGGGTATCGATCTGGACGTCGCCGAGGGTGATTTCTTCGCGTTGCTCGGCCCTAACGGTGCCGGCAAATCCACCACCATCGGCATCATCTCCACCCTGGTCAACAAGACCACGGGGACGGTGAACATCTTCGGCAACGACCTTGATCGCAACCCGGCGCAACTCAAGCGCTCGATCGGTGTGGTGCCGCAGGAGTTCAACTTCAACCAGTTCGAAAAGACCTTCGACATCGTGGTGACCCAGGCCGGTTACTACGGCATCCCGCCGAAGATCGCCAAGGAACGCGCCGAGCAGTACCTGACGCAATTGGGACTGTGGGACAAACGCAGCGTGCCGTCGCGTTCGTTGTCGGGCGGCATGAAGCGTCGTCTGATGATTGCCCGCGCACTGATTCATGAGCCGCGCCTGTTGATCCTTGACGAGCCGACGGCGGGCGTCGACATCGAACTGCGTCGTTCGATGTGGACCTTCCTCACCGAGCTGAACCAGAAAGGCATCACCATCATCCTCACCACGCATTACCTGGAAGAGGCTGAGCAGCTGTGCCGCAACATCGGCATCATCGACCACGGCACAATCATCGAAAACACCGGCATGAAGACGCTGCTGAACAAGCTGCACGTCGAGACCTTCCTGCTGGACCTGAAGGACCCGATGCAGACCGCGCCGCAACTGGCCGGATATCCGTCGCGGCTTGTGGACAGCCACACGCTGGAAGTGCAGGTCGATAAAACCATCGGCATCACGGCGCTGTTCGGTCAACTGGCGTTGCAGAACGTTCAGGTGCTGAGCCTGCGCAATAAAACCAACCGCCTCGAGGAGCTGTTCGTGGGTCTGGTCGAAAAAAATCTGTCGAAGGTGGCGGTATGAGTTCGGAGCTGCGCCCCAACCTGGTCGCGATGAACACCATTGTCTATCGCGAAGTCCGTCGCTTCATGCGGATCTGGCCGCAGACGCTTCTGCCGCCAGCGATCACCATGGTCCTGTACTTCGTGATCTTCGGTAACCTCATCGGTCGCCAGATCGGCGACATGGGTGGGTTCACCTACATGCAGTACATCGTGCCGGGCCTGATCATGATGTCAGTGATCACCAACTCCTACGGCAACGTCGTCTCCAGCTTCTTCGGCGCGAAGTTCCAGCGTTCGATCGAAGAGCTGATGGTCTCACCGGTGTCCCCGCACACCATCCTGATCGGTTTTACCCTGGGCGGCATGCTGCGTGGCCTGATGGTGGGCGTCATCGTGACCCTCCTGTCGATGTTCTTCACCGACCTGCAGGTGCACCATTTGGGTGTGACGATTGTGGTGGTCGTGCTGACAGCAACGATTTTCTCGCTGCTGGGGTTCATCAACGCCGTCTTCGCCCGCAACTTCGACGACATCTCAATCATCCCGACCTTCGTGCTGACACCACTGACCTACCTGGGCGGGGTGTTCTACTCAATCAACCTGTTGCCACCGTTCTGGCAGACCGTTTCGCTGGCCAACCCGGTGCTGCACATGGTCAACGCGTTCCGTTTCGGGATTCTGGGTGTGTCCGACATCAAGATCAGCATCGCCCTGACGTTCATGGTCGTAGCGACCATCGTCTTGTACCTGGGCTGTGCGCGGTTGCTGGTGAGTGGTCGCGGGATGCGGCAATAACCCGATCGCTTTACCAGCCAGGCTCGCTCCTGTGGAAGTGAGCCTGGTCTGGGCGGCATCGCGATGAAGCGGCCAGTACATCTGTCCCATTAACGGTGCCAGCCAATCCGCTTTCGCGAGCAAGCTCACTCCCACCGTCGTGTTTCCCCGCGTTTATGCTAGCGACGCTCTGCCTTGCGGCGCTTCCACTGCCGCCCGACCCACCATCGCCAATACGCCATCGTCCCGAAATACCCCGCCACGCCCAGCACCACGCCCGCCACCATTGACCCCAGCAAAAACGGCTGCCACAACGTCGACAGCTGACCGCTGATCCAGTCCCAGCTCATCTCGTCCGGAAAACTGCGCGGCGGCAAACCCATCAGCAGCGCACCAATCTTATAAGTGCAATAGAACACCGGCGGCATCGTCAGCGGGTTGGTCAGCCAGCACAGACTGACCGCAATCGGCAGGTTGGCGCGCACGCGAATGGCCAGCACCGCGGCCAGCAACATCTGCAGGGGCATTGGCATCAACGCAGCAAACAAGCCAATGCCCATGGCCCTCGCAACCGAGTGCCGATTCAGGTGCCAGAGGTTAGGGTCATGCAGCAGGCGGCCAAGAAAGCGTAAGGATTTGTGTTCCCGGATGCTGTTCGGATCGGGCATGTACCGCTTGATCAGGTGGCGTGGCATACGGGATTCCGGGGGCTGGGCGGGAAAACTCGGGCAAGTATGCATGGATAGTGACGGATGGAAATTCAGACATTGTGACAATTAATAAATGCGTGTCCCGGTCAGTGCGCTAAGTCATTGAGGGTGAATTTCAACCGTCGACAAGGAAAGCCTCATGCGCACAGGGATGCTGGCGCTTGCACTGGGACTGCTCGTCCTGCGTTTTTTACCGGCATTACCGCCGGTCTGGTTAATGGTGGCGATGCCTATCGTCGCCCTGATGCTGCTGCCGTTTCGCACGTATCCGGTGGCGTTTTTTCTCTTCGGGGTGACGTGGGGCTGCGTGTCCGCCAAATCCGCGCTCGATGATCGGCTGCCCGAACGCCTCGATGGCCAGACGCTATGGCTGGAAGGCAAGGTCGTCGGTTTGCCACATACCGTTGACGGAGTGGTCCGTTTTCAGCTGCAAGACCCGGTGTCTCGCCGAACACGGCTGCCTGGGCAGCTGCGCATTGCCTGGTACGGCGGGCCTGCCGTGCAAAGCGGCGAACACTGGCGGCTGGCGGTGAAACTCAAGCGCCCTGGCGGCCTGGCCAATCCCGGTGCGTTCGACTATCAGGCGTGGCTCTTGGCGCAGCGTATTGGCGCGACGGGCACCGTGGTGGATGGCCAGTTACTCAGGGCGACAACCCACTCGTGGCGCGACACGATTCGTCAACGCTTGCTGGCCGTCGATGCTCAGGGTCGGCAGGGCGGTTTGTCCGCGCTGGTGCTGGGCGACGACTCAGGGTTGAGTCCAGCCGATTGGCAAGTGTTGCAGGACACCGGCACGGTCCATTTGCTGGTGATTTCCGGCACGCATGTCGGTTTGCTGGCCGGGTTGCTGTATGGGCTGGTGGCCGGGCTGGCGCGATGGGGGCTATGGCCACGCGTGCTGCCCTGGTTACCGTCGGCCTGCGTACTTGCCTTGAGTGGCGCATTGGCCTATGGCTATCTGGCAGGCTTCGAGGTTCCGGTACAGCGAGCCTGCGTCATGCTCGGGCTGGTGTTGCTGTGGCGGTTGCGCTTTCGGCACCTGGGTGCGATCTGGCCGATGCTGATCGCGTTGAATCTGGTGCTGATTGTCGAGCCGTTGATCAGCCTGCGTCCGGGATTTTGGCTGTCGTTCGTGGCCGTCGGCATTCTGATGGTGATCTTTGGCGGACGTCTGGGCGCCTGGCGTTGGCTGCAGAGTTGGTCTCGGGCGCAATGGCTGATCGCCCTCGGGCTCTTGCCGGTCTTGCTGGCTTTGAACCTGCCGGTCAGCGTGAGCGGCCCGTTGGTCAATCTGCTCGCGGTGCCGTGGGTCAGCATTTTTATCCTGCCTCTGGCGCTGTTCGGCACGTTTTTTCTGGCCGTTCCGTGGCTAGGCGAGAGCTTGCTCTGGCTGGCGGGCGGGTCGATGAACGCGCTGTTCGTCGTTCTGGCGATCGCGGCCGAGGCGGCACCGGCATGGACCGGCCCGACGACGCCGTTCTGGGTGTGGCCATTGTGCCTGCTGGGAGCGCTGCTGCTTTTATTACCCAGCGGCGTGCCATTGCGCGCACTGGGTTGGCCCCTGTTGCTGCTCTGCGTGTTTGTCCCGCAGGAGCGCATTCCTTCAGGTGAAGTTGAAGTGCTGCAACTGGACGTCGGCCAAGGGCTTGCGATTCTGTTGCAAACTCGTGAACACACGCTGCTCTACGACGCCGGACCGCGCTTTGGCGAGTTCGACATCGGCGAGCGCGTGGTCTTGCCCGCGATTCGTCGTGCAGGAATAAGGCATCTGGACATGATGCTGCTCAGTCACGCCGACGCCGATCATGCCGGCGGGGCCCCGGCGATTCATCAGGCACTGCCCGTGAGCAGAATCCTGGCGGGCGACGCTGCCCGGATGCCGGCTGAGTTGCCTGTCGAGCCCTGCCGCAACGGTGAAACCTGGGCCTGGGACGAGGTGACGTTTTCCACCTGGATCTGGGAGCAGGCGGCGGAGGGCAATCAGGCATCGTGCGTGCTGAGTGTCGACGCGAAGGGTGAACGCTTGTTGTTGACGGGAGACATCGACGTTCCTGCCGAGCGGGCGATGCTGGAGCAGGGTTTTGATGTGCGTGCCGACTGGTTGCAAGCGCCTCATCACGGGAGCCGGAGTTCATCGTCCAAGGCGCTGCTGCAGGCGGTCTCTCCTAAGGGCGTGCTGATCTCCCGAGGCCGGAACAATGCGTTCGGTCACCCGCATCCGTTGGTGATGTCTCGCTATCGCTGGTTCGGCGTTGAAACCTACGACAGCGCTGAACTGGGTGCTATCACATTGCAATTAGGCAGGTTCGAAGGCGTGGACGCCGAGCGTAGGGAAAGACGCTTCTGGCGTGAGTGAATGGTCGGATATTCATCGACAGGTTCGGCGAGCCGACTGCCCTATGTTAGAGTGGCGCCACTTTTTTTCAGGGGGTGGTCGCTGTGTGGGAGCTGGTCAAATCTGGTGGCTGGATGATGCTACCGATCATTTTGAGTTCCATCGCCGCCGTCGGAATCATCATCGAGCGTCTGTGGACCTTGCGCGCCAGCCGCATTACGCCGCCGCATCTGCTCGGTCAGGTGTGGCGCTGGATTCAGGACAAACAATTGAGCAGCGACAAGCTCAAGGAACTGCGCGCCGACTCCCCGCTGGGTGAGATTCTCGCGGCCGGCCTGGCCAACTCCCGTCACGGTCGCGAGATCATGAAGGAGTGCATTGAGGAAGCCGCCGCCCGGGTGATTCACGAGCTGGAGCGTTACCTCGCCACGCTTGGCACCATCGCCGCCATGGCCCCGCTGCTGGGTCTGCTCGGCACCGTGCTGGGCATGATCGACATCTTCAGTTCGTTCACCAGCACCGGCATGACCGGTAACGCGGGCATGTTGGCCAGTGGTATCGCCAAGGCGCTGATCTGCACGGCGTCCGGCCTGACCGTCGCGATCCCGACCATCTTCTTCCACCGCTACCTGCAAAACCGCGTCGACGAGTTGGTGGTCGGCATGGAACAGGAAGCGATCAAACTGGTGGAAGTGGTGCAAGGCGATCGTGACGTGGATCTGACCGACGCCAAGCCTGACCTCAAGGCTGCCGCACGCGGCGAGGGTCGCAAGAAGTGAAATTCCGCCGCCGCAAGCCTCGGGAGACCATCGACATCAATCTGGTGTCGCTGATCGACGTGGTGTTCATTCTGCTGCTGTTCTTCGTGGTCACCACGACCTTCACCCGTGAAACGCAGATGCGCGTCGACCTGCCTCAGTCGGTCACCGGCGCGTCGGCCGACGATGTCGACAAAAAACACGTCGATATCACGATCAACGCCGAAGGCACCTATTCGGTCAACAACACCTTGTTGGCCGACAGCAAACTGGAAACCCTGATCGACGCCTTGCAGAAGGAATCGGGGGGAGACACCAGCTTGCCGTTGTCCATCAGCGCTGACGGCAAGACGCCCCACCAGTCGGTCATCACCGCGATGGACGCTGCGGGCAAGCTGGGTTTCGCTCACTTGCGCATGACCACTGTCGAGGCCGCCTCGGCTAACTGATGGCACTCACCGATCGCTTGCTTGACGCATGGTACGAAGGCCATCCGGCGCTGACGCTGCTGCGTCCGCTCGAAGCTTTGTACCGCCGCGTCGTCAACAACAAGCGTGCGCGCTTCGTGGCCGGGCAGGGCGACATCTACAAAGCCCCTGTGCCCGTGATCGTGGTGGGCAACATCACGGTCGGCGGCACCGGCAAGACCCCGCTGATTCTCTGGATGATTGATTACTGTCGTCGTCGGGGTCTGCGCGTGGGCGTGGTCAGCCGTGGTTACGGCGCCAGACCGCCGAGCCTTCCGTGGCGTGTTACCGCCCAGCAGTCTGCCGATCAGGCGGGGGACGAGCCTTTGCTGATCGTCAAACGCACCGGCGTGCCGCTGATGATCGACCCCGATCGTTCGCAGGCGGTGCGCGGATTGCTCGCCGAAGAGCCGCTCGACCTGATTCTTTCCGACGATGGCTTGCAGCATTACCGGATGGATCGGGATCTTGAACTGGTGCTGATCGACGCCGCGCGCGGGCTGGGCAATCGCCGTTGCCTGCCGGCCGGTCCCTTGCGTGAACCAGTCGAGCGTCTGGAGAGCGTTGACGCCTTGCTGTACAACGGCGCCAGCGAAGACCGTGACGACGGTTACGCCTTCAGATTGCAGCCCACTGCGCTGGTCAATCTGCTGAGCGGCGAGCATCGCCCCGTGGATTACTTCCCGGCCGGGCAAGCGCTTCACGCGGTGGCGGGTATCGGCAATCCGCAACGTTTCTTCAATACCCTCGAAGGACTACACTGGCGGCCTGTTCCACATGCGTTCGCCGATCACGCCGTGTTCAGTGCACAGGCGCTGGCGTTCACGCCGGTCCTGCCTTTGGTCATGACCGAAAAAGATGCCGTGAAATGCGCAGCCTTCGCGGCCCCCGACTGGTGGTACCTGGTCGTTGAAGCCGTGCCTTCTCCGGCCTTTGTCAGTTGGTTCGATTCGCAGTTAACCCGGCTTTTGCCATGACTCGCTCAGGATTTCTTATGGACACCAAATTGCTCGACATCCTCGCTTGCCCGATCTGCAAAGGTCCGCTCAAGCTCAGCGCCGACAAAACCGAGCTGATCAGCAAGGGTGCCGGCCTGGCTTACCCGATCCGCGACGGCATCCCGGTCATGCTGGAAAGCGAGGCACGCACCCTGACCACTGATGAGCGTCTGGACAAATGACTGCAGCGTTTACCGTTGTTATCCCTGCACGTTACGGTTCGAGCCGTTTTCCCGGTAAACCGCTGAAAACCATCGCTGGCAAGCCCATGATCCAGCACGTCTGGGAGCAGGCGCGCAAAAGCAGCGCGGAGCGTGTGGTGGTGGCCACCGACGATCAACGCATTGTCGACGCCTGTCTGGCGTTCGGCGCTGAAGTGTTGATGACCCGCGACGATCACAATTCGGGCACCGACCGGCTGGCCGAAGTGGCATCGCTGCTCGGGCTCACCAACGACGCCATCGTGGTCAACGTCCAGGGCGACGAGCCGATGATCCCTCCCGCCGTGATCGATCAGGTCGCCGACAACCTCGCCGCGCACACTGAAGCGCGCATGTCGACGCTGGCTGAACCCCTCGACGATGTGACAGCGCTGTTCAATCCGAACGTGGTCAAGGTCTGTTCCGACCTCAATGGCCTGGCGCTGACGTTCAGCCGTGCGCCGCTGCCCTGGGCGCGCGATGCGCTGGCCAGGAGCCGTGACGAACTGCCCGAAGGTGTGCCTTACCGTCGACATATCGGCATCTACGCCTACCGCGCCGGTTTCCTGCATGACTTCGTGAGCTGGGGCCCTTGCTGGCTTGAAAACACTGAAAACCTCGAACAGTTGCGAGCCTTGTGGCATGGCGTGCGGATTCACGTCGCTGATGCAGTGGAAGCGCCGCCCGCCGGCGTCGACACCGCCGAAGACCTGGAACGCGTCAGGCGTTTGCTGGAGGTTTGACGGCCATGGGGTGTAATGCTCAGGTGCTCTTCGGGCAGGTGGTTGCATGAGCCTGCAGATTCAATCCAACGTTTCACTCAAGCCCTTCAACACCTTTGGTGTCGATGTACGGGCTCGACTGTTTGCCGAGGCCCATAACGACAGTGATGTCCGCGAGGCGCTGGCGTACGCGGCGGCGCACAAGGTTGAACTGCTGGTCATCGGCGGCGGCAGCAACCTGCTGTTGAGTAGGGATCTCGACGCGCTGGTGCTGCGCATGGCCAGCCGGGGCATTCGCATCACGCACGAAGACTGCGGTGCTGCGATCGTCGAGGCTGAGGCGGGAGAGCCTTGGCATCCGTTCGTCCAGGAGATGCTGGCGCGCGGTCTGTCGGGCGTGGAAAACCTCAGTCTCATCCCGGGCACGGTGGGTGCTGCGCCGATGCAGAACATCGGCGCGTATGGCGTTGAGCTCAAAGACGTGTTCCACAGCCTGGTGGCGCTGGATCGGGAAAACGGCGAATTGCGCGAGTTTTCCCTGGCGGACTGCGCGTTCGGTTACCGCGACAGCGTGTTCAAGCACCAGACCGGTCGCTGGTTGATTCTTCGGGTGCGCTTCAAGCTGAGTTTCGCCGCCCGATTGCATCTGGATTACGGCCCGGTGCGCCAGCGTCTTCAGGAGCAGGGCATCAACGAGCCGACGCCGATGCATGTCAGCCGGGCGATCTGTGAGATTCGCAGTGAAAAGCTGCCCGACCCTGCCGTGCTGGGCAATGCCGGGAGCTTCTTCAAGAACCCGGTTGTACCTGCTGAGCTGGCTGAGCGTATCAAGCAGACCCATCCGGAGCTTGTGGCGTATCCACAACCTGACGGCCAGGTGAAACTTGCGGCAGGCTGGCTCATCGAGCAGGCAGGCTGGAAAGGCTTTCGTGAAGGCGATGCGGGCGTTCATGCGTTGCAGTCGCTGGTGCTGGTCAACTACGGCTCGGCCACCGGGCGGGAGCTGCTGACGTTGGCGCAGCGGATTCAAGCCGACATCCTCGAACGTTTCGGTGTGACGCTGGAGATGGAGCCTAACCTCTATTGAGGTGTGCTTGCGTCTTCTCTCGTCTCTCTCAAAACCCATTACACTTCAGCCTTTCACGAGGCTGAAGTGATGGCGTGCCCTTTGCATTTCCGATGCGAGACATCTCCCATTCGAGGTTACGCATGAGTGACACTGTGTGCGCCATCGTCCTGGCGGCCGGGCTTGGCAGCCGTTACCGGCAGATCGCCGGGGCCCATCGCAACAAATTGCTGGCGCAATGCAAGGGGCGAGACGGTATAGAGCGCTCGGTGCTGGAGCATGTGCTTGTTGGACTGAGGCCTGTGGTCAACAAGATCGTGCTCCTGACCCGCCCTCATTATTGCAGCGTCGCCGAATTGGGGTTGCTGCATGGCTGTGAGGTTGTGGTGCTGGAGTCCCCAGGCATGGGCGACAGCATTGCCGCCGCCGTGGCGGCGGAGCCTGATCATCGGGGCTGGTTGATTGTTCTTGGGGACATGCCTTTCATCCATGCGGATACCCTCAAGCGGGTGGTCAATTCGCTGGAGGACGATTCTATCAGCGTGCCTGTTCGAGAGGGGGTGTTTGGCCATCCTGTCGGGTTCGGTCGAGGGTTTGGTCCCGCCCTGATGTCGTTAGCGGGAGAGAAGGGTGCCAAGCGGCTGTTCAAGGGCGCCACTGTCATAGAGCTGCCGGTTGAAGATCCCGGCGTCCTTTGGGATGTGGACGTGCCTGCGGCGTTGAATTTCAAATTGTAGAAGGCGCTGGATCAGGGGCTGCAGCCCCATCCCACCTCGATTCGCGCTCATAAAAAAGCCCCGCCTGTTTCGCAACAGGCGGGGCTTTTCATTCACTGAAGATTACGCGAGCGGCTTGGGCTCTTTGCTTTCTTCCAGCTCTCCACCGTGCTCGGTCACCGCTTCCTTCGTGTTGACGTGCTCGTCAACAACCGGGGCAGGACTGGCGACGGCTTCTACAGCAACAGGTGCTGGCGCTGCAACGACTGGCGCTTGTTGTGGCGCAGCGTTTGCGGCCGCTTCAGCTTCCTTCTGCAGGCGTTCAGCTTCCAGGCGACGACGACGAACTTCACGAGGATCGTTCGGCGCGCGGCCGGTGCTGGCCATCGGCAGTGCTGGCTTTTCAGCTGCGACTGGCGCTGGAGCCGGTGCCGGTTCTACAGCCACCGGCGCTGCGACGATTTCCGGAGCCGCCAGTTCAGCCGCTGCAACCACAGGCTCGGCAGCCACTGGCTGCTCGATCACTGGCTTCTCAACCACGGGTTCAGCGGCTTTCGGCGCTTCGACCGGTGCGACAGGCGCTGCAACAGGTGCCTCAACGACCGGTGCCGGAGCAGGCGCTTCGACAACAGCAGGCGCTTCAACCTCAGCCGGGGTTTCGACAGTCTCAGCCTGAGCGGCGGCTTTCACCTGACGCTCGAACGGGCTCAGAGAAGCGTCGAATTGCGCGACTTCAACTTCAGGCATGATCGAACGTTTGGCGGTCGCCGTCGGTGCTTCCACGGCTGGCGCTTCGACGACAGGCGCTTCGGCTTTCTCGACAGGCGCGGCTTCAACAGCGGGTGCTTCGACAGCTGCGGTGGCACGTTCAGCCTGACGGTGAGCGTCGGCTTCGGCCGGGGCGCTGATCACGCTTTCTGCAACGGCGGCGGTGACGGCCAGACCCGCAGCGATTTCAGTGCTGTTGCCTTCGCTGCGAACGGTGTCGTGACCGGCTTCGGCCTGGTGCTCTTCGCTGCCTTCGATCACATCACCGTTGGCGTCACGCTGACGCTCACGACGGTTGCTGCGGCGACGCTGACCACGGGAGCGACGGCGAGGGCGATCGCCTTCGGCGTGTTCCTGGCCGTTTTCGTCCTGCTGCTCTTCGTTGTTCAACAGTGCTTCGTCTTCAACCGCTGCTGCGGCCTGCTCGGCACGTGGTTGACGCTCTTCACGCGGCGCACGAGGCTGACGCTCTTCGCGCGGTGCGCGCTCAGGGCGTTCTTCGCGGGGCACGTTGACAGCCGGTGCGGCATCCAGCGGCTCACGCAGTTCACGGACGCGCTCTTCGCGTGGCTTGCGATCTTCACGCTGAGCACGAGGCTGACGCTCTTCACGCGGCGCGCGTGCAGGACGCTCTTCACGTGGGGTTGCGGTTTCGTCGCGGGTCTCACGTGGCTCGCGCGGTGCGCGCTCTTCACGTGGAGCACGTTCCTCACGCGGAGCGCGCTCTTCCCGTGGCGCGCGTTCTTCACGCTCGGCACGCGGCGCACGTTCTTCGCGCGGCTTGCGCTCTTCGTCGCGGCGACCATTACGGCTGCGGCTCTGCTGACGACCGTTGCGACGCTCTTCGTTGCGGGCCGGACGCTCGGCAGCCGGTTTTTCAACCACTGCGGCCGGCGCGACGGGCTCTTCCTTGGTGGCGAACAGGCTGACCAGGGACTTCACCAGGCCTTTGAACAGGCTTGGCTCATGAGCGACCGGAGCAGGGGCGGCTACCGGTGCTGCGACTTCGGTCGGGACCGGAGCGTTGGCGCGAGCCGGTGCGGTCTTGACTGCGGCTTCCTGGCGAACCAGGGTGCGGGTCGCTGCCGCGGGCTGGACTTCTTCCACTTCGGCGGCGGCCGCAGCGATTTCGTAGCTGGACTGCAGGCTGTGGGCTTCCGGGCTGTCATCACGCAGGCGCTGAACTTCGAAGTGCGGCGTTTCGAGATGATCGTTCGGCAGAATGATGATGCGTGCACGGGTGCGCAGTTCGATCTTGGTGATCGAGTTGCGTTTTTCGTTGAGCAGGAACGCAGCGACCGGGATCGGCACCTGAGCGCGGACTTCGGCGGTACGGTCTTTCAGGGCTTCTTCTTCGATCAGGCGCAGGATTGCCAGCGACAGGGATTCGACGTCACGGATGATGCCGGTGCCGTTGCAACGCGGGCAGACGATGCCGCTGCTTTCGCCCAGCGATGGGCGCAGGCGCTGACGGGACATTTCCAGCAGGCCGAAGCGCGAGATGCGACCGACCTGAACGCGGGCGCGGTCGGCTTCCAGGCTTTCGCGGACTTTTTCTTCCACGGCGCGCTGGTTCTTGGCCGGTGTCATGTCGATGAAGTCGATGACGATCAGGCCGCCGATGTCGCGCAGACGCAGTTGACGGGCGATTTCTTCAGCCGCTTCAAGGTTGGTCTGCAGGGCGGTTTCTTCGATGTCGCTGCCTTTGGTGGCGCGCGCCGAGTTGATGTCGATGGACACCAGGGCTTCGGTCGGATCGATGACGATGGAGCCACCGGAAGGCAGTTCGACGACGCGCTGGAAAGCGGTTTCGATCTGGCTTTCGATCTGGAAACGGTTGAACAGCGGAACGCTGTCTTCGTACAGCTTGATCTTGCTGGCGTACTGCGGCATCACCTGGCGGATGAAGGTCAGGGCTTCTTCCTGGGCTTCAACGCTGTCGATCAGGACTTCACCGATGTCCTGGCGCAGGTAGTCGCGGATCGCACGAATGATGACGTTGCTTTCCTGGTAGATCAGGAATGGCGCGGCACGATCCAGGGACGCTTCCTTGATGGCGGTCCACAGTTGCAGCAGGTAGTCGAGGTCCCACTGCATTTCTTCGCTGCTGCGGCCAAGGCCAGCAGTGCGCACGATCAAGCCCATGTCGGCAGGGGCGATCAAACCGTTCAGCGCTTCGCGCAGTTCGTTGCGCTCTTCGCCTTCGATGCGGCGGGAAATGCCACCGGCACGCGGGTTGTTCGGCATCAGCACCAGGTAACGGCCGGCCAGGCTGATGAAGGTGGTCAGGGCAGCGCCCTTGTTGCCACGCTCTTCTTTCTCGACCTGAACGATGACTTCCTGGCCTTCGCTCAGGACGTCCTTGATGTTGACGCGACCTTCCGGTGACTTCTTGAAGTATTCGCGGGAGATTTCTTTCAGCGGCAGAAAGCCGTGACGCTCAGAGCCGAAGTCGACAAACGCGGCTTCAAGGCTGGGTTCGATGCGCGTGATCCGGCCTTTATAGATGTTGGCCTTCTTCTGTTCGCGGGCCCCGGATTCGATGTCCAGGTCGTATAGGCGCTGGCCGTCTACCAGCGCAACACGCAACTCTTCAGGTTGAGTCGCGTTAATCAGCATTCTTTTCATGTAGTACCGTCGGTTTCCGGGCTGCCGGAAACGGCGTTCGGCACACACGACTTCTCACGGTCGGTGTCAGGGCGCGTCAGGAGTGCTTGGACACTCCAGTGTCTAGCGATATTCGGCCAGCGGGGCCGTAGTCGCGACGACGTTTCCTGCTTGCTGTGGTGACAAATGACACCCTGTCAGCAAAAGCTTGGTCAGGAGGAGGAATCAACCATCGGTAGCGGACGATATGAAGCGTCTTGAATAAAGCCTTTTGCTACACAGTCCGACGGTTGTGCGTCTCCACCCCACACGTATCCCTGATAATTCGGGTGCTGCCGCGCGCTGAATCCGCAGCGGGTTTGCATTTACGCGATCTTCGATGGGAAGTTCACGCGTCATGGCTCAAATTAAGGCTTCGGTTTCCGAAGCATTCGCCCGGTTTGTCTGCCAGCGACTGCACTTTGTGAACTGGCCTTGAACATGGGCCTCGATGGCGAGTGACTCACTCTGCGATCGGGCTTGTTTCAGGCCTCATGTCACCTGCGCTCGTTACGCTTGCTGACGCTCCGTTGTCACCGAAAGCCCCGTAGGGCGGCCTCGCGCCCTCGTGAATTGCGTTGGGCAGGGCCGGCTGTCATACCGTTTGTCCGCTGTCCAGGCCGCTTTTGGCGGCGTTCGCGACTATAGCAGCAATCATTAAGTGCTTCAAATCCATAAAAAATTGTTATGATTTGCGCCATGACGAATATCACCCCCCCAACCCCCGGCGTTCAGCTGGTAGAGGTTGCGCCGGAACTTGCCGGTCAACGCATCGATAATTTTCTGATCACGTACCTCAAGGGCGTTCCCAAGACCTTGATTTACCGCATATTGCGCAAAGGCGAAGTGCGAGTGAACAAAGGCCGGATCAAGCCCGAGTACAAGCTTCAGGCAGGCGACATTGTGCGCGTTCCACCCGTTCGGGTGCCTGAACGTGACGAACCTGTGCCCGTCGCACAGGGTCTGTTGCAGCGCCTGGAAGCGGCAATCGTTTACGAAGACAAAGGCCTCATTGTCCTGAACAAACCCGCTGGCATCGCGGTTCACGGCGGCAGCGGTCTGAGTTTCGGCGTCATAGAAGCCTTTCGTCAGTTGCGTCCCGACGCCAAGGAGCTGGAACTGGTCCATCGCCTGGACCGGGACACGTCGGGTCTGCTCATGATCGCCAAGAAACGCAGCATGTTGCGTCACTTGCACGAGCAGTTGCGTGGTGACGGCGTCGACAAGCGGTACATGGCATTGGTCCGTGGAAACTGGGCGACGTCTCAGAAGCAGGTTCGTGCCCCCTTGCTCAAGAGCAACCTGCGCTCGGGCGAGCGCATGGTCGAGGTGAATGAAGAAGGCAAAGAGGCGCTGACGCTGTTCAAGGTGCTGCGCCGTTTCGGTGACTTCGCGACGATGGTGGAGGCGCGCCCGATCACCGGTCGTACGCACCAGATTCGCGTACACGCCTTGCATGCTGGCCATTGCATCGCCGGTGACAGCAAATATGGCGATGAGGACTTCTCTCGCGAAATTCGTGATCTGGGCGGCAAGCGTCTGTTCCTGCATGCTTATGCACTCACCGTACCGCTGCCGGATGGTGGCGAGCTGAAAGTGGAAGCGCCCGTGGATGAAATGTGGGCCAAGACCGTGGAGCGTTTACTGAGTGCGCCGTGATTACGAGCTGCTGATTTTTGACTGGGACGGCACGCTGTCCGACTCCATCGGTCGTATTGTCGAGGCCATGCGGACCGCCGCCGAGTTGTCCGGCCGTCCTGTGCGAGACGACCTGGCGATCAAGGGCATTATCGGCCTGGGGTTGCCTGAGGCGATTCGTACGTTGTACCCCGACATCACGGCCAATGACCTGATCGATTTTCGTCAGCGCTACGCAGACAGTTACATGGCGATGGATGTCGAGCCCTCAAAGTTGTTCGAGGGCGTGCATGAGTCGCTGGAGGCGTTCCGTTCCGAGGGTTACCGCCTGGCGGTAGCAACCGGAAAGGCCCGTCGCGGCCTGGATCGCGTGCTCAAGGCTCATGGCTGGCTGGATTACTTCGATGCGACGCGCGCTGCCGACGAGACAGCCAGCAAACCCGATCCTCTGATGCTCAACGAAATCCTGCAGCATTGCGGTGTTCGGCCTGAAAAGGCGCTGATGATCGGCGATGCGTCGTTCGATCTGCTGATGGCGCGTAACGCCGGCATGGATTCCGTGGCCGTAGGGTATGGCGCGCAGGCGCTGGATTCGTTGCGTCAATATGAGCCGC
Source organism: Pseudomonas abietaniphila (assembly GCF_039697315.1). NCBI lineage: Bacteria > Pseudomonadati > Pseudomonadota > Gammaproteobacteria > Pseudomonadales > Pseudomonadaceae > Pseudomonas > Pseudomonas abietaniphila. The sequence continues at coordinate 1,298,805 of NZ_CP155619.1, read as the reverse complement.
GTCTGGCGATCGAGCATTTTTCCGAATTGCGTGCCTGGTTGGGTGCGCGGACTGCCGAATCTTCGTTGTTGGGGTAATTGATCTATGTCGGATGAATGGAAAGCACCGTCTTCGCAGGATGACGGCGAGCGCAAGGCCGATGCAAAAAGCTGGCAGCTGCTGGAAAAGACCTTGCTGGCCAGCGTTCAGGAGCAGCGTCGCGCCCGTCGCTGGGGCATTTTTTTCAAATCCCTGACGTTTCTTTATCTGTTCGTGATGCTGGTGATGTTTTCGCCGCTGATGGATTTTGAGAAAGGAGCGTCGCGCAAGGCCAGTCACACTGCCTTGATCGAAGTGAAGGGCATGATCGCCGACACTGAAGCGGCCAGCGCGGACAACATCGTTGGCAGCCTGCGGTCGGCTTTCGAGGATGAAAAAACCAAAGGCGTGATCCTGCGCATCAACAGTCCGGGTGGCAGCCCGGTTCAGTCGGGCTACATCTACGACGAGATTCGTCGTCTGCGCGCGCAGAAGCCGAACATCAAGGTCTATGCGGTCATTACCGACCTCGGGGCTTCGGGCGCTTATTACATTGCCAGCGCTGCTGATCAGATCTACGCCGACAAGGCGAGCCTGGTGGGTTCCATTGGTGTCACGGCGGCCGGCTTCGGTTTTGTCGGCACGATGGAGAAGCTGGGCGTGGATCGCCGTACGTACACTTCGGGTGAGCACAAGGCCTTCCTCGATCCGTTTCAGCCACCCAAGCCTGACGAGACTGCTTTTTGGCAGGGTGTGCTGGACACGACGCACAAGCAGTTTATTGCCAGTGTGAAAGCAGGGCGCGGTGACCGCTTGAAGGACAAGGACCATCCAGAGCTGTTTTCCGGTCTGGTGTGGACAGGCGAACAGGCTCTCGCTCTGGGCCTCGTGGACGGCCTGGGCAGCGCCAGTTATGTGGCGCGTGAGGTAATCGGCGAGAAGGACATGGTCGACTACACCGTGCAGGAGTCGCCGTTCGATCGCTTCTCGAAGAAGCTGGGTTCGAGCGTGGCCGAGCAGATCGCAATGTGGGCCGGATTCAACGGTCCTTCACTGCGCTAAGCGCTCCTGAGCACAGAAAACCCGGCCATTGGTCGGGTTTTTTTTATCGCGCAAAATGCGTTTCGCTCAGGGGATTTCGACGCCTTGCTCTGCAAGCATGTCCACCAGCCTTATTAAAGGAAGGCCGATCAGGCTGGTGGCGTCCGGGCCTTCCGTGCTGCGAAACAGGCTCACGCCCAAACCTTCGGCCTTGAAGCTGCCTGCGCAGTCGTACGGCTGCTCGGCATGCAGATAGCGGCTGATGCGAGGTGCGCTGAGTTCGCGCATGTGGACAGTGAACGGCACGCAGTCGACCTGGCAATGGCCCGTCTGGCTGTTATACAACGCAAGGCCGGTGAGGAAACTCACGCTTTTGCCGCTGCTCGCGCTGAGCTGCTCCAGGGCGCGCTCAAAGGTGTGTGGCTTGCCGAGAATCTGCTCGCCCAGCACGGCAACCTGATCCGAGCCAATGATCAGGTGATCCGGAAAGCGCGCGGCCAGCGCTATCGCCTTTTCTTGCGCCAGGCGTTTCACCAGCGCAATCGCGGACTCCTGCGGGCGATGACTTTCATCGATATCCGGGGATGCGCAGACGAACGGTAAACGCAGCCGTTCGAGCAATTCCCGGCGATAAGGCGAGCTGGAAGCAAGGAGCAAAGGCAGCATGGGGTTCTCCAAAACATGAAAGTCGAGTGTAATCAGAGGGTCAGGTTGCGAACAGCCCTGAATTTCCTTTGACAGTCGAGGACCTCGTCCCTAGAATGCTGCGCCTATGTTGAATGACCCGATTCCACCTCACGTTGACCCGCGCAAATTAGCTGATCGTGGCACTACTCTTCAGGGAGAGATGCTGCTGGCTGATTTGGAGAGACTCTGCGACCCGCTTGCTGACAATCTCGGTACAGTGCAGGCGAAATTCGTTTTTGAACGAGACGAGCAACGCGCCGTGGTTATTCACAGCGAAATTGACGTCGAAGTCAAAATGGTTTGCCAGCGTTGTCTTGAGCTGGTCACCTTTCCGATCCACAGCGAATGCAGTTACGCCGTGGTGAAGGAGGGTGCAAACACCCAGTCGTTGCCGAAAGGCTATGACGTGCTGGAACTCGGCGAAGATCCATTGGATTTGCTGGCGTTGATCGAGGATGAGCTTTTGCTCGCCTTGCCCATTGTGCCAACTCATGATCCGAAAGAATGCCAGCAGCCGGCGGGCCTCGATGAGCCCGAGCCGAGCGTGGACGAGGTAACGCGGTCCAACCCGTTCAGTGTATTGGCGCAGTTAAAGCGTGACCCAAACGTTTAGGAGTTAATCAATTATGGCTGTTCAGCAGAACAAAAAATCCCGCTCTGCCCGTGACATGCGCCGTTCGCACGACGCTCTCGAGGCTAGCACCCTGTCTGTAGAAAAAACCACCGGTGAAGTTCACCTGCGTCACCACGTATCGCCTGAAGGCGTATACCGTGGCCGTAAAGTGATCGACAAGGGCGCTGACGAGTAATTTCTTGTCCGCTCCGGTCATCGCGATCGACGCAATGGGCGGGGACTTCGGTCCCCGCAGCATTGTTCAGGCCAGCATCGCCTGCCTGCTCGCTGCACCCTCGCTCCATCTGACCCTTGTCGGTCAAGCTTCCCTTCTTGAAGAACTCATCGCACGCCATTCCGGTGTCGATCGGTCGCGCCTGCTCGTCGTCAATGCCACCGAAGTCATCACCATGGATGACCGGCCTTCGCTTGCCCTGCGTGGCAAACCAGATTCGTCGATGCGTGTCGCATTGCGTCTGTTGGCGGACGGCAAGGCGCAGGCGTGTGTCAGTGCCGGAAATACTGGTGCGTTGATGGCCCTCTCACGGTTCGTCCTCAAGACCTTGCCGGGCATCGATCGTCCCGCAATGGTCGCGGCGATTCCGACCCGGCGTGGCTACTGTCAGCTGCTGGACCTGGGCGCGAACGTCGATTGCAGTGCCGAGAACCTCTACCAGTTCGCGGTCATGGGGTCGGTCGCTGCCGAAGCGTTGGGTGTGGAGCGGCCAAAGGTCGCACTGCTCAATGTCGGCACCGAAGACATCAAGGGCAATCAGCAGGTCAAGTTGGCGGCCAGTTTGTTACAGGCCGCCCCGGGGCTTAATTACATCGGGTTTGTCGAGGGTGACGGTCTGTACCGCGGTGAGGCCGATGTGGTGGTGTGTGACGGGTTTGTCGGGAATATCCTGCTCAAATCCAGCGAAGGCCTGGCCACCATGATCGGTGAGCGGATCGAGACGTTGTTTCGCCAGAACGTGCTGTCCAGGGCTGTCGGGGCGCTGGCGATGCCGCTCCTCAAACGCCTCAAGGCCGATCTGGCGCCCGCGCGTCACAACGGCGCGAGCTTTTTGGGGTTGCAGGGCATTGTAGTGAAGAGCCATGGCTCCGCAGGTGCCCAGGGCTTTCAGAGCGCGATTCAGCGTGCCCTGATCGAAATACAGGAGAATCTGCCAGAGCGCCTGCATGGGCGTCTGGAGGCGCTGCTGTAACGTGTCTTGAGCTAGAATGTGACCCCTGTGACTGGTGGGTCATCCAACTGTTCGGTCGCAACACTTTGAATTACCTTGCGTTCGGTCCGTCCGGACGTTCTTTTCGACGACAATAATCAGGGGCTTGTTAATGTCTGCTTCCGTCGCATTCGTCTTTCCGGGTCAGGGCTCGCAGTCCCTCGGCATGCTTGCCGAGTTGGGCGCGCAGTACCCGTTGATCCTGGACACGTTTAAAGAAGCCTCCGACGCTTTGGGTTATGACCTTTGGGCGCTGACTCAGCAGGGCCCGGAAGAAAACCTCAACCAAACCGACAAAACCCAGCCGGCCATTCTGACGGCTTCGATCGCCTTGTGGCGTTTGTGGCTGGCAGAAGGTGGCGTGCGTCCGGCGTTCGTCGCCGGCCACAGCCTGGGTGAATACAGCGCACTGGTGGCGGCTGGCAGCCTGTCGCTGGCCGATGCCGTCAAACTGGTGGAGCGTCGTGGTCAGTTGATGCAGGAAGCCGTTCCGGCCGGTCAGGGTGGCATGGCCGCCATCCTCGGTCTGGACGATGCCGATGTGATCGCAGCCTGCGCCGAAGCGGCTCAGGGCGAGGTCGTCAGCGCCGTGAATTTCAACTCGCCGGGCCAGGTCGTGATCGCCGGTGCCAAAGCGGCCGTCGAGCGTGCGATTGAGGCCTGCAAGGCCAAAGGCGCCAAACGTGCGTTGCCATTGCCGGTCAGTGTGCCGTCGCACTGCGAGCTGATGCGTCCTGCCGCCGAGCGTTTCGCCGAGTCCGTCGCTGCCATCGACTGGCAGGCGCCGCAAATTCCTCTGGTGCAGAACGTCAGCGCCAGCGTGGTCTCGGATCTGGACACGCTGAAAACCGATTTGCTGCAACAGCTGTACAAGCCGGTTCGCTGGGTCGAGTCGATTCAGGCGCTGGCTGCCAACGGTGCACTCCAACTGGTCGAGTGCGGTCCAGGCAAAGTACTGGCGGGTCTTAACAAGCGTTGCGCCGATGGCGTGAACACCCACAACCTCAATACCCCGGATGCCTTCGCCGCCACTCTCGCGGCGCTGGCCTGATAAGGAGAACCTGCATGAGTCAGGGTAAAGTTGCACTGGTCACCGGTGCGAGCCGTGGCATTGGTCGGGCGATCGCCCTGGAACTGGGGCGTAACGGCGCCATTGTGGTAGGTACTGCCACGACCGAGTCCGGAGCCGAGAAGATCACGGCTTACTTCAAGGAAAACGGCATCGAAGGCTTCGGTATTGCCCTCGATGTCGGCAGCGACGAGTCCGTCAGTGCTGTTCTGGCACAGATTCAGGAGCGCGTCGGCGCACCGTTGATCCTGGTCAATAACGCAGGCATCACCCGTGACAACCTGATGATGCGCATGAAGGATGACGAGTGGCATGACGTCATCAACACCAACCTGACCAGTCTGTATCGCCTGACCAAGGGTGTTTTGCGCGGCATGACCAAGGCGCGTTGGGGCCGTATCATCAGCATTGGCTCCGTAGTGGGTGCCATGGGCAACGCAGGTCAAGTAAACTACGCCGCCGCGAAAGCGGGACTGGAAGGTTTCAGTCGCGCGCTGGCCCGTGAAGTCGGCTCGCGAGCAGTGACTGTCAACTCGGTGACCCCAGGGTTTATCGACACCGACATGACCCGCGAGCTGCCTGAGGCACAACGTGATTCCCTGACGAGCCAGATTCCTCTGGGTCGACTGGGGCAGGCCGAAGAGATTGCGCATGTGGTCGCTTTTCTTGCCTCGGAAGGTGCAGGCTACGTTACCGGGGCTACAATCCCCGTGAACGGCGGCATGTACATGTGACTTCCCGTATCGAAAAAATGTCATACGGGCTGTCTAAAATCCGTTATAAAGCTGAAATCTATTAATGGGTTGAGGGGCGATGGGCGTAGCGGGGATTGCGTTGAGCTTGAAATACGCAAAACCTCTTCTATACACTTACCCATCGGCCAGCTGCCCGAATTTGTCCACTAGGAGTTAACACACGGTATGAGCACCATCGAAGAGCGCGTCAAGAAAATCGTTGCCGAACAACTTGGCGTCAAGGCTGAAGAAGTCACCAACACCGCTTCTTTCGTTGAAGACCTGGGTGCCGACTCCCTTGACACCGTTGAGCTGGTGATGGCTCTGGAAGAGGAATTCGAGACCGAAATCCCTGACGAAGAAGCCGAGAAGATCACTACTGTTCAAGCTGCTATCGATTACGTTACTGCCCACCAGGCGTAAGATTTTGTAATCGTTGCTCGCTGTCATGGAAAAACCGCACTGCCCCAGGCGTGCGGTTTTTTCTTTAAACAGGGCAGCGTTTCGTCAATAGAAAAAAGGAGAGTCCTGTGTCGCGTAGACGCGTCGTGGTCACCGGTATGGGTATGCTGACGCCATTGGGCAACGATGTGCCCAGTACATGGCAAGGCATTCTGGCTGGCCATAGTGGCATTGGCCTTATCGAACACACGGACCTTTCGGCTTACACGACTCGCTTCGGCGGTTCGGTCAAAGGATTCAAGGTCGAAGATTATCTGTCGCCCAAAGAGGCGCGCCGTCTCGATCTCTTCATTCAGTACGGCCTGGCTGCCAGCTTCCAGGCGGTGCGCAATGCCGGTATCGAAATCACTGACGCAAACCGTGAGCGCATAGGCGTAGCCATGGGTTCCGGCATCGGTGGTTTGACCAATATCGAAAATACCAGCCGCCTGCTTCACGAGCAGGGGCCGGGCAAGATCTCCCCGTTCTTCGTACCGGGTTCGATCATCAACATGATTTCCGGCTTCCTGTCGATCCACTTGGGCGCACAAGGGCCGAACTACGCCATCGCGACGGCTTGCACGACGAGCACGCACTGCATCGGCATGGCTGCGCGCAACATCGCCTATGACGAGGCGGATGTGATGATTGCTGGTGGCGCCGAGATGGCCGCCTGTGGTCTGGGCATGGGCGGCTTCGGCGCCTCCCGTGCACTGTCGACCCGAAACGACGAACCGACCCGCGCCAGTCGTCCTTGGGACAAGGGCCGTGATGGCTTCGTGCTGTCCGACGGCGCGGGTGCGCTGGTTCTCGAAGAACTGGAACATGCCAGAGCCCGTGGCGCGACGATCTACGCCGAGTTGATCGGTTTCGGAATGAGCGGCGACGCTTTCCACATGACCTCGCCGCCGGAAGATGGCGCGGGTGCGGCACGCTGCATCACCAATGCCTTGCGCGATGCGAAAGTCACGCCGGATCAGGTCCAGTACATCAACGCTCACGGCACATCGACTCCGGCAGGCGACCTGGCCGAGGTCAACGCGATCAAGTCGGTCTTTGGCGATCACGCCTACAAGCTGGCGGTCAGTTCCACCAAGTCCATGACCGGTCACTTGCTGGGTGCAGCAGGCGCCATCGAAGCGATTTTCAGCGTACTGGCAATCAATGGCCAGGTGGCGCCACCGACCATCAACCTCGATGAGCCGGGCGAAGGTTGCGATCTGGATTTCGTGCCTCATGAACCGCGCAACATGCCGATCGACGTTGTCGTTTCCAACTCGTTCGGGTTTGGCGGCACGAACGGCTCACTGGTGTTCCGTCGGTACGCCGAATGACAGTGTGCTGGATCGATGGCGCGCCGGCCGACTCCCTGCCCGTCAAGGATCGGGGATTGGCCTACGGCGATGGCCTGTTCGAGACCCTTCTGGTCAAGGCGGGCCAGCCATTGCTGTTCGAGCGTCACCTGCAGCGCCTTGCGCTGGGTGGACGGCGCCTGGCGCTTAACCTCGATCTCCCGTTGATTGAACGGGAATGCCGGGCATTTGCGGTGCAGATGAGCGAAGGCGTGATGAAGTTGATCGTCACCCGTGGCGATGGCGTGCGCGGTTACGCGCCCGCCGTCGACGCCCAGCCTCGGCGCATCCTGCAAAGCAGTCCGCTGCCTCTCTACCCTCAGGCGAATGCCGAACAGGGTGTTCGTCTTTTTCCCTGCAAGACCCGACTGGCCGAACAGCCGCTGTTGGCAGGTCTCAAGCACCTCAATCGTCTGGAGCAAGTCATTGCGCGCGGAGAATGGACCGATGCAGAGCATGCCGAGGGCCTGATGCGTGACACCACGGGCCGGGTCGTCGAAGGGGTCTACAGCAACTTGTTCATGGTCAAGGGCGGCGTGCTGCTGACACCGGACCTGACGCGCTGCGGGGTCGCGGGCGTGATGCGTGCCGAATTGCTGACCTTGGCCGAGCAGGCAAACATGCCGGCTCGCGCGCTTGATCTGCAGATGTCCGACCTGCAAAAGGCCGATGAGGTCTTTGTGTGTAACAGCGTCTATGGCATCTGGCCTGTTCGTGCGTTCGAGCAACTGAACTGGCCGGTTGGACCGGTCACCCGTAAACTGCAAAACCTCGTTCGCGGGCTTCTGGATATCTGATTCGTGATCCGAAAATTATTTGTCTTGCTGGAAACCGGTGTGATTCTGGCGGGGCTGTTACTGGGTCTGGCCTTCTGGCAGCAGAGCAACGCGCTGCAACAACCCTTGAAATTGACGCAAGAGCAATTGCTCGATGTGCCGGCGGGCTCGTCGCCGACGGGCGTGCTCAATCGTCTGGAAGCCGACGGCGTCATCAAGGATGCTTTCCTGTTGCGCCTTTACTGGCGTTTCAATTTGTCTGGCCAGTCGCTGCACAGCGGTGAATACCGCATGACGCCGGGCATGACGGCGAAGTCGTTGTTGGCGTTGTGGGAAAAGGGCGACGTCGTGCAGTACAGTCTGACGCTGGTCGAAGGCTGGACATTCCGTCAGGTTCGCGCGGCGCTCGGCAAGCAGGCGAAGCTCGAACAGACCCTCAGCAATCTGAGCGACAGTGAGGTGATGGCCAAACTGGGCCACCCCAATGTCTTCCCCGAAGGTCGCTTCTTTCCCGACACCTATCGCTACGTCCGCGGGATGACCGACGCCGAATTGCTCAAGCAGGCGTATAACCGGCTCGATGCGGTGCTGCAGGAGGAATGGGAAAAGCGAGCGGCGGACGTACCTTATGTCGATCCCTATCAGGCGTTGATCATGGCGTCGTTGGTGGAGAAAGAGACGGGCGTGCCGCAGGAGCGTGGGGAGATCGCAGGGGTTTTCGTACGACGACTGCAGCAAGGTATGTTGTTGCAAACCGATCCAACTGTCATTTACGGACTCGGCGAGCGCTATAACGGCAAGATCACCCGCGCTTTTCTGAAGGAAGCCACGCCTTACAACACCTATGTCATTTCCGGTCTGCCGCCGACGCCCATCGCCATGGTCGGCCGCGAGGCCATTCATGCCGCCATGAACCCCGTGGCGGGCAGCAGTCTGTACTTTGTCGCACGAGGTGACGGCAGCCATGTGTTCTCCGACGACCTGGAGGCTCACAACGCGGCCGTGAAGGAGTTTCAGCTCAAACGTCGGGCCGACTACCGCTCCAGCCCTGCGCCCGTTGTGCCTGCGCCGGGCGTCGATGCGGCGCCGACGGCCGAGAAGCCTGCGACCGACACGACGCCAGCGCCTGAGTCCACAGCTTCCCAGCCACAGCCGGCTGAGCAGAAGACGCCAGAGCCCGGGACAGCCGAACAACCCAATGCGCCGACCGACTCAAGTGACAAGGTCGAGAAGAAGGGCGAGCAGAGCCCGCAATGAATCTGATTAAGGACTGCCTGTGACCGGTTTGTTTATTACGCTGGAAGGTCCCGAAGGTGCGGGCAAGAGCACCAACCGCGAATACCTGGCCGAGCGCCTGCGCAGCCACGGTGTCGATGTGGTGCTGACCCGCGAGCCGGGCGGCACGCCATTGGCTGAGCGCATTCGCGAACTGCTGCTGGCGCCCAGCGACGAAACGATGGATGCCGACACCGAGCTGCTGCTGGTGTTCGCGGCCCGTGCGCAGCATCTGGCGGGCGTGATTCGCCCGGCGCTGGCCCGGGGGGCGGTGGTCCTTTGCGATCGTTTCACGGACGCAACATACGCCTATCAAGGCGGCGGTCGCGGTCTGTCGGTCGAGCGCATTGCCGCGCTGGAAAACTTCGTTCAGGGCGATCTGCGGCCCGACCTGACGCTGGTGTTCGACCTGCCGGTGGAGATCGGCTTGTCGCGCGCGGCGGCGCGTGGTCGTCTGGATCGCTTTGAACAGGAAGGCCGCCCGTTCTTCGAGGCGGTGCGCACGACCTACCTGAATCGTGCCGCCGCCGCGCCTGAGCGTTATCGTCGGGTGGATGCCGCGCTGCCGCTGGATCAGGTGCAGGCGTCGCTCGATACGCTGATGCCTGATTTGCTGGACCTGTTGGCGGCACGCCGAAATGGCTGAGGCCTACCCTTGGCAGCACGCGCTCTGGCAGCAATTGGCAGGCCGTAGCCAGCATGCGCATGCCTACTTGCTTCACGGTCCGGCGGGCATCGGCAAGCGGGCGCTCGCCGAGCGTTTGATGTACCTGTTGTTGTGCCAGCAACCTCAGGGGCTGGAAGCCTGTGGTCACTGCAAGTCCTGTTCGTTGCTGGCGGCGGGCAGTCATCCCGACAATTACGTGCTGGAACCGGAAGAGGCGGACAAGGCGATCAAGGTCGATCAGGTGCGTGACCTCGTCAGTTTCGTGGTTCAGACCGCGCAGATGGGCGGGCGCAAGGTGGTGCTCATCGAGCCGGTGGAGTCGATGAACATCAACGCCGCCAACGCCTTGCTGAAAAGTCTGGAAGAGCCGTCCGGGGACACCGTGTTGCTGTTGGTCAGTCATCAGCCCAGCCGTTTGTTGCCCACCATCAAGAGCCGTTGTGTCCAGCAGGCCTGCCCGCTGCCGAGCGAAGCCATGAGTGTGGCGTGGCTGGCGGAGGCCTTGCCAGACTGCACCGAAGACGAACGCGTCGAGCTGTTGACACTGGCAGCCGGTTCTCCGCTGGCCGCTGTGAGTCTTCAGGCGCAAGGTGTGCGAGAGCAACGCGCCCAGGTGGTAGACGGGGTGAAGAAGCTGCTCAAAGGTCAGCAATCACCGACTCAGCTCGCCGAAGGCTGGAAAGACATCCCGTTGTTGCTGTTGTTCGATTGGTTCTGCGACTGGTCGAATCTGGTGCTGCGTTACCAGCTCACCGAGGACGAAAGCGGCCTCGGGCTGGCTGATATGCGCAAGGTGCTGCAGTACCTGGCGCAAAAGTCGCGTCAGTCCACTGTGTTGGCCATGCAGGACTGGGTGCTGTTGCAGCGTCAGAAAGTGCTGTCTAAAGCGAACCTGAATCGGGTTTTGTTGCTCGAAGCCTTGTTGGTGCAGTGGGCATCCTTGACCGGACAGGGTTAGACTGGCCCTCTGCATGACATCAGTATTGCCCGAGGAAGTTGAGATGAGCGTGCCACTGAGCCCAGGTCCACGTAACGGCATCCTGTCCCTGACCATCAAGGACAAGTCTGTCCTGTACGCGGCCTATATGCCCTTCATCAAGAACGGCGGACTGTTCATTCCCACCAGCAAGAGCTACAAGCTGGGCGATGAAGTGTTCATGCTGCTCAACCTGATGGACGAGCCGGAGAAAATCCCGGTCGCGGGCAAAGTCACCTGGATCACGCCCAAGGGCGCACAGGGCAATCGCGCGGCGGGCGTTGGCGTGCAGTTCAACGACGGCGACAATACCGCGCGCAACATGATCGAAAATTACCTGGCCGGCGCCCTCAAGTCCGACCGTCCTACCCACACGATGTAAGTTGTTGCGATTCCCATGCTTGTAGATTCCCATTGCCACCTGGATCGTCTCGATCTCACCGAACACGCCGGCTCGCTCGATAACGCCCTTGAGGCTGCTCGCGGCCGTGGTGTCGGTCATTTTCTGTGCATTGGCGTCAGCGCCGACAATGCCGGGGCGGTCAAGGCGCTGGCAGAGCGTTACGACGACGTCGATTGCTCGGTCGGCATTCATCCGCTGGACCTCAAACCGGGCGAGGCGCCCGCGATGGAGTGGTTGCTCAATGAGTTGAATCACCCACGCGTGGTGGCCATCGGTGAGACAGGCCTGGATTATCACTACGAGCCGGAAGCGGCGGAGTTGCAGCAGGCCTCTTTTCGCCTGCATTTACAGGCAGCCAGCGTGACAGGCAAGCCGGTGATCGTGCACACCCGAGGTGCGCGCGAAGACACGCTGACCCTGTTGCGTGAAGCCGCCTTGCCCCAGGCGGGCGTGCTGCACTGCTTCACGGAAGACTGGGACATGGCCAAGGCCGCACTGGACCTTGGGTTTTACATCTCGCTCTCTGGCATCGTGACATTTCGCAATGCCGACGCCTTGCGCGATGTGGCGAGCAAAGTGCCTGCCGACCGTCTGCTGGTCGAGACCGACTCGCCTTACCTAGCGCCGATTCCCTACCGTGGTAAGCCCAATCTGCCGCAGTACGTTCGTGAAGTGGCGGAGTTTCTGGCGATGCTGCGTGGCGAAAGCTACGAGCGTTTTGCCGAACAGACCAGCAATAACTTCAAGCGTCTGTTTCCGCTGGCCAGAGTCAAGCAGGCCGCTTGAGGCGCCCGCTTCCGAAAGACCAGGCGCTGAAGCGTTAAATTGCAGGCAAAAAAAACCCGGGTTCTGGGGGGTGAATCCGGGTTAAGACCATTAGGAGTAAAACAAAGACACGCTATCCATTGGTGCCTTTACCGATGCCGGCACTTGGGGGAGATGCCGCATCAGCGAATTTAAGTATTGGTCATATTCCACGGGCGTCCAGCGCTGTGCTGTACGTTTTTTAAACAGTTTTGGAATATCAGACCGCTGCTGATACCTCAATGCATGGCGACGCGCCGCACTATCGCCAATGTGTCTTCGATCACGCGTGATTGTGTGTAGAAGTGCGGCGAAAATCGTACCCCAGGCCCTCTGGGCAGACACACCACCTGATTTTGCATGAGTTGTTGCCACACAGTGTTTGCCTGCAAGCCATCGATGCTGAAAGTCAGGATGCCGGAGCGTCGCTCGGCTTCGCGGGATGAATGCAATCGCACACCGCTGATCGCGCTCAGACCTTCTTCGAGCCATTTCACCCGTTCCAGGACAGCATTCCCGACCTGTTCCATCCCGATTTCTTCGAGCAATGACAGGCTCGCGTCCAGCGCCATGGCGCCGAGTGTATTCGGGCTGCCGCATTCGAACCGCCGAGCGCTGGCGGCGGGCTGCCATTCTTCACGCCCATAGTCACCGGAGTGCTCGAGCATGTGCCAGCCGAACTCGTGCAGCTTCAGGTGGGGCCTTAACGCGGCGCGACAATAGAAAACGCCAAGTCCTTCCGGGCTGCACATCCATTTGTGGCCGTCCGCCATCGCGAAGTCGCACTGGCTGGCCTGAACATCGAAGGGAAGGGCACCAATGTGTTGAATGGCGTCGATGCAGAACAGCACGCCGCGTTGCTTCAAGCCGTGACCCAGGCGTTCGATATTCAGGCGTGTACCCGTCGCGAACTGCACCGAGCTGACGGAAAGCAGGCGTGTGCGCGGCCCGCACGCCGCCAGCAGTGCCGCTTCCGGGTCGTCGCCTTTCAAGCTGACTTGAACCACGTCGACGCCCTGCGGCTTGAGGGCTTCCCAGACGACACGGTTGGACGGAAATTCTTCGTCGCTGATCACCACGTTATCGCCCGCTTTCCAGTCGAGGCCAAAAGCGACAAAAGACAGGGCTTCCGAGGTGTTTTTGACCAGGGCAATGTCATCGGTCGACGGTGCGTTCAGCAGCCGGGCCAACCGTTCACGAAGGCGTTGCTCGACCTTCATCCAGTCCGGATAGTCGCGCGCGCCCAGTAAAACGTTCTCTTCAGCGAATTGACGGACTGCGCCAGCGGTGCGTTTTGGCCATGGACCGACCGCTGCGTGGTTTAAATATCGCAAATCGGGGGCTTGGGCGAATTCGTCATGAAACGTAGACATGGTCGGATGATCCGTGCAATTTGCTGCAAGTTAGGCATAATGTGCGGCTTCGATTTTGAACCCACAGCCTCTTCCTATGCAGAAAGAACCTCGTAAGGTCCGTGAGTTTCGGCGCCGTGAGCAAGAAATTCTCGATACCGCGCTCAAGCTGTTTCTCGAACAGGGTGAAGACAGTGTCACCGTCGAGATGATTGCTGATGCCGTGGGTATTGGCAAAGGCACCATTTATAAGCATTTCAAGTCGAAGGCGGAGATTTATCTGCGTCTTATGCTCGACTACGAGCGTGATTTGAACGAGTTGCTTCACTCTGCCGACGTCGACAAGGACAAGGAAGCGCTCTCGCGCGCCTACTTTGAATTCCGCATGCGTGACCCGCAGCGGTATCGCCTGTTCGACCGTCTGGAAGAGAAGGTGGTCAAGGGCAACCAGGTCCCGGAGATGGTCGAGCAGTTGCACAAGATCCGTGCCTCGAACTTCGAACACCTGACCCTGCTCATCAAAGGCCGGATCTCCGAAGGCAAGCTGGAAGACGTGCCGCCTTATTTCCACTACTGCGCGGCCTGGGCGCTGGTGCATGGCGCGGTGGCGCTGTACCACTCGCCGTTCTGGAGCAATGTGCTGGAAGATCAGGAAGGCTTTTTCCAGTTCTTGATGGACATCGGTGTGCGCATGGGCAACAAGCGCAAGCGTGACCCTGAATCCGGTCATGACCTCAAGCCGGAAATCTCCGGGGCGTGAACCTCGTTTCTCGATAGCTCACCTCATGGGCAGACACGCTAGCGTGCTCTGCCCATGATCGGCTCAGTGTTTGCCCGGAATGCCGCTTGCTAAAAGTTGATTTATGAGTCAGTTTTTTGCGTGCTGTGCCATCCCCGGAGTTTCCCATGATCGTTGATCGCCAAGGCCGACGTTTCCGCAACCTGCGGATCAGTCTGACGTCTGCGTGCAATTACTCCTGTACCTACTGCGTGCCCGACGGCAAGCGGCTGGTCGCTGCGCAGAACGAACTGTCGGCGGACGCCATGGCGCGCGGCGTGGAATACCTGATTGAGGCGGCAGGCATCGAATGCTTGCGTATCACGGGCGGCGAGCCGTTGGTGAGCCCACGTCTTGAGGGCTTCATGCGCCAGCTTGGCCGAATGGGCCTTTCCGACATCAGCCTGACCACCAACGGCCAGCTTCTGGCGCGCAAGCTGCCGATCTTGCTGGACGCCGGCATTCGTCGGATCAACGTTTCGCTAGACACGCTTGATCCCGCCGCCTTTCGCGTGATCGCTCGGGGAGGCGACTTGAACACCGTGCTCGAGGGCATGGAGCAGGCGAGGGCGGCGGGCATTCGGATCAAGGTCAATATGGTGCCGTTGCGGGGTCAGAACCTTGATCAGGTCATGCCGCTGCTGGACTACTGCCTGACGCGTGGCTACGAATTGCGCTTCATCGAGTTGATGCGCATGGGGCATTTGGCAGGCGATCAGAATGCCTTTCTTCAGCAATTCGTCAGCCTTGCGCAACTGCTGTCGCTGATCGGCGAGCATTACGAGTATTTGCAGGCCGATGCGCCGGTCGATGCGACGGCGGTTCGTTATCGCATTCCTGATAAAGGCTATTTCGGCGTCATCGCCAACGAAAGCGTACCGTTCTGCCGCACGTGCTCGCGTCTGCGTCTTTCCTCGACGGGATGGCTGCACGGTTGCCTGTCGTCCAGCCATCGTCATTACGTCGGCGATCTCTTCGACAAGCCGCGGCACGAGGCTTTGCCGGCGTTGCAGCGCTTGCTGATCAAAGCACTGGGTGACAAGCAGGCGGTTGCGTTTTCGGGCGGCGCGACCGTCATGAAGATCATCGGCGGTTGAGTCCTGCCCCTATCGCGAATCGAACCGTACGATAGGCCAGCAGGGTCGTGACATCTCTGCTGTATGCGAGACTTTTCGCGAATGAATTCGCTCCCACGGGCATAGTGCCTCAGGTTTACCCAGAGCTGGCGCAAAAGCTGCATTAACCGGCCATTCGCCGGTTTTCCGTCGCCGGACTTTGGAGGAAGTAATGCGTAGCCTGGTTTTACTGCTGACGTCGTTGGCATTGAGTGGCTGCATGCACGTCAGCGATCTGGCACAGGGCGCCCATGACGAGCTCAGCGACGCGGGTCTGCTGGACCATAGCTCTACGCGCCGGATCAATAACTTCCGCCTGCAGCCGGACTCGTTCATTTATATCGCTCAAGGCGCCTTCGCTCCGCCGGGCGGCGCCTACCCGCGTCCTAACGTGGTCGCCGAAGAAGCCTTCAACGGTTTCATCGAGTACTTCCCGATGGTTCGCCGCGCGCGCGCACCGGAAGGTCTGGATGATGCGATGAACGAGGCCCGTGCGGCTGGCGCGCATTATCTGCTCTATACCCGTTTTGCCAAAGCGGACGACCGCATTGGCAATTTTGACGAGTGGTCGGACCAAGAAGCGGTGGATCGTCTGGGAGTCGACAGCGGTGTGATTCAGCTGATGCTGATCGAAACCAACAGTCGCTATCTGATCGATTCGGCGCGGATTCACAGCCGTGGCGGCTTGCTGACGCTGCACGACACCAAGCCTGAGGATTTGCTAGGTCCACCGATGGAGGATTACGCTCGCAGTTTGTTGGGCGTCGAAGCCCGCTGAGGAATAGCGTATGAGTGATCCGGGCAAAGCCAATGACCTGCTGGCGCAGATCCCCAAGAGCGGCAAGGGGTTGCCGCCTGTGCACCTGTGGAATCCGGATTTCTGTGGCGATATCGACATGCGCATCGCGCGCGACGGCACCTGGTTTTATCTGGGCACGCCGATCGGGCGCAAACCCATGGTCCGCCTCTTTTCCACCATCATCCGGCGCGACGGCGATGACTATTTCCTGATCACGCCGGTCGAGAAGGTCGGTATCACGGTCGATGACGCGCCTTTCGTGGCAGTGTTGCTGGAAGTGCTGGGCGAGGGCGAATCGCAGGTGCTGCGTTTCACCACCAACGTCGAAGACGTGGTGGAGGCGGGTGCCAAACATCCCTTGCGCGTCTCGATCGACCCGGCAACCCAGGAGCCAGCGCCTTACCTCCATGTGCGCAGCAACCTGGAGGCGTTGATCCATCGCAATGTCTTCTATCAACTGGTTGACCTGTCGGTCACCCGCGAGATCGAAGGGGAGCGCTGGATGGGCGTCTGGAGCCATGGCGAGTTCTTCCGTATCGGTCTGGAGCCCTGACGGATCGAACCGTCTTGCTGTCTGTTCTGCCAGGTCAATTGCCTGGCACCTCTCTCGCGGTTAAAGTGCCGCCCCCCGATTTTTCTGAGGTTCTTGCATGAGTCAGTCCATTGCTATCGCCGTGATCGGCGCCACCGGTACTGTCGGCGAAACCATCGTCCAGATCCTTGAAGAGCGCGATTTCCCGGTGGGCGATCTGCACCTGCTGGCCAGTGCGGAATCGGCGGGCAGCTCGGTCGCGTATCGTGGCAAGAACGTGCGCGTGCGTGAGGTCGACGCGTTTGATTTCAACAAAGTGAAGATCGCCTTTTTCGCTGCGGGCCCGGCCGTGACCCGCAGTTACGCCGCTCGCGCGACCGCAGCGGGTTGTGCCGTGATCGATTTGTCCGGCGGTCTGCCGGTGGAGCAGGCGCCTAACGTGGTCCCCGAGGTCAACGCTCCGTTGCTTGCCAGTCTCGCGAAACCGTATCAGGTCGCCTGCCCGAGCCCGGCAGCGGCGGCATTGTCCGTGGTGCTGGGGCCGTTGCGCGCGCTCCTCGACGTCCAGCGGGTCAGCGTGACCGCGTGCATGGCTGTATCGAGCCTGGGCCGTGAAGGTGTCACCGAACTCGCGCGGCAAACCGCTGAGTTGCTGAATGTTCGACCACTGGAACCCAAGGTGTTTGACCGGCAGATGGCGTTCAACGTGTTGGCTCAAGTCGGAACGCCAGACGCGCAGGGTCATGTTCCTCTTGAAAAACGTTTGGTCGCCGAGTTGCGAGAGTTGCTGTCGCTGCCTTTAATCAAGGTCGGTGTGACCTGCATTCAAGTACCTGTGTTTTTCGGCGATAGCCTGAGCGTGTCGGTGCAGACGTCGGCGCCCGTGGATGTTGCAGCGGTCGCTGCGGCGCTCGATGCCGCACAGGGGATCGATCTGGTCGACGCGGACGATTATCCGACCCCGGTCGGCGATGCGGTCGGCCAGGATGCTGTTTATGTAGGACGCTTGCGCAGCGGAATCGACGATGCCTGTGAACTCAATTTCTGGGTGACGTCGGACAATGTGCGCAAAGGCGCGGCGCTGAACGCTGTGCAGGTGGCTGAATTGTTGATAAAAGACGTTGTGTAAAAGATACTTGCCAACAATTCAAAGAATCATTCTAGCTGCGGCGTGTCGAAACGCCCTACGCCCTAGCAGGCTTTATCTTCTCGGTCGCCGGGGAAATTTTAAACAAGGGATGGGCTATGGTTCAGGTTCGTAAACTGGTTTTAGCAATCGCTGCAGCTTCGGCGCTGACATCCGGGATGGCCCAGGCGCTCGGCCTCGGCGGTTTGACCGTCAAGTCGACCCTGAATCAGCCGCTGCTGGCCGAAATCGAACTCACGCAGGTCCAGGACCTCAATGCGGCGCAGGTCGTGCCGAGTCTGGCCACCTCTGCCGAGTTCGCGCAAGCGGGCGTCGGCCGGATGGCGATCCTCGATGACCTGACGTTTACGCCGGTGGTCAATCCCGGTGGCAAGAGCGTGCTGCGGATCACGTCGACCAAGCCTATCCGCGATCCCTACGTGAAATTCCTCGTGCAGGTGCTCTGGCCCAACGGCCGTGTGCTGCGCGGATACAGCCTGTTGCTCGACCCGCCGAAGTTTTCGCCACAGGCGGCCGCTGCCGCCGCGCAATTGCCGTCCACTGCACCGAGCACTGCGCCCGCGCAGGCTCCGGCCACACAGACGCCATCCCCGGCACCTGCCCAGCCACCTGCTGCGCCGGCTTCCCCGAAATACACCGAATACACCACGGCCAACAACGACACGTTGTGGGAGATCGCCGAGCGTGTGCGTAACGGCGGTACCGTTCAGCAAACCATGCTGGCGATTCAGGCGCTCAATCCGGATGCGTTCATCGCGGGCAACATCAACCGTCTGAAAAAAGGTCAGGTATTGCGCCTGCCTTCGCCGCAGGAAGTCAGCGCGACACCGCAACCGCGCGCCGTCGCTGAGGTTGCCGAACAGAATCGCGCATGGCGTGAGGGCCGTCGCATGCCAACCGGCGCGCGTCAGGTGGATGCGACCCGTCGTGATCGTACCGACGCAACGCCTGCCCAGATCGACGCCAAGGACAACCTGAGCCTGGTCGCGGCCAACGCCAAGCCAGGCGCGAAGGGGCCGGCCGGTGATGCCGCCGAACTGAGCAACAAACTCGCGGTGACCCAGGAAAGCCTGGACAGCACCCGTCGCGACAATGCCGAGCTCAAGAGCCGCATGAGCGATTTGCAAAGTCAGGTGGACAAGCTGAACCGTCTGATCCAGCTGAAGAACGACCAGCTGGCCAAGATGCAGGCCGCGGGCGCAGCGGTTCCGCCGCCTGCCGCCGACGCGAACAGCACCGTCAGCCCGAACAGCGTGACCAATCCGAACAACGCCGCTAACCCGGCGATGCCTGCCCAAATCGTTCAGCCGTCTGCCGCGCCCGATGCTGCAGGCAAACCACCGAATGAAATCGCGCCGGAAGACGCGCTGCCGGTCGAGGGCGCCAAGGTGGAAGGCGCTACACCGGATCAGCCGCTGGCCGTTGCGCCGCCTGAGGCAGCGGACAGCGCTGACAACCAGAGCGCCCTCGACAAGATTCTGGCCAGCCCGATGCTCATGGGGTTGATCGGCGGCGGTGCTTTGCTGGTGTTGCTGTTGCTTCTGTTGCTGTTGGCTCGTCGTCGCAATGCTTTGATCGAGGCTGAGAAACACCGACAAATGGCCCGCGCGCTGTCGGAAGAGTCCGACTTTGCGTCAGACATGGACATGCCTGAAAGCAGTTTCGAGGGCCTGGAGGTACCTCCGCCCAATGTAAAGATGGCACCGCTGGCGGCCGTGATCGTCGAGCCGACCCGCGAACGTCCCGCTGATGTGCTCGTGCAGGCCGAAATCCACATCGCTTATGGCCGCACCAATCAGGCTGCTGCGTTGCTGGAAGAAGCCATCAAGGAAGAGCCTCTGCGTAGCGATCTGCGCCTCAAGCTCATGGAAATCTACGCCCAGCAGGACAACCAGGCAGGTTTCGTCGCACAGGAGCGGCAACTGGTTGCCACGGGAAAGAACCACGCTGAAGTCGAACAGCTCAAAACCCGTTATCCCGCCATGGCAGCCGCGGCTGCAGCGGCGGCGGGCGTTGCGGCCGCGGCGGCTTTGGCGGCAGAAATGGATGCAAAGTACGTTGAGGATCTGCTCAGCGACAAGGACGAGCCTGCGCCGGTGGTTGAAGCTGACCCTGCGCCCGAGCCTGCCGCGCAAGCGCCCGATGACTTCGACACTGCGTTCGATTTAAGCCTGGACGACCTGGAGGCTACGTCGCCTGCTGAGGTCAAGGACTACTCCGCGCACGTTGCGGATGACGGCCTCGACGATCTGGATCTGGACGCACCGTTCGGCGGTTCGACCCCGGACGATCTGGATTTCGATTCGATCCTGCGTGAACAGACCGAGGCCAAGAATACCGAACCGACCGATCTGGCGGACTTCGACCTGAACCTGGCAGAAGATCAGCCGGGGCTGAAGGCTGAGGACGATTATCTGCTGGGCATGGAAGATGAGTTGCGCGATCTGCCAGCCTTCGACGAAACGGCCGACCTGGGTGCCAGCAAACCTGCTTCGGAAGACGACCTTGAGTTGCCGGCCGATTTCGATCTGTCGCTGGCCGACGAGATGGAGACCGAGCAGGCTTCGCAAGCCTTTGCCTCCGAGATCGATGACGTGAACGCCGAGCTTGAGCGCCTGTCGCAGAGCCTTGAGCAGCCTGCCATCGCCAAGCCATTCGACAACACGCCGACCTTCACCGAAGACGACGCGTTGCTGGCCGATGACGAGCCTGAGTTCGATTTCCTCTCGGGCACTGACGAAGCAGCGACCAAGCTGGACCTGGCCCGTGCCTACATCGAAATGGGCGACGCCGACGGCGCTCGCGACATTCTCGATGAGGTGGTGGCGGAAGGGGACGACGGACAGAAAACCGAAGCCCGCGAGATGTTGTCGCGACTCGCTTGATCGGGATGTGCTCTGTATGAAAAACGACCGCTTCGGCGGTCGTTTTGTTTTTGTGCTGCGCTCACATGCCGAGTATGTAGGGTCTGTGGGAGCGAATTCATTCGCGAGAGGTTCCCGCACCCGGTACCGCAACGTCGCCTGACGCATTCTTCGCGAATGGATGCGCTGCCACAGTGGGGGCGCACTGCCAATGGCGTCTTTTCCCTGCATCCGTATAATGGCCGCCCTTGCGCATCTCGACAGGCTTCAAGCTCTTGGCAACTACAGACACAGAGGCAGAAACAGCGGCAGCCGAAATGGCCGCCGAGGGTTTTTCCAGAATCGCACTGGGCGTGGAATACAAAGGTTCGCGTTACAGCGGCTGGCAGCGACAGTCCACCGGCGTGTTGACGGTTCAGGAGACGTTGGAAAACGCCTTGTCCAGAGTGGCTGATTCTCCGGTTTCGCTGATGTGCGCCGGTCGTACCGATGCGGGCGTTCATGCCTGTGGGCAAGTCGTGCATTTCGATACCAAGGCCGTGCGCACGATGAAGGCGTGGACCATGGGCGCCAACATCAACCTGCCTCACGACATCAGCGTGACCTGGGCGAAAGAAATGCCGGCGCATTTTCATGCGCGCTTCAAGGCGATTGCCCGTCGCTATCGCTATGTCATCTATAACGACCAGATCCGCCCTGCGCACCTGGGCCAGGAAATCACCTGGAACCACCGCCCCCTGGACGTAGAGCGCATGGCGCTGGCGGCCGAGTATCTGGTGGGGACTCACGACTTCAGTGCGTTTCGTGCCGGGCAATGCCAGGCCAAATCACCGATCAAGCAGATTCACCACCTGCGCGTCACCCGCCACGGCAAGATGATTGTCATCGACATTCGCGCCAATGCCTTCCTTCACCACATGGTGCGCAACATCGCCGGTGTGCTGATGACCATCGGGGCAGGGGAGCGGCCGATCGAGTGGGCCAGTGAAGTGCTTGAGAGTCGCGTGCGGCGTACCGGCGGCGTGACCGCGCATCCTTTCGGTCTTTATCTGGTGCAGGTCGAATACCGGGACGAGTTTCCGTTGCCGGAGCGTTATGTCGGTCCGCACTTTCTCACCGGGTTCACAGAACTGGAAGGCTGACGCCCGGAACAGCATTTGCTACCATCCGGGACTTTCGCAAGGCTTGAGGTCTTCACTACATGTCTGCCGTTCGCAGCAAGATCTGCGGGATTACCCGCATAGAAGATGCGTTGGCCGCTGTCGAAGCGGGAGCCGACGCCATCGGCTTCGTGTTCTACCCCAAGAGCCCGCGTGCCGTGACCGCCGAACAGGCGCAGGCGATCATTGCCCAATTGCCACCGTTCGTGAGCACCGTCGGGCTGTTCGTCAATGCCGAGCGGGACGCTTTGAAAGCCTTGCTCAACGAGGTGCCATTGGACCTTATCCAGTTTCACGGCGACGAAACCCCGGAGCAGTGCGAAGGCTACCATCGCCCTTACATCAAGGCGTTGCGTGTGCAGGCCGGTGATGACATCGCCGCCAGCTGCGACCTGTATGACAAGGCGAGCGGTATCCTGCTGGACACCTATGTCGCAGGCGTCCCCGGCGGTACGGGCGAAACTTTCGATTGGGCATTGATTCCAAAACATCTGAGCAAGCCGATCATTCTGGCCGGTGGCCTTACGTCAGCTAATGTCTCTCAAGCCATCGCGCAGGTCCGTCCTTACGCGGTGGACGTCAGCGGTGGCGTGGAAAAGACCAAGGGCATCAAGGACCACGACAAGATCCGCGCCTTCAT
The DNA here is from genome assembly GCF_039697315.1 of Pseudomonas abietaniphila. Lineage (NCBI taxonomy): Bacteria > Pseudomonadati > Pseudomonadota > Gammaproteobacteria > Pseudomonadales > Pseudomonadaceae > Pseudomonas > Pseudomonas abietaniphila. The sequence goes on along the minus strand of NZ_CP155619.1, from coordinate 1,276,336 downwards.
GAGCGCGGTGCACGGCGCATGAGCGTTTTTTCCGCTGGCGTGGCCCGTTGATGTGACGGCAGACCAGCGGTCGCCGTCCACTAGCCTGCGACCACGGTTTGTGGGCAACCAAAATTGAACAGGCGAAGACGCCCAGGCGTTTCGCGGTAAGAAGTTGAGCGCAGTCATAGACGAAGATGTCGTCACAGCAGGTCAGGCCCAGGCGCCGATCGTTGTGCGACGGTTCGCCAGACTGCAGACGAAATTTGATTAGGCATGCGCGTGGCATTGATCGCCATTGCGTTTCGGCCACCGGTACTGGAGAAAGAAAGCATGAGCAACTGGTTGGTAGACAAACTGATCCCTTCGATCATGCGTTCCGAGGTCAAGAAAAGCTCGGTACCTGAAGGCCTTTGGCACAAATGCCCATCCTGTGAGGCGGTGCTGTACCGGCCAGAGCTGGAAAAGACCCTGGACGTTTGCCCAAAGTGCAACCACCACATGCGTATCGACGCCCGCGCACGTTTGAACATCTTCCTCGACACCGAAGGTCGTCAGGAGATCGGTGCGGATCTTGAGCCTGTCGATCGTCTGAAATTCCGTGACAGCAAGAAGTACAAGGACCGACTGGTCGCCGCACAGAAGCAGACCGGTGAAAAAGACGCACTGATTTCCATGAGCGGTACCCTGTTGGGTATGCCCGTGGTGTGCAGTGCCTTTGAATTTTCGTTCATGGGCGGTTCGATGGGTGCGATCGTGGGCGAGCGTTTCGTTCAGGCCGCCAACTACGCGCTGGAAAAACGTTGCCCAATGATCTGCTTTGCCGCGTCCGGTGGCGCGCGCATGCAGGAAGCCCTGATTTCTCTGATGCAGATGGCCAAGACCTCGGCGGTTCTGGCGCGCCTGCGTGAAGAAGGCATTCCGTTCATCTCCGTACTGACCGACCCGGTGTACGGTGGTGTGTCGGCGAGTCTGGCGATGCTGGGTGACGTGATCGTCGCCGAGCCGAAAGCCCTGATCGGTTTTGCCGGTCCTCGCGTGATCGAACAGACCGTGCGCGAAAAACTGCCGGAAGGCTTCCAGCGCAGTGAGTTCCTGCTGGATCACGGCGCGATCGACATGATCGTTCACCGTCAGGAGCTGCGTCAGCGTCTGGGCAATCTGCTCGCTCAGATGATGGGCCTGCCAACCCCCAAATTCGTTGCCCCTAAACTCGAACCGATCGTTGTTCCACCTGCTCCGGCGAACATATGACCGCACGCTCTCTGAGCGACTGGCTCAGCTACCTGGAGCAACTGCACCCGTCTGCCATTGACATGGGGCTGGACCGTTCGCAACAGGTAGCGCTGAACATCGGTCTGAGCCGCCCCGCGCCTCGCGTCATTACCGTCACCGGCACCAACGGGAAAGGCTCAACCTGTGCCTTTGTCGCCTCGTTGCTGCAAGCTCAGGGCTTGAAGGTCGGCGTCTACAGCTCGCCGCACCTGGTTCGTTACAACGAGCGGGTGCAGGTACAAGGCGTGGAAGCCACCGATGAGCAGTTGTGCGAGGCTTTCGAGGTGATCGAGAAGGCGCGCGGCGATATTTCCCTGACCTACTTTGAAATGGGCACGCTGGCGGCGTTCTGGCTGTTCGAGCAGGCGGCGCTGGATGCTGTTGTGCTGGAAGTCGGTCTGGGCGGGCGCCTGGATGCGGTCAACCTGATAGACGCCGACATGGCGCTGGTGACCAGCATCGGTGTCGACCACGCCGAGTGGCTGGGCAATACCCGCGAGTCGGTGGCGTTCGAAAAGGCCGGTATTTTCCGCGAAGGTCGCCCGGCGCTGTGTGGCGACCTTGATCCTCCGCAGCCGTTGCTGGATCGCGCGCAGGCGTTGAATTGCCCGCTGTCCTTGCGCGGCAGTGATTTCGATCTGTCCGTCGAGTCGGCGGGCTGGAACTGGTTCGGTACCGATGCCAAGGGGCAGCGCGTGGAGTTGCGCGACCTGCCGCTGCTCGACTTGCCGATGCAGAATGCCGCGCTGGCGTTGCAGGCCTATCTGTTGATGGGGTTGCCGTGGAATGAGGACTCCATTCGTGCTGCCTTGCTGGATACTCGTGTCACCGGTCGACTGGATCGGCGTACGTTCGAGTGGCAGGGTAAGCCGTTGCACCTGTTGCTGGATGTTGGGCACAACCCGCATGCGGCGGTCTTCCTGGCCCAGCGTCTGGATCAGCGACCTGTCGCCGGCAAGCGTCTGGCGGTGTTCGGCCTGCTCAACGATAAGGATCTGGACGGCGTGCTGACCGAGCTGACGCATTGCTTCAGCCGATGGGCGGTGGCGCCGCTGCCGACCGCGCGCAGTCGCTCGGAACAGGAAATTGCTCAGGCATTACAGAACCTTGGCGCGACCGTGACGTCCTACCCCAGTGTCGCCCAGGCGCTTGAGGCGCAGTGTGCACACGCGACCGCGGACGACGAAATTGTCCTGTTCGGGTCTTTTTATTGCGTAGCCGAGGCCCTGGAATGGCTTGCTGGCGCGTCACGGAGGAAGTGACACATGGCTTTGCTGGATAAGGCGTATAAACAACGCATGGTGGGCGCGCTGGTACTGATTGCCATCGCGGTGATTTTCCTGCCGATGCTGTTTTCGCGTCAGGATGAAGCGCGTCATGTGCAGGTGGACGCGCCAGCGGCCCCGCAGGCGCCTGCTGTTTCTCAGCTCAAGGTCGAGCCGGTGTCGGTTCCGGAGCAGCAACCGCTGCCACAAGAACCCGTACCGACCGATGAGGAGCTGGCGCATCCGAGCCAGCCGACGGTCAACCAGCAACCGCCATCCATGCCCATCGCACCGGCGCCGTCCAAGCCTGTCGCCTCAGCGCCGGCCGCGAAGGCGACACCTGCGCCTGTTCCGGCAAAACCGGCAACGGCCCCGGCGCCTGCTGCGCCAGCACCTGCGCCTGCAACGCCTGCCGCAGACCCGAGTCGGGTCGATGCCAACGGTCTGTCGATCACTTGGGCCGTTCAAGTGGCCAGCCTGTCCAACCGGGCCAATGCCGACAATCTGCAGAAAACCCTTCGCACTCAGGGCTACAACGCCTATATCCGCACGTCTGACGGCGTGAACCGGGTGTTTGTCGGTCCGCTGATCGAGCGCGCCGAGGCGGATCGCCTCCGGGACCAACTCGACAAGCAACAGAAGCTCAAAGGTATCGTCGTACGCTTCGTGCCTGAGCGTAAGTAGTCTTCTCCTGATCGCGCCGTTCTCTTCGCGAGCAAACACCTTCCTGCAACGGGAGTCACGGTTTGCTCGGCGAGGGGAGAGTGTTTACTGGCTGTAGCGCCCGCCAAAGTCCAATAGTTCGCGTTAATTGGCGACCATCCGTAATCCCTGCTTACCGGCGGGCGAGCGCTCTGCTAAAATGCGCCGCCTTATCCGTATGCAGGCTTCAACGTGGCATTTACTCCGGTTGACTGGGCGATCCTTGCGATCGTCGCCATCTCCGCATTGATCAGCCTCAAGCGCGGCTTCGTCAAGGAAGCGCTGTCCTTGCTGACCTGGATCATCGCCGGTGCGGTTGCCTGGATGTTTGGCGGGTCGCTTTCGCAGTACCTGGTCAACTACATCGAAACACCCTCGGCCCGCGTGATTGCCGGCTGCACTATTCTTTTCGTCGCCACCTTGCTGGTCGGCGCCATGGTCAACTTTCTGATCGGGGAACTGATTCGCGTCACCGGCCTTTCCGGGACCGATCGTTTTCTGGGTATGGTCTTCGGCGCGGCGCGCGGAGGCCTGCTGGTCGTCATCGCGGCCGGGCTGTTGAGCCTGGGCCCGGTACAACAGGATCAATGGTGGCAGCAGTCGAAGCTGCTCCCACAATTTGTCACGGTCGCTGACTGGTCGAAAAACCTGATTCTCGGGATGTCCAGCAAGTGGCTAGCCAGCGGAGTCAGCGTACCTGTTGATATCCCGTTCAAGGATCACCTCCTGCCGCCTACAACGCCGCAGGAAGTGCTCGGTAAATCCAGTTCCACTAAGTAGGGGTTGTGTCGCATGTGTGGCATCGTCGGTATCGTCGGCAAGTCGAACGTCAATCAGGCGCTGTATGACGCGCTTACCGTCCTCCAGCACCGCGGCCAGGACGCTGCCGGTATCGTGACCAGCCATGACGGCCGGTTGTTCCTGCGCAAGGACAACGGTCTGGTTCGTGATGTGTTCCACCAACGCCATATGCAGCGTCTGGTTGGCCACATGGGCATTGGTCACGTACGTTATCCAACCGCGGGCAGCTCGACTTCGGCCGAAGCCCAGCCGTTCTACGTCAACTCGCCGTACGGCATCACGCTGGCGCACAACGGCAACCTGACCAACGTCGAGCAACTGGCCAAGGAGATCTTTGAATCTGACCTGCGCCACGTCAACACCAACTCCGATTCGGAAGTGTTGCTCAACGTCTTCGCCCACGAGCTGGCCGTGCGCGGCAAGCTGCAGCCGACCGAAGAAGACATCTTCGCGGCCGTGACTGATGTGCATAACCGCTGCCGTGGTGGCTATGCTGTGGTGGCGATGATCACCGGTTATGGCATCGTCGGTTTCCGTGACCCGGATGCCATCCGCCCGATCGTGTTCGGTCAGCGTCATACCGACGAAGGCGTCGAGTACATGATCGCGTCCGAAAGCGTCGCGCTCGACGTGCTGGGCTTCACGTTGATCCGTGACCTGGCGCCGGGCGAAGCTGTTTACATCACTGAAGACGGCAAGCTGCACACCCGCCAGTGCGCGAAGAACCCGCAATACGCGCCTTGCATCTTCGAACACGTGTATCTGGCGCGCCCGGACTCGATCATCGACGGCATCTCGGTCTACAAAGCGCGCCTGCGCATGGGCGAGAAGCTGGCCGACAAGATCCTGCGCGAGCGTCCTGATCACGACATCGACGTGGTCATCCCGATTCCGGACACCAGCCGCACGGCCGCCCTCGAACTGGCCAACCATCTGGGCGTGAAGTTCCGCGAAGGCTTCGTCAAGAACCGTTACATCGGCCGGACGTTCATCATGCCGGGCCAGGCCGCACGCAAGAAGTCCGTGCGCCAGAAGCTCAACGCCATCGAACTTGAGTTCCGTGGCAAGAACGTGATGCTGGTGGACGACTCCATCGTGCGCGGCACCACCTGCAAGCAGATCATCCAGATGGCCCGCGAAGCCGGCGCCAAGAACGTGTATTTCTGCTCCGCGGCCCCCGCTGTACGCTTCCCCAACGTCTACGGCATCGACATGCCGAGTGCTCACGAGCTGATCGCTCACAACCGTTCGACTCAGGACGTGGCCGACCTCATCGGTGCCGACTGGTTGATCTATCAGGACCTCAGTGACCTGATCGAAGCGGTGAGTGGCAGCAAGAAGATCAAGATCGACAACTTCGATTGCTCGGTCTTCGACGGCAAGTACGTGACCGGTGATATCGACGAGCATTACCTGAACAAGATCGAGCAGGCGCGTAACGACGCTTCCAAGGTCAAGACTCAGGCGGTGAGCGCGATCATCGATCTGTACAACAATTAATTCAGACAAGGAGTAGGCGGCATGACTCAGCAATGGGATGCCGGTCGACTGGACAGCGATCTGGAGGGCGTGGGGTTCGACACCCTCGCCGTTCGCGCTGGTCAGCACCGTACGCCGGAGAGCGAACACAGCGATCCATTGTTCTTCACCTCGAGCTACGTGTTCCGCACGGCAGCCGATGCGGCCGCCACGTTTGCCGGTGACATGCCGGGCAACGTCTATTCGCGCTACACCAACCCGACGGTGCACTCCTTCGAAGAGCGCATCGCCGCGCTGGAAGGCGGCGAGCAGGCGGTTGCGACCTCCACGGGGATGTCGGCGATCCTGGCGACCGTGATGAGCCTGTGCAGTGCGGGCGATCACGTGCTGGTGTCCAAGAGCGTCTTCGGTTCGACCATCAGCCTGTTCGAGAAATACTTCAAGCGTTTTGGCGTGCAGGTCGATTACGTGCCGCTGGCCGAACTGTCCGGTTGGGACGCGGCGATCAAGGCGAACACCAAGTTGCTGTTCGTCGAGTCGCCGTCCAACCCGCTGGCCGAACTGGTCGACATCGCGGCACTGGCCGAGATCGCTCACGGCAAGGGCGCGATGCTGGTCGTCGACAACTGCTTCTGCACCCCGGCGCTGCAGCAACCGTTGCGCATGGGCGCGGACGTGGTCGTGCACTCCGCGACCAAGTTCATCGACGGTCAAGGTCGCGCCATGGGCGGTGTGGTCGTCGGTCGCAGCGAGCAGATGAAAGAAGTCGTTGGCTTCCTGCGCACTGCCGGACCGAGCCTGAGTCCGTTCAACGCCTGGTTGTTCCTCAAGGGCCTCGAAACCCTGAACATCCGTATGCGTGCGCACTGCCAGAGCGCGCTCGAGCTGGCGCAGTGGCTGGAGCAACAGGACGGCATCGAAAAAGTGCATTACGCCGGTCTCGAAAGCCACCCGCAGCACGACCTCGCCAAGCGTCAGCAGAAGGCATTCGGTGCCGTCGTCAGTTTTGAAGTCAAGGGTGGCAAAGACGGCGCCTGGCGCTTCATCGATGCGACGCGCCTTATTTCGATCACGGCAAACCTGGGCGACACCAAAACCACTATCACCCATCCAAGCACCACCTCCCACGGCCGTCTGTCGCCGCAGGAGCGTGAAGCTGCCGGCATTCGCGACAGCCTGATCCGGGTTGCCGTGGGCCTGGAAGACGTTGCCGACCTCAAGGCCGACCTGGCGCGTGGTCTGGCTGCCCTGTGAATGAGTTAGTGGTTGAGGCGGCCGGGGTTCACAACGGCCGCGTCGCACTGGTGACGGGTGCTGCGCGCGGGATTGGCCTGGGCATCGCTGCCTGGCTGATCACTGAAGGCTGGCAGGTCGTGCTGGCTGACGTGGACCGTCAGCGTGGTGAGGCCGTCGCCGGTGTGCTTGGTGACAATGCTTCGTTCATCGCCATGGACGTTTCCAGCGAGGAGCAGGTGGCCAAAGGTGTTGCCGAGGTGCTCGGCATGTTTGGCCGTCTGGACGCGCTGGTGTGCAACGCTGCGGTGGCCGATCCCCGCAACAGGGTGCTCGAAAGCCTTGATCTGGCGCACTGGAATCGCGTGCTGGCCGTCAATCTCAGCGGCCCCATGCTGTTGGCGAAACATTGTGCGCCGTATCTGCGCGCCCACGGTGGCAGCATCGTCAATCTGAGTTCGACGCGCGCCCGACAGTCTGAGCCCGACACCGAAGCCTACGCGGCGAGCAAAGGTGGCCTTCTGGCGCTGACGCACGCGTTGGCCATGAGTCTGGGGCCGCAGGTTCGGGTCAATGCGGTTAGTCCTGGCTGGATCGATGCCCGTGATCCTTCTCAACGCCGTGCCGAACCGTTGTCCGACGCCGATCATGCTCAACATCCGGCGGGCAGGGTGGGGACGGTCGAGGACGTTGCGGCGACGGTCGCCTGGCTGCTGTCGAAGAACTCAGGATTCGTTACCGGGCAGGAGTTCGTGGTCGACGGCGGCATGAGCAAGAAAATGATCTACGTGGAATGAAGCAGCGCCAAGCTTCAAGCTTCAAGTGAAAAGCGGACCTCATGGTTCGCTTTTTTCTTTTAACTTGCCGCGAGAAGCTTGCAGCTGAAAACTGTTTTTTAAAAAAAACTTCAAGCAGGCTATTGACTTAGGTTCGGTACCTGCGTAAATTTCGCGGCCTCAGCGAAGCAAAGGGTGATTAGCTCAGCCGGGAGAGCGTCTGCCTTACAAGCAGAATGTCGGCGGTTCGATCCCGTCATCACCCACCATCGTTGAGCGCTGAGTAGCTGACGCTACGAAGTTTGGAAGACACGCTGAAGGTTACTGAGATTCAGCAGGACGCAAGTCCACCACTGCGCAGCGGTAGTTCAGTCGGTTAGAATACCGGCCTGTCACGCCGGGGGTCGCGGGTTCGAGTCCCGTCCGCTGCGCCATATTTTCCAGATCGGATATTGAGTCCGGTTTGAGATTGAACGCCAAGGCAATCAATCAGTGTTATACGAAGCAGGCTTCTAAAAAGCCGGTTTCAACAGAGTTAAACAGATGCAAGTCTGTGCGACACGCAGCGGTAGTTCAGTCGGTTAGAATACCGGCCTGTCACGCCGGGGGTCGCGGGTTCGAGTCCCGTCCGCTGCGCCATACATAGCTTCAAGGCCCTTGAACTCCTTGAAGCGACAAAGAAAGCGACCTTGGGTCGCTTTTTTTGTGCCTGCGAAAAGTGGGCGGCCGTCTCGCCACGACTTCTGCGTTTATCATGCACTCCCTTTAGGGATATCGAGTTTCGAACCATGCGGATTCTTGTTACGGGAGCCACTGGATTCATCGGCACCCGGCTGTGTGAGTGGCTGGTCGGTGACGGGCACTCCGTGATCGGTGTGTCCCGGTCCGGAGAAGGAAGCGTACCGGGCGTCGACTACCGTGCCGCTGACTTTACTGATCCGAACGCGGTCGGGGGCTGCCTCGGTTCGGTCGATTGCATCGTGCACCTCGCGGGCAGGGCGCATGTGCTGAACAAGCAGGGTGACACTGCAGATCTCTACCGGGCAGTGAACTGTGATGCGACGCTGGAATTGGCGCGCATGGCGATGGCGGCGGGCGTCGGACGCTTCGTTTTCATCAGTTCGATCGGGGTCAACGGCAACGAATCCGGCGGCCAGCGTTTCACCGAGACCTCTGTGCCTCGGCCGGTCGCACATTACGCCCGCTCCAAACTGGACGCCGAACAAGGGTTGCAAGCGCTCGTCCGGTCAGAGGTCATGGAGCTGGTGATTATTCGCCCGCCCCTGGTCTACGGCGCGCAAGCCCCCGGTAACTTCAGAACCTTGCTGAAGGTGGTGGATAAAGGCATTCCCAGCCCGTTTGGCTCGGTACGCAATGCCAGAAGCATCGTGTCCATCGATAACCTGGCCCGCCTGATCGCGTTGGCTTCACAGCACCCCAAGGCCGCTGGGCAACTGTTCCTCGCCAGCGATGGCACTGACGTGTCTACCCCGCAGATACTTGACGCGCTTGCCCAGGGGATGCAGAAACGACAGTGGTCGATCCCGGTTCCCCCCATGCTGCTGGGAGGATTGCTCAAACTGATGGGTAAGGGCGATTTGTATACCCAGCTGTGCGGATCACTGACCGTTGATTGTTCCAAGGCCAGAGAATTGCTGGGCTATCAACCCGACCCCGATACGCTGCGATCGCTGATGGAGGTGGGGCGGGAATACCGCCTGGATTCGGGGAAAGCGGTGTAGCGTCGATCAAGCCCTTGTCGCGGGCGTTAACTCGATACTGCAGAGTGCACGGATAAATGACATCATTGCCGGCTTGTTAAGCCGCGCTGACTTCGAACCTGGAGAGCTGGACCCATGGGCATGAACCAAACCATCACTGTGATCCCGCCGGGTGTTCCGTTGACGGGGCACGTTGCGCCACCTGGCTCCAAGTCGATCACCAACCGTGCTTTGTTGCTGGCGGCGCTGGCCAAAGGCACCAGCCACCTGCGCGGCGCACTTAAAAGCGACGACACACGACACATGTCCAATGCCTTGCGGCAGATGGGCGTCACCATCGAAGAACCGGATGACACCAGTTTCGTGGTAACCAGCAGTGGCCGTTTGCAGGTGCCTGAAGGACCGCTGTTTCTGGGGAATGCCGGCACGGCCGTGCGCTTTCTCACCGCTGCGGTGTGTACCGTCAACGGCAGCGTGACGCTGGATGGCGACCATTACATGCAGAAGCGTCCTATTGGTCCGCTGCTGGAGTCTTTGCGCAAGGGCGGTCTGAACGCCGAGAGCGCCACGGGTTGTCCGCCCGTGGTCATCCATGGCAGCGGTTCGATCAAGGCCACGCGCTTTGAAATTGATGGCGGTCTGTCGAGTCAGTACGTCTCGGCATTGCTGATGGTTGCCGCCTGTGGTGATGCGCCGATTGAAGTGGCGCTGACCGGTAAAGAGATCGGCGCTCGCGGGTACATCGACCTGACCATTGCCTGCATGCGCGCGTTCGGTGCCGAGGTGGAGGTCGTTGACGAAGCGCTTTGGCGTGTTTCGCCCACCGGTTACACCGCGTGCGATTATCAGATCGAGCCCGATGCTTCAGCCGCGACCTACCTGTGGGCGGCTGAAGCGCTGACTGCGGGGAAGATCGATCTGGGGGTCGCTGCCGAAGCGTTCACCCAGCCCGATGCCAAGGCAATGGACGTGATCGCCCAGTTCCCGAACATGCCGGCGGTCATCAACGGCTCGCAGATGCAGGATGCGATCCCTACGTTGGCAGTGTTGGCAGCGTTCAATAAAACGCCGGTGCGGTTCGTGGATCTGGCCAACCTGCGCGTGAAGGAGTGCGACCGGGTTCAGGCCCTGCACGACGGTCTGAATCAGGTGCGTCCTGGCCTTGCGACGGTGGAGGGCGATGATTTGCTGGTCGCGGCGGATCCCGGGTTGGCCGGGACCAGCAGCAACGCGTTGATCAACACGCACTCAGACCACCGCATCGCCATGTGTTTTGCCCTCGCGGGGCTAAAAGTCTCGGGCGTGCGTATTCAGGACCCTGACTGCGTGGGCAAGACCTACCCGGGTTACTGGCGTGCCCTTGAATTCCTCGGCGTGCGCATGGAGCACGGCGAGATCTGAAGGCTGTTACCCATGGCGCGCATGAGAACCACGACCGTCAGTCGATTCCTGTGTCCGCTGGGCGTTTTCTCGGCCGCGCTGTTGGGGGAGCCAAACGGCCGTGAAAACCCCCACGCAGCCCGTCGCAGGCTCTGCCAAGCGCTTCTGCGCGTCAGGATGTATCCACCTGGTTGCAAACTCTGCGTTGATCCGATGCAAGGCTTGTTGCAGACTTACCGGCGATTTCTCCGGTCCACTGTTCTGTCGACCTTTTTCCCCGGGATGTTTGATGTCTAAATTACTGAGCTTTCGTACCGCATGCTGGGTTCTTGCCCTGCTGGCCGCCGCAGGCTGCTCGTCAAAGAAGCCTACTGTCTATGAGCATGAAAACTTCGACGACGCCGGGACATTCTCGCGCAACTACCCCGTCTCCGATTCCGCCACCTGCGAGGCAGGACGCCGGGCGCTGCTGAGCCAGGGTTACATCATCACCAGCAGTGATCCGAAAATGATCAGCGGCCACAAGAGCTTCCAGCAGACCGGCGAGACACACATGGAGATCAGCTTCAGCGTAGTCTGTGCGGCTGATGGCAATGCTGACGGCAAAGCCACCATGTTTGCCAACGCCCTTCAGGATCGTTACGCGCTGAAAAAGGTGAATAACTCGGCGAGTCTGGGTGTCGGTGTGCTGGGTTCGGTGTCGATGCCGATCGGGTCTACGGACGATTCGATGGTCAAGGTGGCCAGTGAAACGGTGTCTTCGTCCAAGTTCTACGATCGTTTCTTCGCGTTGGTGGAAAACTTCCTGCCGCCTGAAGTGAAGAAAGCTGCGCACATCGAAGATAAACCCAAGGCTGATATGGGCATGCCGGAACCTGCGCCCGCAGCAAAAGCGGCGGCGTTGACCGAGCAGAAGCCAGCGACAGCAGCGCCTGCGGCTGCTCCCGCCGCCGCACCTGCACCGCTTGCCACCCCGGCCACAGCGCCTGCGGCGGCTGCCGAGCAAAGCAGCGAACCCATGCCAGCCCCCGCAGAGCCTGAACCGCTGAAGGCTGAAACCGCTGCCCCTGTTGAAACGCCTGCACCGACACCGGCGCAGGAGCCGGCTCCCGCTGGCGAGCCAGCACCTGAGGCAGTGACGCCGGCGCAGTGAGGTCCAATCACACGTTTGGTTCTCTAAACGCTCTCTGTGGGAAAGGTCGAAGGTTGCGAGATCAGGGTAGGCGGTGTAACAGTCTCCGGTGTTATGACTGACCCACCGCATTCGCCACTGTCGTAACCTCCAGCAGCTCCCACAGGTTTGCGGCAGCCATACATTTGAGGCAACCCCAGGTTTGCGCCAGCCGCACATTTGAGGCAACCACAGGTTCTGCGGCAGTCACAAGTCTTGCGACAACCAAGGGCTCTGGGCCTGTACGGTCCCTGTGGGAGACGTCGGAGGTTACGACGGCAGCGAATACGGTATGTCAGTCATGGATGTGTTCACTGACCCACCGCATTCGCCACTGTCGTAACCTCCAGCAGCTCCCACAGATTTTGCACCAGCCACATTTTGAGACACCCCAGGTTTGCGCCAGCCACACATTTGAGGCAACCACAGGTTCTGCGGCAGTCACAAGTCTTGCGACAACCAAGGGCTCTGGGCCTATACGGTCCCTGTGGGAGACGTCGGAGGTTACGACGGCATCGAATGCGGTATATCAGTCATGGATGTGTTCACTGACTCACCGCACTCGCGGGCAAGCGCGCTCCTACAAAAGAAGTAGATCCCTGTCAGCCGAGAAACAACTTGTACGCCGGGTTGTTCGTCTCATCCCAGTACGGATAACCAATCTCCGCCAGTGCCTTGGGCACCAGATGCCGTTCATCCTCCGGCACCACCAGACCCGCGACGACGCGCCCGTCCGCTGCGCCGTGGTTGCGGTAGTGGAACATCGAGATGTTCCATTTGCCGCCCAGCTTGTTGAGGAAGTTGAACAGCGCGCCCGGCCGCTCGGGGAATTCGAAGCGGAACACCACTTCATCGCTGACCCGCTCCGAATGCCCACCGACCATGTGCCGCAGGTGCAGCTTGGCCAGTTCGTTGTCGGTCAGGTCCAACACCGGGAAGCCTTGCGCGGTCAGGCTGGCGATCAACGCCTTGCGCGGATCGTTCTCAGGATGCGTCTGCACGCCGACGAAGATGTGCGCCTCGCGGTCGGTGTGGTAGCGGTAGTTGAATTCGGTGATCTGGCGCTTGCCGATGGCCTCGCAGAACGCCTTGAAACTGCCCGGCTGCTCGGGAATGGTCACGGCAATGATCGCTTCGCGGCCTTCGCCCAGCTCGGCGCGCTCGGCGACGTGGCGCAGGCGGTCGAAATTGACGTTGGCGCCTGAATCAATGGCGACGAAGGTCTGGCCGCTGACGCCATACTGCTCGGTGTAGCGCTTGATCCCGGCCACGCCCAGCGCGCCCGCTGGCTCGGTGATCGAGCGGGTGTCGTCGTAGATGTCCTTGATCGCCGCGCAGATCTCGTCGGTGCTGACCGTGATCACCTCATCAACGTAATCCTTGCAGATGTCGAAGGTGTACTGGCCGATCTGCGCCACGGCCACGCCGTCGGCAAACAGCCCGACCTGCTGCAGCACGACCCGCTCGCCATAGGCCATGGCCTGTTGCAGGCAGTTGGAGTCGTCGGGTTCGACGCCGATCACCTTGATCTCCGGACGCAGGTATTTCACGTACGCCGCGATGCCGGCGATCAGCCCGCCGCCGCCCACCGGCACGAAGATCGCGTCCAGTTGGCCCGGGTGCTGACGCAGGATTTCCATGGCCACCGTGCCTTGCCCGGCGATGGTGTCTGGATCGTCGTAAGGGTGGATGTAGACGTAGCCTTTTTCCTCGACCAGCTTCAGCGAATACGCCAGCGCCTCCGGGAACGAGTCGCCGTGCAGCACCACCTTGCCGCCGCGCGAGCGCACGCCTTCGACCTTGATCTCCGGGGTGGTCTTGGGCATCACGATGGTGGCCGACACCCCCAGGGTCTTCGCCGCCAGCGCCAGGCCTTGCGCATGGTTGCCCGCCGACGCCGTGACCACGCCCCGCGCCAGTTCTTCCGGGCTCAACTGGGCCAGCTTGTTGTAGGCGCCACGAATCTTGAAGGAGAACACCGGCTGCAGGTCTTCGCGCTTGAGCAACACCTGGTTGCCCAGCCGCTCGGACAGCTGACGAGCGCCGTGCAGCGGGGTTTCCACGGCCACGTCGTAGACGCGCGAGGTGAGGATTTTTTTGACGTAGTGATTGAGCAGGTCGCCTTGGGCCAGCGTTTTCTCGAGCATCTGGTTCATCGTGTCGGCCTCGTCGAAGGGGTGGCGATGATCAGGCGTGACAAGAAGACGGCGAGGGAAGGGCGGATGATGATCATGTCTGACTCCTGATTCGAGATTTGGGCCCGGGAGACAGAGAGAAAAAACCCGCCTCTAGGGCGGGTTCGGTGCAAACGTCGGCTAACCCGCCATGACTGGAATGGCGGTAATAATTATCTGGCCGAAGAAATGCTGGGTAACGTTCATGACCCGAAGACTATGGCGAACAGGACAGGTACGTCAAGAGCTGGCACCTGTAGGAGCGCGGCTTGTCCCGCGATCTGCCGGGAACCGGCAGCAAAAGGATGAAGTGCTATCTGCCTGATACACCGTATTTCACCGTTGACGACTGCTGCGCAGCCGATCGCGGGACACGCCACGCGCCTACAGATGCGTGACCCATGGGCGTAGGAATTTCCTGACCACTTGCACGATTTTTGGTCTTGAGCTAAACATTTCAACAACTGGCCATGGACCGCGCCCTAGAGCCTTGACACGGATGCGCCGGTAAATGCTTCCGCGTTCACCTCGTCTATTGTTCAAGAAGCGTTCATTTATCCTTCATGACGGCACTTTAGGGTGAAGGTCGTGGTCAGTGAAACCAGTCGCTGAAACGACAGAAAAAGACTACTGAGACGAAAGAGAACAGCCACGAGGGCATGAGTGATGGATGATTATCAGGAAGAACTGCTGGAATATCAGGCTTACGAACTTGATCCGCTTGAACCCGCCGACGACGCTACGGAGCTTTAAGCATCGCTCAGGCTGAATGACGTTGGCTGCGGCGGAACTCTCCCGGGGTCTGACCGTTCCAGCGTTTGAAGGCGCGTTGAAAGGCTTCGGCCGACGCAAAACCCAGCAAGTAGGCGATCTCGCCAAAGGCCAGTTCCGTGTCACGGATATAGGTCATCGCAAGATCTCGCCGAGTGTCATTGAGAATCGCGCGAAAGCGCGTGCCTTCTTCCGCCAGTTTGCGGCGCAGGGTCCAGGTGGGCAGCTTCAGTCGTGCTGCCACTTCCTCCAGATCCGGTTCCCGCCCACCATTCAACAACGGTCCCAGCAACTGAGTGATGCGTTCACGCAGGCTGCGGGTGCGCGTGAGTTGTTCCAGTTCCCGCTCACACAGCTGCAGCAACTGCCGCCACGTGCCAGGAACATGATCCGGGTTGCGCAGCCCGAGCACGCGCTGGCTCAGACGCAATTGGTTGACGCCCGCCTCGAAACTCACGGGTTCTTCACTCAGCGCGCCATATTCACTGGCGTAGGCAGGGGCGTCGAATTCAATCTCGATTTTTTCGGCAAGGACCTCTGTGCCCGCCAGTGTAGAGAGCTGATGCAGCCAGCCCGCGAGAATCGAATCCACGACAAAACGGTTGTAGTCGTTGTAAGGGCTGATGGAATAGAAGCGCAGCCATGCGCCTTCGCTGTCCTCGTGAAAGCTCGACTGCCCGCGATAATTGGAACCGTACAACGGCTCGAAACGGATCAGTGTGCGCGCCGCCTCTCTTACCGTGGGCGCCTGAGCCGCCGTCACACCGGCCAGTCCAGCCTGACTCAACCGGCTCGAACGCCCCATGCGCAGCCCCAGGGCCGGCGTGCCGGTCAGTTGAATCGCCGCATGGCCCAGGCGCATGTAGCGCGGAATCGAGAGTCTTGCGCCGACTTCCGCCAACCGCGCCGGGTCCAGACCGAATTGATCGAGCAGTGGTTGCGGGTCGTGGCCCAAGTCACGGATGGCACCGGCCAGGCCATGAACGAAGCCGACCGACAGATCACCGAGGCGGACCCGGGGCGCGTTCACCAGTCACAACCACAGGTTGATCAGGCGCGCCCCATGCCCGGGCTTGGCGCCCTTGGGCGCGGCGCTGACGGATTGTTCGGCGATGCTCTGGCCGCCCCGGCTGGCAAAACTGTGACCAGCACTGCCTTGATCCCAGAACTGACCGCGCATGAAGACGCTGATGCCGGCTTTGACGCGCGTCATCGGAGCAAGGGTCAGGCGTTGCCAGGCGTCGCCTTCGCTCAAGGGCTGTGTTCCGAGTTGCAGATGCGCCGCGAGCGCTTCGTGTTTATCGTCCCGCCAAGGCTGCGACCAACTGCCAGTGCCTGCGACGAAGGCCGGGACGGCGATCAACTCGGCTCCGCTCTCGTCCAGGCGGTTGTGGTTATCCGGATACCAGCTGTCACTGCCGATCAGTGTGGCGAGGCGGCCGGCTGGCGTTTCGACGACGTTCAGCGGCGCTTTTTTACCGGCGCGGATGTAGCCGCGCTGATACCGGTTGGGGAAGAGTTGCCGTTGCGGCTGACCCATCGGCACGCCGTCACGTCCGAATACCACGCTGCTGTTGTACAGCGCGCCGGTGCCGACCAGTAGCTGCCCGTCCTGCACTTTCGGGTTGGGTAACACGATGGAGCCGGCCACCAGCGTCACGCCGAACTCTTTGGCCAGCCCTCCAAAGACCGTCTGATAATCGCGCGCCATGCTGCGCGACTTCATGCGCAAGTGCACGTCATCCAGCCAGCTTTCACCACGGGTGTGAAACAGGGCGTCGAGGAACAGCAACGGGTTGCTGAATGACAGCCAGTTCATGGCCTCTTCGATGGTCGTCGCCTCGTAGAACTGCGATTTTTCGTCCACCGCCAGCAGCCACGTGCCGATGTGTTCGGGCAGTACGACGACGGTTTTGTCGTTGAGCAGACCTCGCTCCCGAGCCTGCTCCAGATAGGCCGCGAGCTTGCGGTGCAGGCGCTTGAGGCTCGAATAATCCGACGGGAACAATTCAGGTTGAATGCCCAGCAGGTTGCCGTGCCCGCCGGGTTGGCCATCGTTGATCACCAGCTGAATGCGCAGGTCTGTGAGGTAGTGGCCGGCATGTCGCTTGCTCGTCCACAGCGCATAACTGACGAGAAGGATCGCCAATACCACTGTGATGAACGTGCCAAGAACTTTTCGCATGGGGGACGGATGATTGCCCTGATGAAGATAGCGGATGCGGAATCGAGAGGCGGGCAGGATACGACAAAACAGCGGTTTAACGATAATTCGGCGGCATTGCATGGGGCAGCGCGGGTTTAGAGGCCAGGGGCGCGATTTTCGACTCGCTGAATGAGCGACGTTTCTCAAAACGACAAAAAAATAGGATCCAAAGGGAATTTATTGTTCCGCAGGCTATCTAGCCTCACGTTCAGCGGCGGTTTGCAGCCGCGAGCGACACGCTTACAGCGCCGGTCAGACGGCGAAGCCTATTCGGACGGCGCGGCTTCATTCACCACGACAGGGACGTAAAACACTCATGCCAACGACCTCAACGACCTCAACCACTGAGCCGGCCACCGGCGAGCTGGTCGCCCGTTTTCAGTACGGCACAGGCTTTCTGATTTTTCTTCTGGTGTTCGGCGTGGTCATGCTCGGCATGGCCGGTTTCGTGCTGTACCTGAGCACCTTGCTCCCCGTCAGCGGTTCGGGGCCAGTCACGCTCACGACCCAACGCGGCAGCGCGCTTGAGTTTTCCAGCGCCACCCTGCTGATTTACTGCACCAGCGCTTTCCTGGCGGTCCTCGGCCTGGGAGCATTCGGTGTCCATGCGTGGCACAAGAAATCGCGTCAGAGCCGCTACGAGCTGTATGAGCGCGGCATCGCCCACATCACCCACGGCAAGAAAACCTATCTGGCGTTCACCGAGATCGAAGACCTCTACCTGTTCGGTTCGGGGCAGACGGGATTCACGGGGCTGGTGACCAATCTGGCGATTCGTCGCAACGCAAGCGAACCTTTCCATCGCGTGATCGAAGCGCTCAAAGGCTTCCAGGATTTCCAGCAATTGTTCCGCGAACTCTATCTCAATGCCCGGCAGCCAGAGGTGCTGCATACGCTCCAGACCGGCGGCAGCGTGACGTTCAATTACATCGACTCCGCGCAGGTATGGCGCAAACGCATGGGCGGCGATTTCCTGAACGTGAAGACGCTGCCGATCCGAGTGTCCCGCGACGTCCTGCACCTCCAGGACAGCCAAGTGCCAGTGGCTACGCTGCGCACCGTTGACCTGAGCGCCTGGAGCGAAAAGGTCGTGATCAAGGATGAGTCAGGGAAGGTCGTGCTGTCGACCGTCGCCACCGGCATCCTGAGCCATGACCTGTTCCTCAGCACGGTGAGACTGTTGATGGAAGAGACGGCTTCGGATCTTCAGCAGACTGCGCCGGTATTGCTCTGAATCCGGTATTGAGTTGAGCGACGGAACGGGTGGATAGCACCGACCTTTCAGTCGCTCGCAGGTCGCCAGTGCATCGGCAACCTTTCGAAGCGTGACCCCGCCTCATTCATCACCCGCTCGTGTGCGGCACTCGGCTGCCACGGGTTTATTCACTGCCTGGAGATTTACCGACATGAACGTCTCGTTCCGCCCTCACTGGTTGCTCGCCATCGCGCTTCCGCTCGCACTGGCCGCTTGCGGCAGCAGCGAGCCTGACCAGCGCGCCGCATTCAAGCAATTTCTGCAGACTCGCATCGTCGACAAACCGGGGGTTCATGTGCCCAAACTGACGGCCGATGAATCGAAGTCGTTTGGCGAGTATGTAACCCACTACGCGGTGATCACTGATTTCAACAGCGACATGGACGCCAGCGTCAAACCGTTGGGCACTCTTGTCCAGAAAAGCGCCGTGCGCTCGTTGGGCGATGTGGTTTCGCGCCGTGACGACCTCAAGGCGGTGCAAAGCGGTTTGAACGACATGGCCACGCAACTGAAGGCGCAACAGGCCAAGGCCGACAGTGCCCATGCCCAGCTCAAACAGCCTGAAGACCTGAAAGCGGTTTACGACAGCGCGTATGACCGGACCGTGACTGTCCCCGCCACTGCATTCCTGAGCGTAGTGCCTCAGATCAACAGCACTCTGGACAGCAGTTTGAAGGTGGCCGATTACGTCGATGCCCATAAGGCGCAGATTGAAATCAATGGCGCGGTGGTCAAGGTTCAGGACGCCAAAGTGCAGGCGGAACTGAACGCGCTGTTGCAGGACCTGAACGCACAAGCCCAGAGCGTTCAAAAAGCCCAGGCGCGAATGCAAACGGTCATGCTGGGTCGTTGATCCCCTCGCTGTTGAATGTTTACGCTGGCCTTGCCCCAAGGCCAGCCTCTGCCTCTCTATTCGGATAATCCAAGTCATTGCGCCTTAATGGGTGATCCGCTGCGCATCTCGATCATTAACTTGTCACTTTCAGTCATTGAGCGTGACCCTTGGGCTGTTTACTGTCTGCGTCATGAACAGGGTTACCGTTAAAGTCCCTGACCCATTCGACGAGCGCCACAGAGTGCTCGCGTCCCGTGATGATGCTCGATGGAGTTTTTATGGCCGCCGCACACTACCCGCATTTGCTCGCTCCCCTGGATCTGGGCTTCACGACCCTGCGCAATCGCACGTTGATGGGCTCCATGCACACCGGTCTTGAAGAGAAGCCGGGCGGCTTTGAGCGGATGGCGGCCTACTTTGCCGAGCGGGCGCGTGGCGGTGTCGGCCTGATGGTCACGGGCGGGATCGCGCCCAATGCCGAAGGCGGGGTGTATTCCGGCGCAGCCAAGCTGACCACGCCTGAAGAGGCCGATCACCATCGCATTGTCACCAAGGCCGTTCACGAGGCTGGCGGCAAAATTTGCATGCAGATTCTGCACTCGGGCCGTTATGCCTACAGCCCCAAGCAGGTTGCGCCCAGCGCGATTCAGGCGCCGATCAACCCGTTCAAGCCCAAGGAACTGGATGAGGAGGGCATCGAGAAGCAGATTCAGGACTTCGTGACCTGCGCGACCCTGGCCCAGACCGCCGAGTACGACGGTGTCGAAATCATGGGCTCGGAAGGCTATTTCATTAACCAGTTCCTCGTGGCGCACACCAACCACCGGACCGACCGCTGGGGCGGCAGCTACGAAAACCGTATGCGCCTGCCGGTGGACATCGTGCGTCGGGTGCGCGAGGCCGTTGGCGCGAACTTCATCATCATCTATCGCTTGTCGATGCTTGATCTGATCGAAGGCGGCAGCACCTGGGAAGAAGTGGTGCAGTTGGCCAAGGCCATCGAACAGGCTGGCGCAACCCTGATCAACACCGGCATCGGCTGGCACGAGGCGCGTATTCCCACCATCGCCACCAAGGTGCCGCGTGCGGCGTTCGCCAAGGTGACCGCGAAGATGCGCGGTTCGGTGTCGATTCCGCTGATCACCACCAACCGCATCAATACGCCGGAAATCGCTGAGCAGGTGCTGGCCGAAGGCGATGCCGACATGGTGTCCATGGCGCGTCCATTTCTCGCGGACGCCGATTTCGTCAACAAGGCCGCGGCCGGTCGCGGTGACGAAATCAACACCTGCATCGGTTGCAACCAGGCGTGCCTGGATCACACCTTCGGTGGCAAGCTCACCAGTTGCCTGGTCAACCCGCGCGCGTGTCACGAAACCGAGCTCAACTACCTGCCGGTCAAGCAGATCAAGAAGATCGCGGTGATTGGGGCCGGTCCGGCGGGTCTCGCAGCGGCCACCGTCGCCGCAGAGCGTGGGCATGCCGTGACGCTGTTCGACTCGGCCGGCGAAATCGGCGGTCAGTTCAATATCGCCAAACGTATCCCGGGCAAGGAAGAGTTCTACGAGACCCTGCGCTACTTCGGTCGCAAACTCCAGACCACCGGTGTCGATGTGCGTTTGAACACCCGCGTCGCGGTCGACGACCTGGTGGGCAAGGGGTATGACGAGGTCATTCTGGCGACCGGTATCGCCCCTCGGACTCCGACCATTCCAGGCGTCGACAACGCCAAGGTGCTGAGCTATCTGGACGTGATTCTGGGGCGCAAACCGGTGGGCAAATCTGTGGCGGTGATTGGCGCGGGTGGCATCGGGTTCGACGTCTCCGAGTTCCTCGTGCATCAGGGCGTCTCCACCAGTCTGGACCGCGACGCGTTCTGGGAAGAGTGGGGCATCGATGGTGCGTTGTCGGCGCGCGGTGGTGTCGCCGGGATCAGACCTCATCCGCATGCGCCTGCACGTCAGGTGTTCCTGCTGCAGCGCAAGACCTCGAAGGTCGGTGATGGCCTGGGTAAAACCACTGGCTGGATTCATCGCACGGGGCTCAAGAATAAGCAGGTCCAGATGCTCAACAGCGTCGAATACCTGAAGATCGACGATGCCGGGTTGCACATCCGCATCGGCGCGGAGGGCGAGGAGAAGTTGCTGCCGGTGGATAACGTGGTGATCTGCGCAGGCCAGGACCCGCTGCGTGAACTGTACGATGGCTTGCAGGCCGCAGGTCAGAGCGTGCACCTGATCGGTGGTGCCGACGTCGCGGCTGAGCTCGACGCCAAGCGCGCGATCAACCAGGGCTCGCGACTGGCGGCAGAGCTGTAAGGGGCGAATGCCCGCTTCACCCTGTAGAAACGCCACCCTGATCGCTCCTACACGCATCGGCGGTCGTGACTAACAAGGCGGACTGAGCCCGGCAGGGCTCAGTTGCGGTGGTAAACTCCGCCTTCTTTGATTGATCAACGATCGCCATGCTCCCTCCCGCCCCGCTGCAACCCCTCCATCTCGACTGGCTCCGTGCAGCCCGCATCGACGTCGCCATCCAGCGCCTCGACCTGATCGACCCTCTGATCAGTGGCAACAAGTGGTTCAAACTGAAACACCATCTGACGGCCGCCAGCCAGGCCGGCGCTGAAGGGCTGATCAGTCTAGGTGGCGCGCATTCCAATCACCTTCACGCACTGGCCGCAGCGGGGAAGCGGTTTGGCTTTGCAACGGTCGGGCTGGTGCGCGGGCATCCGGTGCAAACCCCTACGATGCTCGATGTGCAGGCGTTCGGCATGGCGCTGCACTGGCTGGGCTATGCCGGTTACCGCGCCCGGCATGAACCGGATTTCTGGGCGCCGTGGCGTGAGCGTTATCCACAGCTGCATCCGGTTCCAGAAGGCGGTGGCGGGCTGGATGGCGCGTTGGGCTGCGCCGAGATTGTGAGTCAGGCGCGCCGCCAGCTTGCTGATCTCGGCTGGGAGGACTACGACGGCTGGTGGCTGGCCTGCGGTACGGGAACCACATTGGCGGGTCTTGTGCTTGCGGAGTCGGATGGGCACAAGGTGTATGGGGCGATGGCAGTGCCCGAGGGGCATGGCGTTGCGCAGAACATTCCGGCCATCCTCGGCGGGTCCGACGATCAGCGTTACGAATTGCTCGATGCCAGCCGAGGCGGCTTTGCCAAAGCCGATCCCGAGCTGATGGTGTTCATCGCTGAGTGTGAACAGCAGAGTGGTATCCCGCTTGAACCGTTGTACACCGGCAAGGCGTTATTGGCGTTGCGGCAGGCGGTCGATGCTAGGCGTTTTGCCGCGGGCTCCAGGCTGATCTTCGTACACACTGGCGGGCTTCAAGGAAAAACAGCATTCGTCGCGGGCTTGGGCGGACGCTGATTCATTCGTGCTGCGGTGCTACATCCGACAGCGATGTGCTGGATGTTACGGCCTCTCGCGAATGAATTCGCTCCCACGGGGTTTCGTCGCTTGGCGAAAGAATGAGGGCATACCTATCCCGTCGCGCGCGCTCTCTGGCACGAATCCTGCGGACCAGACACCTCGACAGGTCGGTCCTGAGTATGTCGGCGACACTTCTGGAGTCAGGCGGCTCAGGCGCTGTACCGATAATCGGATCTTTCCTACGTGCGCCGAGGTTTGCATGACCACTCCAGCCATTGAGCAGGTTGACCCTGCCACTTTGAGAAAAGTCATCGTTGCGGCCGGGATCGGCAATTTCGTCGAATGGTTCGACTTCGCCGTGTATGGGTTTCTCGCAACCACCATTGCCCAGCAATTCTTCCCCAGTGGCGATGCCAGCGTGGCATTGCTCAAGACCTTCGCGGTGTTTGCCGTGGCCTTTGCTTTCCGTCCGTTGGGCGGGTTGTTCTTTGGCATGCTCGGGGACAGGATCGGCCGCAAACGCACGCTGGCGTTCACCATCCTGCTGATGGCCGGGGCGACCACGATCATCGGGCTGCTACCGACCTACGCCGCCATCGGTGTGACGGCACCGGTGTTGCTCACGATCATCCGCTGCGCGCAGGGGTTCTCGGCCGGTGGCGAATACGCCGGTGCCTGTGCCTACCTGATGGAACATGCCCCACGGGGCAAACGCGCGTGGTACGGCAGTTTCGTGCCCGTTTCGACCTTCTCGGCGTTCGCCGCAGCGGCGATTTTCGCGTATGCGCTGGAGGCCTCGCTGTCTGCCGACGCCATGAGCAGTTGGGGCTGGCGTCTGCCGTTTCTGGTCGCCGCGCCACTGGGGCTGGTCGGTCTTTATCTGCGCTGGAAGCTCGACGAAACCCCGGCGTTCCAGGCGGTCACCGAGGAACACGCCGTCGCGCATTCGCCGCTCAAGGAAACCCTGCGCAATCACGGTGGGGCGATCTGCGCCTTAGGCGCATTCATTTCGCTGACGGCGCTGTCGTTCTACATGTTCACCACCTACTTCGCGACCTACCTGCAAGTGGCGGGTGGTTTGAGCCGGGCGACTGCGTTGCTTGTGTCGCTGATTGCCTTGCTTTTTGCCGCAGTGATGTGTCCGGTGGCCGGGGCGTTTTCCGACAAGGTCGGGCGTCGGGCGACAGTGATTACCGCCTGTGTCCTGCTGGCGGTAGTGGTGTATCCGTCGTTCCTGATGGCGAGTTCCGGATCGTTCACCGGATCGATCGTCGGGGTGATGCTGCTGGCGACCGGCGCCGTCCTGTGTAATGTGGTGACAGCGGCATTGCTGTCGGAAACCTTTCCGACACGCACGCGCTACACCGCCTCGGCAATCACCTACAACATGGCGTACACGATCTTCGGCGGCACCGCGCCCCTGATGGCGACCTGGCTGATCGGCCTGACGGGCAGCAACCTGTCGCCTGCGTTCTACCTGATTGTGATCGCGCTTCTGGGGCTGGTCGGCGGTCTGGCATTGCCCGAGACCTCGAAGGTGTCGCTGCACGATGTGGACGGCAGCCTGGCCCGGCGTCCAGCGATGCAGCCCGCCGCCTAGGGCTTGGGCCGTCCCTGTGGGAGTGAGCAAGCTCACTCCCACAGAAGAGTCTGATGAGATGAGCCCCGCAAACTCGCAACAAAACATGGCATCACTGCCCCAAAAAATGGCACATTGGCGACCCCTTATGCCGCCGACATCTTTTGTCATCATCTCGCGTGCGGCGCTCAACCGTCCGATGGATGAACCCGATGGCCGTCACCAGCCCCTCGACCGCGACCCCCACGATCCCTCAATCCAGTCCGCTGGTCATGCGCATCATTGGTGCCGTGGCGTTGGCGCACCTGCTCAATGACCTGATCCAGTCGATCCTGCCGTCGATCTATCCGATGCTCAAAACGTCGTACGGCTTGAGTTTTACTCAAGTGGGGCTGATCACCCTGACGTTTCAGGTCACGGCGTCGTTGCTGCAGCCTTGGGTCGGTTATTACACCGACCGCCACCCGAACCCGCTGGTGCTGCCGGTAGGATCGCTGTGCATTCTGGCGGGTGTGCTGATGCTCGCGACCGTGGGCAGTTTTCCCCTGATCTTGCTGGCGGCCGGTCTGATCGGCATCGGCTCGTCGACCTTCCACCCCGAAGCGTCGCGGATCGCCCGACTGGCGTCCGGTGGACGTTTTGGTCTGGCGCAATCCAGCTTCCAGGTCGGGGGCAACAGTGGCTCAGCCATCGGGCCGTTGCTGGCCGCCGCGATCATCATCCCGTTCGGGCAGGGGCATATCGCGTACTTCGGTCTGATCGCCTTGTTCTCGGTGGGGCTGCTGTACGTCATCAGCCGCTGGTACAAAAAGCACCTTGCGCTGTTCAAGCTGAAGGCTGGTCAGGCGGCGACTCACGGACTGTCCAAGGGCCGCGTGACCGGCGCACTGGTGGTGTTGGCGCTGCTGGTGTTTTCCAAGTATTTCTACATGGCCAGCTTCACCAGCTACTTCACCTTTTTCCTGATCGATAAATTCCAGCTGACCGTGGCCAGCTCGCAACTGCACCTATTTATGTTCCTTGCAGCGGTGGCGGCGGGGACGTTTTTCGGTGGCCCGATTGGCGACAAGATCGGCCGCAAGGCGGTGATCTGGTTTTCTATTCTCGGCGTCGCGCCGTTTACGATCGCGCTGCCATACGCCGATCTGTTCTGGACCAGCGTGCTGAGCGTAATCATCGGCTTCATCCTCGCTTCGGCGTTTTCGGCCATCGTGGTTTACGCCCAGGAACTGGTTCCAGGCAACGTCGGCATGATCGCCGGGATCTTCTTCGGCCTGATGTTCGGCTTTGGCGGCATTGGTGCAGCATTATTAGGCCACCTCGCGGATCTTCACGGCATCGTCTATGTCTACACCCTTTGCTCATTCCTGCCGTTGCTTGGCATCCTCGCCATCCTGCTCCCGAGAACCCGACGTTAAATGCTCATAGCCGCCCTGATCTTCCTGGTTACCATCACCTTAGTCATCTGGCAGCCGAAAGGACTGGGGGTCGGCTGGAGTGCGACGTTCGGCGCGGTGCTGGCATTACTCTTCGGTGTGGTGCATCTGACGGACATTCCTCAGGTCTGGCACATCATCTGGAACGCCACGGGCACGTTCATTGCGCTGATTATCATCAGCCTGCTGCTCGATGAAGCCGGGTTCTTCAACTGGGCGGCGTTGCACGTCGCGCGCTGGGGCAATGGCAAGGGCCGCTCGCTGTTTGCGTTCATCGTGCTGCTGGGCGCGTTGGTGTCCGCCTTGTTCGCCAACGACGGCGCGGCGTTGATCCTCACGCCGATCGTCATGTCGATGCTGCTGGCGCTGCGCTTTTCACCGGCGACCACATTGGCGTTCGTCATGGCCGCCGGTTTCATTGCCGACACTGCAAGCCTGCCGCTGGTGGTCTCCAATCTGGTGAACATCGTCTCCGCTGACTACTTCGGCATCGGCTTCAATCGCTACGCCTCGGTGATGGTGCCGGTGAACCTGGTTAGCGTCGCTGCAACCCTGGCGGTGCTGATGCTGTTCTTCCGTCGCGACATCCCCAAGACGTTCGACGCCTCGCAACTGGCTGAACCGAGCTCTGCCATTCACGACCGCGCCACGTTCCTGGCGGGCTGGTGGGTGTTGGTAATCTTGCTGGTGGGCTGTTTTGCGCTGGAACCGCTGGGCATTCCGATCAGCGCGATCTCGGCGGTGTGCGCGGCGATCCTGCTGGGCATTGCCGCCAAGGGCCACAAGATTTCCACACGCAAGGTGATGAAAGACGCGCCGTGGCAAATCGTGATTTTCTCGCTGGGTATGTACCTGGTGGTCTATGGGCTGCGCAACGAAGGCCTGACCACCTACCTCGCGGGCTGGCTGGACCGGTTTGCTGAACATGGCCTTTGGGGTGCGGCGATGGGGACGGGCGTGCTCACGGCGTTGTTGTCTTCGGTGATGAACAATCTTCCGACCGTGCTCATTGGCCTGCTGTCGATCGACGCCAGCCAGGCGCATGGCCCGCTTCAGGAAGCGATGATCTACGCCAACGTCATTGGCAGCGACTTGGGACCTAAGATCACGCCGATTGGCAGTCTGGCCACTTTGCTGTGGTTGCACGTGCTGGCGCGCAAAGGCGTAAGCATCGGCTGGGGGTATTACTTCCGGGTCGGCATCGTGCTGACACTGCCGGTGCTGTTGATCACGCTGGCGGCGCTGGTGCTGAGATTGAGTGTGTGACCGCACCCGCGTCTGCATCAGCGGGCCAGAGGTCAGACACCAGAAAGAGCCGTTCGGCCTCTTCCCAATGACCGTCGGGCGTCTCGATCAGGCGAACAAGCAATTGCGCCGGGGCGATTGGCGCGAGTTGCTCCAGCCAGGCCTGAAACTCACCGGCGCTCCACGCCTCGTCGTAGCGCGCCGGTCCCAGCCAGGCGTGACGAGGCAGCAGTTGCCAGCGCCCTTCGGGATGTCGGGCGGCGAAGCTCGGCCAATCCTTCTGGTGCAACCATCGCCCGCGCAGATGATCCTGATTGGCGCCCTCGGGTGAAACGGCTTGGTGAGGCCACGGGTAGAGCAGGTATCCGCCGAGCCACAGTTCAGCCTTGAGCGGAGGGTCGTCCAGCGACTCAATGCCCAGTGCCGCGAGCGCCTGACGACTTTCGTCTCTCGCCGAAATTGGCAGCTGATGCTCGTTGAGGTGCGCAAGCTTCAGGTCGAGCCGGTCATGGGAGCCCGGTCCCAGCCAGCGCGCCGGGTCCTCACCGTTTCCGTCCTGAGGCCCGAGGTAAAACTTGACCGCCAGTTCGACGTGGTGAACGCCATCCCGGTCCCGCAGCAGCATATCCAGTTCGCCCAGCGTGCGGCCTTCGATCCGGATCGGCAGGTTGGCGGCGATCATGTCCACGCCCGGCGCGTGCCGGATTGCGAAGTGCCACAGGCGTTCGTAATACAGACCCAGACGGCGGATCGAGCTTTTCGATAGCCAGTCGAGCAATGCACTGCTGTCCTGATCGAGGGCGCGCAGGAAGTCAGCCAAATCCTCGGGATGCTGCACCCAGTCGCTGCCGCTCAAGGGGTGACGCTGCGGCCACTCGGTTACCGCAAGCATAGGCGGCGAAAGAATCGCCCATGCGAGGTCGCGCACTTGAGGCGTACGGAGTTGACGGGGCAGGGCGGCGAGGGTGGGGAATGGGGTCATTGGGGGAGAATAGCGGGTGTTGTGGTGCGTGGCACGGTGCAGGTCGGGATTGGCTCGTATCATTAGTCACGGCTATGTTGACAGAATTCTGCCTAACGGCAGAAGCGTTCCGCCTTCGGCGGGTTGCTCACTCCGGCGACGCTCCGTGGGTCCGCGCTGAACGGACATCCATGTCCGGGCAGCGCTCTCGCGGCATCCATGCCGCTCGGCCCACTCCACGGCGCCTGCGTTCAGCCTGCACCCAAGTCGCGTTTTGTGGTGTCTGGACTGGCGAGGCAGGAAGATCAAAAGCCAGAGCCAAGAGCAGTTGATCGTTCCCACGCTCCGCGTGGTAACGCATCGATTGACGCTCCGCGTCGACTTGGACGCAGAGCGTCTTACCATGCATCCCCGCGCGGAGCGTGAAATGATCACGCGGGGTTGAGATGGCGTCGCCGCTTTTGATTCTGGCCGGAGGCCTTAGGAGCGACCGGGGTGGCGCTCCACCTTGCCCGCGATCTGCCGCGCAGCGGTAGCAAAATCAGGCGACTCGACTATGCCTGACACTCCGCATGCACGGGTCTTGCTGCCGGTTCCCGGCAGATCGCGGGCAAGCG